>DATFEJ010000031.1:0-2512 GCA_035251235.1 Burkholderiales bacterium
CACTGCGCCGCGGGTGCGCCAGCGTCGCAACCTGGCGCGCAGCAGCACCGCCGCGCGCTCGGGCGACATGCGCGCGCGGCGCGCGAGCATGCCGAAGTGCCGCTCGGCGTAGTGGCGCAGCGCGAGGCCGGAGATCCAGTCGTTGATGACCAGCGGCAGCTGGCCGGGCCGCGTCAGGGGGATGCTGCGCAGGAAGTGCCAGGCGCGCGGCAGGCCGCCGCGCGCAATTCCGCGCGTAAGAAGGTTCCAGACGATCTTCGCGGCCTCGAGCGGCCGCTCGCGCACCAGTTGCGCCTGCGGCCCGAAGTGAGAGAGTTTGTTGCGAATGCGCGCGGCGATGGCGCCGTCCGCCAGCAGGTCCCGGTACAGCCGCTTGTAGCCCGCCTGCATCTGCTCGAGCGTCATGAGCTTGGGCACGAAGTTGGTGCTGGCGCGCGTGTTGTCGCCGTGCGCCGCGTGCTCGATCAGGCGCCCCTCGCGCTTCAAGCGGTCGAACAGCGGCGTGCGCGGCAGCGCGGTGAGCAGGCCCACCATCGCCACCATGATGCCGCTGTCGAGGATGAAGCGCCGCTGCTTGCCGAACGTGGCCGGCGTGTCGCGGTCGAACCCCACGATGAAGCCGGCGAGGATGTCGATGCCCGCGGCGTGAATGCGGCGCACCGCGGACAGCATGTCGCCGGTGGTGTTCTGCGTCTTGGCCGCCTCGCGCAGCGTCTCCGGGTCGGGCGTCTCCAGGCCGAGGAACGCCCATTCGAAGCCCGCCTCGCGAAAGAGATGGAGCAGCTCCGGATCGTCGGCGAGGTTGAGCGAGGCCTCGGTGCCGAAGCGCAATCTGCGGCCATGGCGGTCCTGGTATTGGGCGAGGAAACGCAGCGTTTCCTTGGCGCGCGCCTTGTTGCCGATGAAGTTGTCGTCGACGAAGAACACCTTGCGCACGCCCTGGCGGCGCAGCGCGTCGAGCTCGCGCCCGATCTGCCCGGGCGCCTTGTAGCGGGGCTTCCTGCCGAACATGACGATGATGTCGCAGAAGTCGCAGCGGTACGGGCAGCCGCGCGAGAGCTGCAGCGACGCCGTGGCGTAGCGCTCGAGCTTCAGCAGGTCGAAGCGCGGCACCGGCGAATCCTCCAGCTTCACGTTGCCGAATTCGCGGTACAGGGCCTTGGGCGAGCCCGCCTCGAACTCCTGGCAGAAGCGCGGCCAGATGTATTCCGCCTCGCCGGCGATCACGTGGTCGGCGAGGTCGAAGTACTCCTCCGGGCAGAGCGAGGCGTAGCTGCCGCCGGCGGCCACGCGGTAGCCTGCCTCGCGGTAGTAGCGCAGCAGCTGCTTCTGGCGCGGCGTCTGCACGCCCATGCCGCCGATGCCGATCAGGTCGGCCTCGGGCTGGAGCGGCAGGGGCTCCACGTTCTCGTCGACGATCGTCACCTCCCAGTCGGGCGGGCAGAGCGCGGCGAGCGTGGCGAGGCCGAGCGGCGGATTGAGCGAGCGCTTGCCGCCGAGCACGGATTCGAGCGCCCAGCGGAAGCTCCAGAAACTTTCCGGCAGGGCCGGATTGATCAGCAGGAGTCGCATCGGCGGATGCTAGCGGCCGGCCCGCGCCGCCCGCGCGCGGAATTGACTTGAGTCAACCTGAGCGGCGGGAAAGCGGGAACAGCACGAGGTTTCGCACCAGCCCGCCGGCCGCCACGATGATCATGAAGGCGGTGCCGCCGCCCATGATCGCCAGGAACCAGGCGAGCCCCGCCTCGCCGGGCTTGGCGCGCAGGCCATCTTCGAGCAGCAGCACGCCCGCGGCCGCGCCGATGGCGGCGCCGAGCGCGAGCACCGCGATGTTGCAGGCGAGGAGCTTCGCGCGCGAGACGCCCTGCGGATTGGAGTGGAAGTAGCCCCAGAGCACCGCGCCCAGGAGAAAGGCGAGGATCAGGATCATGAAGTGCATGCGCGCAGCCTAGCGCGCGCACTGCCGAAGTTGTTGATGCAAATCAAGAAGTCCGGGGCCGGGGCGCGCTTTACTGGCGCATGGACGAAAGCGAAGTCACGCAGGCGCTGCGCGGCGTCGAGGACCCGGAGGCGGGGATGAGCATCGTGGATCTGGGCCTCGTGTACAGCGTGCGCTGCGAGCCGGGCCGGGTGCGCGTGGAGATGACCATGACCTCGCCCGCCTGCCCGGCGGCACCCTACCTCGTGGACGAGGCCGCCGCCGCTGTGCGCGGCATCGCACCCGAGGGCACCGAAGTGCAGGTCGAGCTCGTCTGGGAGCCGCCCTGGACGCCCGAGCGCATGAGCGCCGAGGCGCAGAGCCGGTTCGGCTGGTCCTGAGCGTGCCGCCGCGCTGGCGCCTGCCGCTCCTCGCGCTGGGATTCCTGTCCCTCGCGCTCGGCGTGGCCGGCGGGCTCGTGCGCCTGGGCGCGGAGATTCCCGCGCCGCCGGGGGCGATCGCGCTGCACGGTCCGCTGATGGTGAGCGGCTTTCTCGGCACGGTGATCGGGCTGGAGCGCGCCGTGGCGCTCGG
>DATFEJ010000358.1:0-18948 GCA_035251235.1 Burkholderiales bacterium
CTACCTGAAGCAGTCCTACCTGCTCGCCGCCGAGTTCCTGGAGAAGCTGGTCGAGGCGGCGGACCTCCAGGGGCAGGCGAAGGAGCGGCTGCGCTTCACGGTGCGCCAGTGGGTGGACGCGATGAGCCCGGCCAACTTCGCCGCCACCAATCCCGAAGTGCTGCGCGCAGCGCAGGAAACGCGCGGCGAGAGCCTGGCCAAGGGCCTCGCCAATCTGCTGGCCGACGCCGGGCGAGGCCGCATCCGCCAGACGGACGAAGCCGCCTTCGAGGTGGGGCGCAATCTCGCGGTGACGCCGGGCACGGTGATCCACGAGAACCCGCTCATGCAGCTCATCCAGTACGCGCCCGTCACGCCCGAGGTGGCCAGGCGCCCGCTGGTCATGATCCCGCCCTGCATCAACAAGTACTACATCCTCGACCTGCAGCCCGAGAACTCGTTCGTGCGCTATGCGCTCGAGCAGGGACACACGGTATTCATGGTGTCCTGGCGCAACGTCGGCCCCGCGCAGGGCCACTACACGTGGGACGACTACCTGCGCATGGGCGTGCTCGAGGCGCTCGACGTGGCGCGCGACATTGCCAGGGCGGAGCGCATCAACGCGCTGGGTTTTTGCGTCGGCGGCACGCTGCTCGGCGCGGCGCTCGCGGTGCTGGCCGCGAAGGGCGAGGACGTCGTCGAGAGCGTCACTTACCTGACCACGATGCTGGACTTCGAGGACGCCGGCCAGATCGGCCTGTTCATCGACGAGGTGAGCGTGCGCCAGCGCGAGGCGACGCTCGGCCGCGGCGGCATCCTGCCGGGCGTGGAGCTCGCCACGGTGTTCTCGGCGCTGCGCGCCAACGACCTCATCTGGCCCTACGTGGTCAACAACTACCTGCGCGGCGGGCAGCCGCCGGCCTTTGACCTGCTCTTCTGGAACGCCGACAGCACGAACCTGCCCGGGCCGATGTATTGCTGGTACCTGAGGAACACCTACCTCGAGAACCGGCTGCGCGAGCCCGGCGCCGTGACCAACCTCGGCGTGCCGGTGGACCTAAGCAAAGTCGACCGCCCGAGCTTCATCGTCGCCACGCGCGAGGACCACATCGTGCCGTGGCGCTCGGCGTATCGCTCGCTCGACCTGCTGGGCGGCGAGAAGACCTTCGTGCTCGGCGCGGCCGGGCACGTGGCCGGCGTGATCAATCCGGCAGCGAAAGGCAAGCGCAGCTACTGGACCGGCGGGCCCTACCCGGCCGACACGGACGCCTGGCTCGCGCAGGCGACCGAGAAGCCCGGCAGCTGGTGGCCGCAGTGGGCGGCCTGGCTCGAGCAGTACGGCGGCGGCAAGCGCAAGGCGCCCGCGAAGCCGGGCAACGCGAAGTACAAGGCGATCGAGCCCGCGCCCGGGCGCTACGTCAAACAGAAGGCAAGCTAGTCGACTCGAGGAGATTGCAATGGAAGACATCGTCATCGCAGGGGCGGCGCGCAGCGCCATCGGCAAGTTCGGCGGGACGCTGGCGCGCACGCCGGCCGCCGACCTCGGCGCCCACATCATCAGGAAGCTGCTGGAGCGCTCGGGGCTGAAGCCCGACCAGGTGTCGGAAGTGATCCTGGGACAGGTGCTCACGGCGGGCGTCGGCCAGAACCCGGCGCGCCAGGCGGCGATCAAGGCGGGCCTGCCGGACATGATCCCGGCCATGACCATCAACAAGGTGTGCGGCTCGGGCCTGAAGGCGGTGATGCTCGCCGCGCAGTCGGTCGCCAACGGCGACGCCGACGTGGTGATCGCCGGCGGCCAGGAGAACATGAGCATCGCGCCGCACGTGATGAACGGCTCGCGCGACGGCTTTCGCATGGGCGACGCGAAGCTCGTCGACTCGATGATCGTCGACGGGCTGTGGGACGCCTTCAACCAGTACCACATGGGCGTCACCGCCGAGAACGTGGCCAAGGAATACGTCGTCACGCGCGAGGAGCAGGACGAGTTCGCGGTGAAGAGCCAGAACAAGGCCGAAGCCGCGCAGAAGGCCGGCCGCTTCAAGGACGAGATCATCCCCTTCGAGATCCCCTCGAAGAAAGGGCCGGTGATCTTTGCGGATGACGAGTACCCGCGCCACGGCGCGACGCTCGAGGCGATGAAGGGCTTGAAGCCCGCCTTCGACAAGAACGGCACGGTGACCGCGGCCAACGCCTCGGGCATCAACGACGGCGCGGCGGCGGTGATCGTCACATCGGCGAGGAAGGCCAGGGAGCTCGGCCTGAAGCCGCTCGCGCGCATCAAGTCGTTCGCCTCGGCGGGCGTGGATCCGAAGTACATGGGCATGGGGCCGGTGCCGGCCTCGAAGAGATGTCTCGCGCGCGCCGGCTGGGAGCCGAAGGACCTGGATCTCATGGAGATCAACGAAGCCTTCGCCGCGCAGGCGATCGCCGTCAACCGGCAGATGGGCTGGGACACGTCCAGGGTCAACGTGAACGGCGGCGCCATCGCGCTCGGCCATCCGATCGGCGCCTCCGGCTGCCGGATTCTCGTGACGCTGCTGCACGAGATGCAGAAGCGCGATGCGAAGAAGGGCCTCGCGTCGCTGTGCATCGGCGGCGGCATGGGCGTCGCGCTGGCGGTGGAGCGATGAGCGCGGTGCTCAAGACCGAGGCCGTGCCGAAGCGCGTGGCCTTCGTGACCGGCGGGATGGGCGGCATCGGCACGGCGATCTGCCGGCGCCTCGCCGCGGCGGGACACACCATCGTCGCCGGCTGCCTGCCCGGCTACGGCAGGAAGGACGAGTGGCTCGGCGCGATGCGCAGCGAAGGCTGGCGCGTGCACGCCGCCGAAGGCGACGTGGCGAACTTCGAGTCCTGTGCCGAGATGTTCCACCACGTCAGCTCGGCTGTCGGGCCGGTGGACATCCTGGTCAACAACGCCGGCATCACGCGCGATTCGCTCTTCAAGCGCATGACCGAGCAGGACTGGATGGCGGTCATCAACACCAACCTCAACAGCGTGTTCAACGTCACGCGCCAGGTGATCGACGGCATGGTCGAGCGCGGCTGGGGGCGCGTGGTGAACATCTCGTCGGTGAACGCCATCAAGGGCCAGTTCGGGCAGACGAACTATTCGGCGGCCAAGGCCGGCATGGCGGGCTTCGCCAAGGCGCTCGCCCAGGAAGTGGTGAGGAAGGGCGTGACCGTCAACACGGTGTCGCCGGGCTACGTCGAGACCGACCTGGTGATGGCGATCCGGCCGGAGATCCGCGAGCAGATCGTCGCCTCGATTCCGATGGGGCGCCTCGCGCGGCCGGAGGAGATCGCCGCGGTGGTCGCGTTCCTCGTCTCCGAGGAAGCGGGCTACATCACCGGCGCGAACATTTCGGTGAACGGCGGCATGCACATGATGTAGTAGACTGGATTCGGAGGAGGGGAAGAGACATGGCACAGCAGCGCATTGCCGTGGTCACCGGCGGCATGGGGGGCTTGGGAGAGTCCATCTCCACCAAGATGGCGGATGCCGGCTACAAGGTGGTGGTCACCTACTCGCCGTCCAACACCAAGTACAAGTCCTGGCTCGACGAGATGAAGACGCAGGGCTACGCCTTCGGCGCCTACCCGGTGGACGTGGCCAACTACGACGACTGCGCGGCGAAGAGCGCGCGCATTGCGCAGGAATTCGGCGCGATCGACATCCTGGTCAACAACGCCGGCATCACGCGCGACATGACCTTCAAGAAGATGACCAAGGCCGACTGGGACGCGGTGATGCGCACCAACCTCGACTCCTGCTTCAACATGACCAAGCAGGTGATGGACGGCATGGTGGAGCGCGCCTGGGGGCGCGTGATCAACGTCTCGTCGGTCAACGGGCAGAAGGGCGCCTTCGGGCAGACCAACTACTCGGCGGCCAAGGCCGGCATCCACGGCTTCACCAAGGCGCTGGCGCTCGAGGTGGCGAGGAAGAACGTCACCATCAACACCATCTCGCCGGGCTACATCGGCACCAAGATGGTGACCGCGATCCCCAAGGAGATCCTCGACTCCAAGATCCTGCCGCAGATCCCGGTGGGGCGCCTCGGCAAGCCCGACGAGGTCGCGGGGCTGATCATCTATCTGTGCTCGGAAGAAGCGGCGTTCGTCACCGGCGCCAACATCTCCATCAACGGCGGTCAGCACATGTATTAAGGAGTAGACTCGACCATGGCTGCAAACCCGGAAGCGAAGATGGAATCCCAGGTCCGCCTGATCAAGAAGTACCCGAACCGGCGCCTGTACGACACCAAGACCTCGAGCTACATCACGCTCGCGGACGTGAAGCAGATGGTGCTCAAGCAGGAGGACTTCCAGGTGGTGGACGCGAAGTCGGGCGACGAGCTCACGCGCCAGATCCTGCTGCAGATCATCCTGGAAGAGGAGTCGGGCGGCGTGCCGATGTTCTCCTCGGACCTCTTGTCGCAGATGATCCGCTCCTACGGCAGCGCCATGCAGGGCTTCATGGGCACCTACCTGGAGAAGAACATCGAGGCCTTCCAGCAGCTGCAGAAGGCGCTGCAGGACCAGTCGCACAGGATGTACGGCGACAACACGCGCGCCTCGCAGGAGCTGTGGTCGCAGTTCATGAACCTGCAAGGCCCCGCCATGCAGAGCCTGATGCAGGCCTACATGGAGCAGAGCCAGAAAGTGTTCGCGCAGTTCCAGGACCAGATGCAGAACCAGGCGCGCAACATGTTCGCCGGCTTCCAGTTCCCCGGCTTCCCCGCGCAGCCGCCAGCCAAGCCCGAGCCCGACAGCAAGTAGTGCGTTCGCCGAAGGTCGGCTTCGTCTCCCTGGGCTGCCCCAAGGCCCTGGTGGACTCGGAGCGCATCCTCACGCAGTTGCGCGCGGAAGGCTACGCCACCGCCCAGGACTACGCGGGCGCCGACCTGGTCATCGTCAACACCTGCGGCTTCATCGACGCGGCGGTCGAAGAGTCGCTGGACGCCATCGGCGAGGCGCTCGCCGGGAACGGCAAGGTGATCGTCACCGGCTGCCTGGGCGCGAAGGAAGGCGTCGTGCAGTCTGCGCATCCGAGCGTGCTTGCCGTCACCGGGCCGCACGATGCCGAGGGCGTGATGCGCGCGGTGCACCGGCATCTGCCGAAGCCGCACGACCCGTACACGGACCTCGTTCCCCCGCAGGGCGTGAAGCTCACGCCGAAGCACTACGCGTATCTCAAGATTTCCGAGGGCTGCAACCATCGCTGCAGCTTCTGCATCATCCCCTCGATGCGCGGCGACCTCGTCTCGCGCCCGATCGGCGAGGTGCTGCAGGAGGCCGAGAACCTGGTGAAGGCGGGGGTGCGGGAGCTGCTCGTCATCTCGCAGGACACGAGCGCCTACGGCGTGGACTTGAAGTACCGCACCGGGTTCTGGCGCGGGCGGCCGCTGAAGACGAGGATGACGGAGCTGTGCAAGGCGCTCGGCGCGCTGGGCGTGTGGGTGCGGCTGCACTACGTGTATCCGTACCCGCACGTCGACGACGTCATCCCGCTGATGGCCGAGGGGCGGATCCTGCCGTACCTCGACGTGCCGTTCCAGCACGCGAGCGCGCGCATCCTGAAGCTCATGAAGCGTCCGGCCAGTGCGGAGAAGGTGCTGGAGCGCATCGCTGCCTGGCGCCGGATCTGCCCGGACATCACGCTGCGCAGCACCTTCATCGTCGGCTTTCCCGGAGAGACGGAGGCCGAGTTCGGGGAGCTGCTCGATTTCCTCGAGGAGGCGCAACTGGATCGCGTCGGGTGCTTTTCCTACTCCCCGGTCGAGGGCGCGGCGGCCAACGCGCTGCCCGACCCGGTGCCGGAAGCGGTGCAGGAGGAACGCAGGGCACGTTTCATGCAGGTCCAGGAGGCGATCAGCGAGCGCAAGCTGCGCTCGAAGGTGGGCAGGACACTGACGGTCCTGGTCGATGCGCCGGGCGTCGGCCGCTCGAGCGCCGACGCGCCCGAGATCGACGGCACGGTGCATTTCAGGGGCGGCAGGGCGGGAGAATTCGCGCAAGTCACGATCGAGCGCGCGAGCGCGCACGATCTTCACGGGAGACTGACATGACGACGAGACAGGTGGTGGTGCTGGGCGGCGCGCGCACGGCGATCGGCGATTACGGCGGCGCATTCAAGGACGTCGCGCCCACGAAGCTCGGCGCGATCGCCATCAAGGAAGCGGTGTCGCGCGCCAAGGTGGATCCCGCCTCGGTGGGGCACGTGGTGATGGGCAGCGTGATCCATGGAGAAGCGCGCGACATGTACCTGTCGCGCGTCGCGGCGCTCGACGCCGGGCTGCCGGTGGGCACGCCCTGCCTGACGGTCAACCGCCTGTGCGGCTCGGGGCTGCAGGCCATCGTCTCGGCGGCGCAGCACATCCTGCTCGGCGACACGGATACGGTGGTGGGCGGCGGCGCCGAGAGCATGAGCCGCGCGGCCTATTTCCTGCCGGCGGGACGCTGGGGCCAGAGGATGGGCGACGCGGCCGTGGTGGACGCGATGAGCGCCGCGCTGCACGATCCCTTCGGCCACGGCCACATGGGCGTCACCGCGGAGAACATCGCCGCGAAGTACGGCTTCACGCGCGAGCAGCAGGACGCCTTCTCGGTCGAATCGCACCGGCGCGCGGCCAACGCCCTGGAGAAGGGCTACTTCAAGAGCCAGATCGTCCCGGTGGAGGTGAAGACCAGGAAGGGCGTCGAGCCCTACGCGCTGGATGAGCACGTGCGTCCCGGCGCGAAGATGGAGGACCTCGCCAAGTTGAAGACGGTGTTCAAGAAGGACGGCACCGTCACCGCGGGCAACGCCTCGGGCATCAACGACGCGGGCGCCGCCATCGTCATGATGGAAGCGGGCGCGGCGGCGAAGAAGGGCTTGAAGCCGCTGGCGCGCCTCGTGGCCTACGCGCACGCGGGCGTGGATCCGCAGGTGATGGGCCTCGGGCCGATTCCGGCGGTGAAGCGCGTCTTCGAGAAATCGGGCCTCAAGCCCGCCGACATGGACGTCATCGAGTCCAACGAAGCTTTCGCCGTGCAGGCGATGGCGGTGACCAGGGACGTCGGCCTCGACCCCGCGAAGGTGAACCCCAACGGCGGCGCGGTGGCCCTCGGCCACCCGATCGGCGCCACGGGCGCCATCCTCACCGTGAAGGCTTTGTACGAGCTGGAGCGCACGCAGAAGCGCTACGCGCTGGTCACCATGTGCATCGGCGGCGGGCAGGGGATCGCGGCCATATTCGAAAGAGTCTGAAGCCGGCGAAAAGCTGGCACCGTCGCGACGGATTGGCCTTTCAAATCGATCTCCTGTTTTTCGGCCGGGTGAATCTTCCGGCCGAAAAACAGGAGACCATAGGGGTCTGATCGCCGGCTTCGGCGTGTAAGCATCGCCTGCGCCCCGCATGACATGTTGAAGCAACGCCAACCGAAAATCGGCCTCGCCCTCGGCGCCGGCGGCGCGCGCGGCTGGTCGCACATCGGGGTGATCGAGGTGCTCACCGAGGCGGGCATCCGACCCGACATCGTCTGCGGCACGTCCATGGGTGCCCTGGTCGGCGCCGCCTACGCGGCGGGCGAGCACGACCGGCTCAAGGAGTGGGCGCTGTCGCTCGGCTGGCGCGAGGTGTTCGGCCTGATGGACTTCACCTGGCGCGGCGGCCTCATCCGCGGCAAGAAGCTGTTCGAGTTCATGCGCTCGCGCTTCGGGCTGCAGGATATCGCCGCGTTGCCGATGCCCTACGGCGCGGTGGCCACCGAGCTCGACTCGGGGCGCGAGGTCTGGCTGCGCGAGGGCCACGTGCTCGACGCGGTGCGCGCCTCGATCGCCATTCCCGGCGTGTTCGCGCCGGTGCTGCGCGACGGCGCGCTGCTGGTGGACGGCGGCCTGGTCAATCCCGTGCCGGTGTCGATGTGCCGTGCGCTCGGCGCCGACGTGGTCATCGCCGTGGACCTCGGCTGGTCGAAGCTCGGCATCTACCGCGAGCGTGGCCAGCCCGGGCCGCGGGACGACGGCAGGCCCGCGTGGTGGCAGCGATTCCTGCCGACGCGCGCCGGCAGCACCGCGGACGAGGGCTCGAACATGCCCTCGCCGCTGGGCGTGTTCTTCACCAGCTTCGACATCATGCAGGTGCGCGTCGCGCGCAGCCGGCTCGCAGGGGACCCGGCCGACGCGCTCATCACGCCCATGCTGCCGGACTTCGTCATGATGGACTTCGATCGCGCGCGCGAGGCGATCGACGAGGGGCGCGCCGCCGCCGAGCGCGCGCGCCCGGTGCTCGAGCACCTGCTGCGAGTTAAATAGGGACAGACCCCATTTAGGCGCGCAGCGCCACCAGTCCCGCCAGGACGATGAGCGTCGCGATCACGCGGCGCTTGGTGAACGGCTCGCGCAGCAACAATGCGCCGAGGACCGCGGCGAACACCACGGAGGTCTCGCGCAGCGCGGCGACCAGCGCCACCGGCGCCTGCGTCATTGCCCAGAGCGCGGTACCGTAGGCGAGGACGGCGCCGGCGCCGCCGACGAAGGTCAGGCGCCAGCGGCGCAGCAGGTGGCGCGGGGCGTCGCGCCCGCGCTGCAGGCAGCCCAGCGCGAGCATCACGCAGCCGTTGGCGACGAAGAACCACAGCGCGTAGGCGACGGGCGCGCCCGAGACGCGCGCGCCCTGGGCGTCGATCAGCGTGTAGGCGGCGATGACGATCGCGTTGGCGAGCGCGAAGGCGAGCGACTTGCGCGTCGCCGCAGGGTCGGCCGCGCGATGCGTGGCGAAGGCGAGGATGCCCGCGCTGATCAGCAGCACGCCCGCGGTCTCCGCCCACGGCAGGACCTCGCCGAAGGCGGCGACGCCGGCGAGCGCGACGATGAGCGGGCCGCCGCCGCGCATGACGGGGTAGGTGAACGACAGGTCGCCCCACCGGTACGCGCCGGCGAGCAGCTGGAAGTAGGCGATGTGCACCACGGCGGAGGCCGCGAGCCACGGCCAGGAGGCGCTCGCCGGGAACCCTGCGAACGGCGCGCTGGCAAGCGCCACCGCGCCACTGCCCACGGCGATGCCGATGGCGTCGAGCTGCTTGTCCTGGCCCGACTTGAGGAATGCGTTCCAGCCGGCATGCAGCAGCGCGGCGCAGAGGACGGCAAGTGCAACCGGCAGGGAGATTTCCATTACTCAAATAGGGACAGTCCCCATTTAGCGGTCGCTCCGCTTGGCTAAATGGGGACAGTCCCTATTCTGGCCGCATGTGCGGGAAGAGGATCACGTCCCTGATCGACGCGCTGTCGGTGAGCAGCATGACCAGCCGGTCCACGCCCAGGCCCGCGCCCGCCGTCGGCGGCAGCCCCACTTCCAGCGCGCGGATGTAGTCGGCGTCGTAGTACATGGCTTCCTGGTCTCCGGATTCCTTCTTCGCCGCCTGCTCGCGGAAACGCTCGGCCTGGTCCTCGGGATCGTTCAGCTCGGAGAAGCCGTTGGCGATCTCCTTCGCATCGACGAACAGCTCGAAGCGGTCGGTGAGGCCGGGATCGGCGTCCTTCCTGCGCGCGAGCGGCGACACCTCGGCCGGAAAGTCGAGCACGAAGGTGGGCGCGACGAGGTGTTTCTCCGCCACGGTCTCGAACAGCATGAGCTGCAGCGAGCCCCAGCCCTGGTCGGGCTTGTGCTCTGCGCCGAGCTCGGTGAGTTTCCGGGAGAGGAAGGCGCGGTCGCGCAGGTCGCCCGTGACGCCCTGCTGGCGGATCGCCTCGGGGATCGGCAGGCGCGCGAAGGGCTGGCCGAAGTCGATGTCCTTGCCCTGATAGCGCACGCGCGTCGCGCCGCTGGCGGCGAGCGCGGCGTTGCGCACCAGCGTCTCGGTGAGGTCCACCATGTACTCGAAGTCCCGGTAGGCGCAGTACCACTCGAGCATCGTGAACTCGGGGTTGTGGCGCGTCGAGATGCCCTCGTTCCTGAAGTTGCGGTTGATCTCGAACACGCGCTCCATGCCGCCCACCACCAGGCGCTTGAGATAGAGCTCGGGCGCGATCCTCAGGTACAGGTCCATGCCGAGCGCGTTGTGGTGCGTCCTGAACGGCCGCGCCACCGCGCCGCCGGGAATGGGCTGCATCATCGGCGTCTCGACTTCGAGGTAGCCCTCGGCCACCAGCGTCTCGCGCAGCGACTGCACGATGCGCGAGCGCGCGGCGAACACCTCGCGCACCTCGGGGTTGACCACCAGGTCGACGTAGCGCTGGCGGTAGCGCATCTCCTGGTCGGTGAGGCCGTGGAACTTCTCGGGCAGCGGCCGCATCGCCTTGACCAGCAGGCGCAGCGTGCGGGCGTTGACCGTCAGCTCGCCCTTGTTCGTCTTGAAGAGCGTGCCCTCCACGCCGACGATGTCGCCGAGGTCCCAGTGCTTGAAGGCCTCGTGCGCCGCCTCGCCGGCGACGTCGTTCGCCACGTACACCTGCAGGCGCCCGGTGGCGTCCTGCAGCGTGGCGAAGCTCGCCTTGCCCATGACGCGCTTGAGCATCATGCGGCCGGCAATGCAGACCTTCGCCCCCTCCTTTTCCAGCGCCGCCTTGTCCAGGCCGCCGTAGCGCCGCGCCAGGTCGGCGGCGTGCTGCGCGGGCCGCCAATCGTTGGGGAAGGCCTGCCCCTGCGCGCGCAGCGCCTTCAGCTTCTCCCTGCGCTCTTCGACGAGCTTGTTGTCTTCTTCCATGGCCGGATTGTCGCCTATACGCCCTGCTTGAGGCTCGCCTCGATGAAGTCGTCCAGGTCGCCGTCCAGCACCGCCTGCGTGGCGCCTTTTTCGACCCCGGTGCGCAGGTCCTTGATGCGCGATTGATCGAGCACGTAGCTGCGGATCTGGTGGCCCCAGCCGATGTCGGTCTTCGATTCCTCCAGCTTCTGGCGCTCGGCCTCGCGCTTGCGCATCTCCAGCTCGAAGAGCTTGGACTTGAGCATGGCCAGGGCCTCCGCGCGGTTCCTGTGCTGCGAGCGGTCGTTCTGGCACTGCACGACGATGCCGGTCGGCAGGTGCGTCATGCGGATGGCCGAGTCGGTCTTGTTCACGTGCTGGCCGCCTGCGCCGGAGGCACGGTAGGTGTCGACGCGGATGTCGGCCGGGTTGAGCTCGACCTCCACCGTCTCGTCCACCTCCGGATAGACGAACACGCTGGCGAACGAGGTATGCCGCCGGGCGTTGGCGTCGAAGGGCGACTTGCGCACGAGGCGATGCACGCCGGTCTCGGTGCGCAGCGTGCCGTAAGCGTATTCGCCGCTCACCTTCAGCGAGGCGCTCTTGATGCCCGCCACTTCGCCCTCGGTCTGCTCGAGCACTTCCACCGAGTAGCCCCGGCGGTCGCAGAACTTGAGGTACATGCGCTCGAGCATCGACGCCCAGTCCTGCGCCTCGGTGCCGCCCGAGCCCGCCTGGATGTCCATGAAGCAGCTGTTGGGGTCGAGCGGGTTGTTGAACATGCGCTGGAACTCGAGCTGCGCGACCAGCTTCTGCAGCCCCTGCACGTCGGATTCGACGCCGAGCAGGGTGGCATCGTCGTTCTCCGCCTTCGCCATGGCGAACAGCTCGCCCGAGTCGCTGAGCCCCGTGGCGATGGCGCCGAGCGTGGCGACGGTGGCTTCGAGGGACTTCTTCTCGCGCCCGAGGTCCTGGGCGCGCTTCTGGTCGGACCAGACCTGCGGGTCCTCGAGCTGCTTGTCGACCTCTAGCAGGCGCTGCTGCTTGCCCGCGAAGTCAAAGGTACCTCCTCAGCTCCGCAGACCGTTTGTTCAGATCTTCGAGCTTGGCGGCAAGGGCGTTGAGGCGTTCGGCTTCCATGAGGGGCGGGATTATAGCGGGTGGCGCCCCTCGGCCCGCGGGTCTAGCCCGCTCGCGCCTCCACGATCAGGCCCTGCGCGTGGCCGCGATAGGGATTGCCCCCTCGGCTGGCGAGCGCGGCGGCGACTTTGTCGATGACGAGCTCGAGCGGGACGCCCTTCTTCTCGATGAGTGCCGAGCGCGGGGTGCCGCGTATCTGGCCGGTGGCGATGTGCTGCGGATCGGCGCCGTCGAAGGGGATGCGCCTGGTCTCGATGCGCGCTCCGCGAAAATCCGCGCCCGCGAGCAGCTGCCGCAGCAGCGCAGGATCGTGCATCTCGTACGGGATCCTGAACCGCATCTCCGCATCGCCCGGGAACATGGCCTCGATGACTTCGGCGCCCGCCAGGGCGTGCGGATTCTCCTCGACGCGATCCCAGACGCTGAGCAGCAGCATGCCGCCCTTCACGAGAACGCGCCGCGCCTCCCTGAGCATCGCCTGGCGGTCCGGCACGAACATGATGCCGAAGCCGCACACCAGCGCGCCGAAGGCGCCGTCCGGGAAAGGGAGCTTGAGCGCGTCGGCTTCCCGCCATTCGATGCCGCTGTGCTCGCCCAGCTGCGCTTTCGCGTAGTCCAGCATCGATGCGCTGAGGTCGGTGGCCGTGAGCCGCAATGCGGGGTCGAGGCGCTCGCGCAGCCTTCGGGTCACCAGCCCGGTGCCGCAGGCGACCTCGAGCACGTCTCCGGGCGGGCGCGGCGGCAGGCGGCGCACGAGCTCCGCGGCGAAGGGGTCGAACTGGATCGGCCCCAGGTGCTTGTCGTAGTACTGCGGGCCGGAAAAGGTCGCCGATGCGGTGGCCATGCTTGCTCCTCACCTGCGTGGTCGCCGGGCTGGATGGGCAGCGCGGGACGCACAGTTTACTGTGCCGCGCCTGGCAACAGCCGTGACTGCGAATCTGCCCGCGCCGCGCGGCCCCGGTCAGGCGAAAATGCGCCCCGATGAGCCCGACCCTGCGCGGCGTCCTGTGGATGGGCGGCGCGGTCCTGTCCTTCTCCGCCATGGCGGTCGCCGCGCGCGAGCTGCTCGCGCACATGGGGCCGTTCCAGGTGCTGTTCGTGCGCAGCGTCGTCATGCTGGCGATCGTGCTGCTGGTCATCGCCCAGGCGAGCGACGCGGTCACCAGCACGCGGCGGCTGCCGCTGCACGTGCTGAGGAACCTGATCCACTTCGCCGGGCAGTACTGCTGGGTGTTCGCCATCGGCGCGCTGCCGCTCGCCACGGTGTTCGCCATCGAGTTCACCATGCCGGTGTGGACGGCGATCCTGGCGGCGCTGCTGCTCAAGGAGCGCCTGACGCGGCCGCGCTTCGTCATGCTCCTGCTGGGCCTCGCCGGCGTGCTCATCATCCTGCGGCCGGGCTTGGGCTTCTTTCATCCGGCGGCGCTGGTCGCGCTCGCCGCGTCGCTGTTCTACGCCGGCAACATGATCGCCACCAAGCGCCTGTCCTCCACGGACACGCCGCTCGCCATCCTGTTCTGGATGTCGGTGGTGCAGACGCCGCTCGCGCTGGCGGCGGCGCTGCCGCAGTGGGTGGCGCCGCCGCCCGCGATGCTGCCGTGGATGCTGGTGATGGGCGTGGGCAGCTACACCGCGCACTACTGCATGACGCGCGCCTTCAGGCTTGCCGACGCCACGATCGTGGTGCCGATCGACTTCACGCGGCTGCCGCTGATCGCCGTGGTCGGGGCGCTCCTGTACCGCGAGCCGGTCGACGCGCTGATCTTCGTCGGCGCGGCGGTGATCTTCGCGGGCACCTACTACTGCCTGAGCCGGGAGCGGCGCGCCTAGAGCCCGCCGGCCTGGGTGGCCACGGCGTCGGCATCCACTGCCCTTTGCAGCTGGTCGAGGCGGAAGGGCGCGCAGCGGCTCTCCCCGCCGTAGGTGTCGGCCGCGCACAGCTCGATGCGCGTCTCGTCCCCGTTCTCGTCGATGCGCGCCGCGCTCAGCACCGGCAGCCGCCCGCAGTTGTCGCCGACGTGCACCCGCGACAGGACCGGCCTGCCGTCGCGCAGCAGGCTGACGATCGTGTCGGGGAAGGGCTCGCAGCGGCCGGAGTCGTACTCGATCAGGTCGACGAGCATCGTCCAGTGGGCGCCGTTGACGCGGCACTGCTGGAAGTTGCGCTCGCCGCTGAGCAGCATCAGCTCGCGCTCGGTCACCTGCGCGACGGGCGGGCGGAACATCTCCAGCACCAGGCGCTTGCCCTCCGCGTCGCAATCCCAGCGGATCATCGGGTCGTCGGTCGGCTCGGCGCCGGCGGCGGGCAGGGTGAGGAGGAGCGCGAGGAGGGCGCCGTTCATCCGTTGCGGTTCAGCGGCCGTGTGCCGTCGCCTTGGCGACGATCCGGCCCGACGGCGCGAAGGTCTGGCCCTCGCCCCTGGGTACGACCTGTCCCGGCGTATCGCTCGGCGATTCGCCCGGCGGAATATGGGGCAGCCGGTGGGCAATGCCCTTGTGGCAGTCGATGCAGGTCTTATCCTTGCTCGCGAGATAGGTCGAATGCATGTGCTGCGCGCGCAGGCTCTGGCGGGTGAAATCCATGTACTCGTAGTCGTGGCAGTTGCGACACTCGAGAGAATCATTGGCCCTGAAGCGCGCCCACTCGCGCTGCGCGAGCTCCAGCCTCTTGGCCTGGAATTTTTCGGGCGTGTCGATGGTGCCGAAGATCTTGCCCCACACCTCCTTGGAGGCCTGGATCTTGCGTGCCATCTTCACCGTCCACTCATGCGGCACGTGGCAGTCGGAGCACTTCGCGCGCACGCCCGAGCGGTTGGTGAAGTGGATGGTGTACTTGAGCTCGGCAAACGGGTTGTCGCGCATTTCGTGGCAGCCGGTGCAGAAGGTCTCGGTGTTGGTGAACTCCATGGCGGTATTGAATCCGCCCCAGAACATGATGCCGCCGACGAAGCCTCCCACCGTGAGGAAGCCCAGGCTGAAATGCGCGCTCGGCCGCCTGATGATCTGCCAGTAGCGCTCGAGGGCTGCGCGCATGCCTATTGCCGACGGAACGAGTTGCCGACGAGGGGCTTGGCCGGTTCCTGCGAGACATGGCACTGCATGCAGAAGTAGCGCCGCGTCGAGACCTGCGCCAGCTCCTTGCCCTCGCGGTTGATGTAGTGCGCGGTACTGACCGGCACGGCCAGCGAGAACTCGGTCCTGCCGCGCGCGTGGCAATCCAGGCACTTGTTGAAGTTCTTGTCGATCTGGTAGCCGTCCACCCGGTGCGGGATGACCGGCGGCTGCTGCGCGAAATTGCGCGGCATGCGGTGGTCGTCGTTCACGGCGTTGGACAGCCGCGGCGGCTGCGTGGCCTGCAGGATCGGCGTTGCGCCGCGCATGGGGTCGACCAGCGGCTCGGCCCAGGCCGGCGCCGCGGCCAGCGCCAGCAGGGCGGCGATGAGGGCTCTCATGCCTTGGTGATCCTGACCGCGCATTTCTTGAAGTCGGTCTGGAACGAGATCGGGTCGGTCGCGTCCAGCGTGAGCTTGTTGATGAGCTGGCTGGCGTCGAACCAGGGCACGAACACCAGGCCGCGCGGCGGCTTGTTGCGCCCGCGGGTCTCCACGCGCGTGCGCATGCTGCCGCGCCGAGACGCGATCTGCACTTCCACGCCGCGCCGCACGCCGAGTGCCCGGGCGTCTTCCGGGTGCATGTAGCAGACCGCGTTAGGCACGGCTTTGTAGAGCTCGGGCACGCGCCGCGTCATGGAGCCCGAATGCCAGTGCTCCAGCACGCGTCCGGTCGACAGCCAGAACGGGTACTCCTTGTCGGGTACCTCGGGCGGCGGCTCGTAGGGCAGCGCGTAGATGAGTGCCTTGCCGTCCGGGTGGCCGTAGAACTGGAAGCCCGTGCCCGCCTTCACGTAGGGATCGGTGCCCTCCTTGTAGCGCCACAGCGTCTCCTTGCCCTTCACCACCGGCCAGCGCAGGCCGCGAGTCTTGTGGTACGTCTCGAACGGCGCGAGGTCGTGGCCGTGGCCGCGGCCGAAATGCGCGTATTCCTCGAACAGCCCCTTCTGGGCGTAGAAGCCGAAGGCCTTCGCTTCGGCGTTCTCGTAGCCGGCCTCGACCTGCGAAGCGGGGAACTTGTCCACCTGGCCGTTTCTGAACAGAACGTCGAACAGGGTCTTGCCGCGGTACTCCGGCCTCTTGGCGAGCAGCTCGGGCGGCCAGACCTCCTCCATCTTGAAGCGCTTGGAGAACTCCATCAGCTGCCACAGATCCGAGCGCGCCTCTCCCGGCGCTTTCACCAGCTGGTGCCAGAAGTGGGTGCGGCGCTCGGCGTTGCCGTAGGCGCCTTCCTTCTCGACCCACATGGCCGCCGGCAGGATCAGGTCGGCCGAGAGCGTGGTGACGGTGGGATAGACATCCGAGACGACGACGAAATTGTCCGCATTGCGGTAGCCCGGGTAGCCTTCCTGCACCAGGTTGGCGGCCGCCTGCATGTTGTTGTTCACCATCACCCAGTAGGCGTTCAGCTTGCCGTCCTTGAGCATGCGGTTCTGCAGCACGGCGTGATAGCCCGGCACGCCGGGGAGCGTGCCCTCCGGCAGCTTCCAGGCCTGCTCGCAGGCCGCGCGGTGCTTGGGATTGGTGACCACCATGTCGGCGGGCAGGCGATGCGCGAAGGTGCCGACTTCGCGCGCCGTGCCGCAGGCCGAGGGCTGGCCGGTGAGCGAGAACGGGCTGTTCCCCGGCGTCGAGATCTTGCCGGTCAACAGGTGCAAGTTGTAGACCATGTTGTTGCACCACACGCCGCGCGTGTGCTGGTTGAAGCCCATGGTCCAGAACGACATCACCTTGACCTTCGGGTCGGCGTAGAGCTCCGCCAGCGCCTCCAGCCGGTTCTTCGGCACGCCGCTGAGCTTCGCCGTGTAGTCGAGGTCATAGGTGGAGACGAACTTGGCGAACTCGTCGAAGCCGATCGGCTTCGCGCCGCCCGCATCGTTCGCGTTCTTGGCCGCCTTCTGCAGCGGATGCTCGGGCCGCAGGCCGTAGCCTATGTCCGCGGTGCCGAGGCGGAACGAGGTGTGCTTGTCGACGAACTCGCGGTTGACGCGGTTGGTCTTGATGATGTGGTGCGCGATGTAGTTGAGGATCGCGAGGTCGGTCTGCGGCGTGAACGTGAGCTCGATGTCGGCGAGCTCGTAGGAGCGGTGCTCGAAGGGCGACAGCACCGCGACCTTGACGTTCTTTCCGCTCAGGCGCCGGTCGGTCACCCGCGTCCAGAGGACCGGGTGCATCTCGGCCATGTTGGAGCCCCACAGCACGAAGGCGTCGGCGGCCTCGATGTCGTCGTAGCAGCCCATCGGCTCGTCCATGCCGAAGGTGCGCATGAATCCCACCGCGGCCGAGGCCATGCAGTGGCGCGCGTTCGGATCCAGGTTGTTGGAGCGGAAGCCGGCTTTGAAGAGCTTGAGCGCCGCGTAGCCTTCCCAGATGGTCCACTGGCCCGAGCCGAACATGCCGACCGAGGTCGGGCCCTTGTCCTTGAGCGCGCGCTTGAACTGCTCGGCCATCACGTCGAAGGCCTGGTCCCAGGACACGCGCTCGAATTCGCCGTCCTTCGCGTACTTGCCGTTCTTCATGCGCAGCAGCGGCGTGGTCAGCCTGTCCTCGCCGTACATGATCTTGGACAGGAAGTAGCCCTTGACGCAGTTCAGGCCCTTGTTCACCTCGGCGTCGGGGTCGCCGCGCGTGGCGACCACGCGGTTGTCCTTTACGCCCACCATCACGCCGCAGCCGGTGCCGCAGAAGCGGCACGGCGCCTTCGACCACTTGGCGCCGATGGGGTCCTTCTCGCCGGCGCCGCTCTGCGCCCAGCCGGGCAGTGGAATGCCCGCCACAGCGGCGGCGGCCGCCGCGGCCGTTTGCCGCATGAACTCGCGCCTAGCAGTCGGCATCGGGAAGCTCTTGGTTCATGGCGTCGAGGCTGTCGGCGCACTGGTAGACCAGCGCTGCGGACAGCACGCCATCGGTTCGTTGGATGCCGTTGACCTGCGAGAGGATTTCCCCGGCCGTGCCCGCTTCGAGGGTGACGACGAGCTTGCCGGCAGGCGACACGGCATGGACCCTGGCGCCCGGTAGCGCGGCGATCAGGGCGGACACGCCCTGGACGCGCTTTGGCGTCGAATGCACCACAAGGCTGGTGATGTGCAATTCCGCCTGCATCGGGTCAGCTTCCGGGCGGCCCGGCGACCAGCTGAACCATCCACACGACGAAGCCGTAGCCAGAGACGATGATGACGGCCAGGACGGGCGCCATGACTACCGAGAGAAACAGGAAGCTGCGCAGCTCCTGGGCTTTGGTGAAAGTCGTTTTCTCTTCTTCCAGGCGCCACCTCCTCGACCTTCCGGCACGCGCGTCGAGCAGACACGCATGGCACTTCTAGCAAACGCCCTTGGGGGTGTCAAACCTGTGCTGTTCGGGCAGGATGCCTCCCGGCTTGCCGCCGCCTTCGCCGGAGGCGCCTTCATCTCATCCTCCGCGCCAGCCCCAGCACCCCGCGCAGGATCTCCACCGGCGGCGGGCAGGGTGAGGAGGAGCGCGAGGAGGGCGGCGTGCATGGATTGCGCCGCCGAGCGTACTGGCGATCCGCGCGGCCTGCTGCGGCCGCCCCGGGGGTCAGCGCCGGACCGGGTATCCCGCCTGCGACCAGCCCTCGATGCCGGCGTCCAGGTTGAACGCGCGCGCAAAGCCGGCGTCGCGCAGCAGCTTCGTCCCCTTGGGGCCCGTGCGCGCGCCGTCGTTGCAGTAGACGACGATCGGCCGGCCGGAGTTCTGCGCGAGCGCCGGGGGAATCTCCCGGCTGAGGGAGTCCAGCGGCACGGAGATCGCCTCCGGCAGGTGTTGCTTGCCGTAGGCCTCGGCGCTGCGCACGTCGAGGACCAGCGCGCCGGCGTCGATGAGCTGCTTGGCCTGCAGCGCGGTGATTTGCGGGACGTCGATCGGCGCCGGCCGGCTGAGCAGGAACAGCGCCGCGACGACGAGCGGCAGCAGCCAGACCATGGACCGGTCCTGGAGCAGGGCTTGGGCGCGGGGCGACATGGCCCTCAGGCTACGCCGGCGGCCGGGCGGCGAGTGTCAGGAAAGGGGTGGGCCGGGAGTAGTTCCCGG
>DATFEJ010000025.1:0-2426 GCA_035251235.1 Burkholderiales bacterium
CCAGGATCGAGGCGAACATCGAGCGCTGGCTCAAGGCGCGCGCCGACGCGGGGGGGCCCGGCCGGATCTGATCGCGTCCGCGCGCCTCAGGTCTTCTGGTAGATCTCGGCGCCCTTCCTCACGAACTCCACCGACTTCTCCCGCATCCCCCGCTCGACGTAGTCGCGCACGTCCTGCGTGATCTTCATCGAGCAGAAGTGCGGACCGCACATCGAGCAGAAGTGCGCCACCTTCATCGAGTCCTTGGGCAGCGTCTCGTCGTGGAAGTCCTTGGCGGTGTCCGGGTCGAGGCCGAGATTGAACTGGTCCTCCCAGCGGAACTCGAACCTCGCCTTGGAAATCGCGTTGTCGCGGATCTGCGCGCCCGGATGGCCCTTGGCGAGGTCGGCGGCATGCGCGGCGATCTTGTAGGCCATGATGCCGTCCTTCACGTCCTTCTTGTTCGGCAGCCCGAGGTGCTCCTTGGGGGTGACGTAGCACAGCATCGCCGTGCCGTACCAGCCGATCTGCGCAGCGCCGATGGCGCTGGTGATGTGGTCGTAGCCCGGCGCGATGTCCGTAGTGAGCGGTCCGAGCGTGTAGAAGGGCGCCTCGTGGCACTCCTTCAGCTGGATGTCCATGTTCTCCTTGATGAGCTGCATGGGCACGTGCCCCGGGCCCTCGATCATCACCTGCACGTCGTGCTTCCAGGCGATCTGCGTGAGCTCGCCGAGCGTGCGCAGCTCGCTCAGCTGCGCCTCGTCGTTGGCGTCGTAGCCCGAGCCGGGCCTGAGGCCGTCGCCCAGGCTGAAGCTCACGTCGTACGCCTTCATGATCTCGCAGATCTCCTCGAAATGCGTGTAGAGGAAGCTCTCCCGGTGGTGCGCGAGGCACCACTTGGCCATGATCGAGCCGCCGCGCGAGACGATGCCGGTCATCCTCTTCGCGGTGAGCGGCACGTAGCGCAGCAGGACGCCGGCGTGGATGGTGAAGTAGTCCACCCCCTGCTCGGCCTGCTCGATGAGCGTATCGCGGTAGATCTCCCAGGTTAGATCCTCGGCCTTGCCGTCCACCTTCTCGAGCGCCTGGTAGATGGGCACCGTGCCGATCGGCACCGGCGAATTGCGGATGATCCACTCGCGCGTCTCGTGGATGTGCTTGCCGGTGGAAAGGTCCATCACCGTGTCCGCGCCCCAGCGGATCGCCCAGGTCATCTTCTCCACTTCCTCGCCGATGCCCGAGGAGACGGCGGAATTGCCGATGTTGGCGTTCACTTTCACCAGGAAATTGCGGCCGATGATCATCGGCTCGGATTCCGGGTGGTTGACGTTGGCCGGGATGATGGCGCGCCCGCGCGCCACCTCGTCGCGCACGAACGCGGGCGTGATGCGCTCCGGGATCGCGGCGCCGAAAGCTTCGCCGCGATGCTGCTTCATCAGCAGCTCGAGCATCTTCTCGCCCGTCTTGCCGCCCGCCCTGAGGCTCTCGACGTACTTCTCGCGCTGCAGGTTCTCGCGGATGGCGATGAACTCCATCTCCGGCGTGACGATGCCCCTCCTCGCGTAGTGCATCTGCGAGACGTTCATGCCGCGCCGCGCGCGGCGCGGCGCGCGCTTCAGGTTGAAGCGCAGCTCCGCCAGCTTCGGGTCGTTCAGGCGCTCGATGCCGTAGCGCGACGACGGGCCGCCGAGCACCTCGGTGTCGGCGCGCTCCTCGATCCACGCCTGGCGCAGCGGCGCGAGGCCCGAGCGGATGTCGATCCTCGCCGCCGGGTCGGTGTAGGGCCCGGAGCAGTCGTAGACGAACACCGGCGGATTGGCCTCCCCGCCGAACATGGTCGGCGTATCGGCCTGGGAAACCTCGCGCATCGGCACGCGCAGGTCGGGGCGCGAGCCCGCCGCATACACCTTGCGCGAGTTCGGCAATGGCTGCACGGCCGCCTGGTCGACGTGGGCGGTGGCCGCGAGGAACTTCGGATTGGCGTTCATCGAATCGCTTCCTTCGGCGGGATTACCCGCATCAGGTTCAAAGGGTTTCTCTCACCCGCGCCGCGTTTGAAACGCGGCCTGCAGGACCCCTGCGCAAGGCATCTACGCTACTGCAAAGCGCCGCGGGAAACAAGAAAAAGCCCGTCGCTTGCCTGCTACCATTTCGGGCTTCGTGCGCACTCTCCCGATTCTCCTCGCTTCGCTGATGCTGGTGCTGCCGGCGCGGGCCGAGGAACCCGCCGCCGTGCTCGTCCAGCCGCTGGCCGAGGCGGCCGTGTATCCCGAGCGCGACGCCTCCGCGCAGGTCGTGTCGCTCAACGAATCGCGCATCGCCGCCGAGATCGCCGGCCGCATCGAGGCGCTGCCCGTCGAGGTCGGGCAGCGCCTGGCCAGGGGCGCGGTGGTGGCCCGCCTGGATTGCCGCGACCACCAGCTGGCGCACGAGCGCGCGCGGGCGGC
>DATFEJ010000057.1:0-13168 GCA_035251235.1 Burkholderiales bacterium
GGGTCGTTGATCAGGCCCTTCCAGCCCACCGTGGTGCGCGGCTTCTCGAAGTACACGCGCATCAGGATCTCCAGCTCGTGCTCGTGCAGGCGCCGCTCGGCCGCCAGGCGCCCGGCGTACTCGAGCGCCGCCTGCGGATCGTGGATCGAGCAGGGCCCCATCACCACCAGCAGGCGATCGGACTTGCCGTGCAGGATGTCGCGCACCCTGCGCCGCGTCTCCGAGATCAGCGCCTCCACCGGCGTGCCCTGGATGGGGAAGAAGCGGATCAGGTGCTCGGGCGGCGGCAGCGGAACGATGTTCTCGATGCGCTCGTCGTCGGTGAGCGAGGTCTTGTCGGCGGGCACGGGGCCGAGGAAGGAGTCGGTGGGCGCGGTCATGGTCATGGCCTCAGTTCAAAAAAAAACCGCCAGGCATCTCTGCTCTGGCGGTTCGTCGGTTGCGCTGGGGTGCGGCTAGCCGGCTTCCTCCGCCAGAGGGCGCGGAAAGTAGAAAAAGAAGCCGTAAAACCAGCGGGTCATAGGCGGCGATTGAAGCATGGGTGACGGGAATTGTCCACATCTGGCACTCCCCGTCTCCGACTGCCAGACGCCTGGCGCAGGACTTGCTACGCTATACAGAGAAGAACAGGAGGCTCACATGACTGCAAATGTGGCTATTCCGATCGCGGGCTTCAAGGACGTCTACGACGTCCCCACCGTGGAAAAGGCCCTGCAGGAGCTGCCGGCCACGGCCAACGAAGCCCTGCGCGCGCTCTACGACAAGATGGTGCGCGTGGGCGGGCAGCGCTTCACCGTCAAGCCCTCCGCCATGCCCCAGATGGACGAACTTTTCGAGGACCTGCCCAATTTCGGCACCGTGCTCGAGGACATCCGCAAGCAGCTCGCCCTGTGCCTGGATTCGCAGGACCCCGTCGAGCTGCCGCCCATGCTGCTGCTGGGCGCCCCCGGCATCGGCAAGACGCACTTCGCACGGCGCATCTCGCAGCTCCTGGGCACGGGCTTCGGCTTCGTGCCGATGAGCTCGCTCACCGCCGGCTGGATCCTGGGCGGCGCCTCCTCGCAGTGGAAGAACGCCAAGCCCGGCAAGGTGTTCGAGACCTTCCTGAACGGCGAGTACGCCAACCCCGTGATGGTGGTCGACGAGATCGACAAGGCGAGCGCCGAAGGCCATTACGACCCGCTCGGCGCGCTCTACGGCCTGCTGGAGATCGACACCGCCACGCGCTTCGTCGACGAGTTCGCCGAGGTGCCGATCGACGCCTCGGGCGCGGTCTGGTTCGCCACCGCCAACGACGCGGCGCGCATCCCCGAGCCGATCCTCAACCGCATGCACGTCTACGAGATCGAGGCGCCGGACGCGGACGGGGCGCGGCGCATCGCGCTCAACATCTACCGCGAGATCCGCGGCGCGCACGACTGGGGCAGGTGCTTCCCCGAGGCGCCCGGCGAAGCGGCGCTGGAAAGGCTCGCCGCGCTTTCGCCGCGCGAGATGCGCCGCGCGGCGCTCGCCGCGTTCGGCAACGCCAAGGTCGCCGGCCGCAGCGAGCTCATCCCCGAGGACGTGCCCGACGCCCGCGGCGCCCGGCGCCGCATCGGCTTCTAGTAGGCGAAGGCCTTCGTCCAGGCGTGCCCGGTGGCGCGGTAGAAGGCCACCGTCGCCGCATAGGCGGGCTTGCGGCGCACGCCCTGCGCCATCCTGCGGAACGCCGCGCTGACGCGCGAGCGGAGCTGCCGGGAGTTCGAGATCGTTTGCATGTCGTCATCTCCTGTCGGTTGAGGCGGGGTCACACGACCAGCGCCGGTGACGACATGCTAGGCAGGCGCAGTATCCCGACCATGTCGGGCTGCTGCCGGAATGTAGCGCTTTTGTATCAGGTATAGGCCAGCAGCCGGCCGCAGGCGATCACCGCGATCCAGAGCGCGAGCGACAGTCCCGCGGCCAAGCGCGCCGCGGGGGGCGGCGCGCGCTCCACGTCCCAGGTGGCGGCGGCGCGGAACGCTCCCGCGTGAAACACGGCCGCGTTCACCCCGGCGGCGAGGACGAGGCCCATCTTCAGCACGAAGACCTCGCTCTGGATGAAGTCGCCCGCGTGCGCGACGAACATGGCGAGGCCGCTCGGCACGATGAGGAGAAAGGCCGCCGCGGTCCAGGGCAGGACGTGGCGCGCGAGGCGCGTCACCGGGATGGCGCGCGACAGGCCGAGCAGCCGCAGGTCGAGGATCGCGATCGAGCCGAACAGCAGCGCGATGCCCGTGAGGTGCACGATCTCTACGATCGGATAGAGCCACAGCGACTGGCGCATGGCCAGGCCGAGGGCGCTCATCTCGATCGCGCCCATGGGGGCCACGCGTTACCTCAGCTCGATGGTCTTGCCGCCGACCGTGATGCGCTCGGCGCGCATCTCCTCGGGCTTGCTGCGGTTCGGGTAGCCCTCGAGCGTCGCGGT
Source organism: Burkholderiales bacterium (assembly GCA_035251235.1). Taxonomy (GTDB): domain Bacteria; phylum Pseudomonadota; class Gammaproteobacteria; order Burkholderiales; family SG8-39; genus JAABQT01. The sequence continues at coordinate 2,450 of DATFEJ010000057.1, forward strand.
GGCGCCGGGCCTGAGCATCGCCTTCTCCAGGCCGCGCCGCTCCATGCGCGAGGGCGGCGCCAGCACGCACAGCCAGGTCTTGCCGGGGGTTTCCAGCCGCACGTGGCCGTGCGGGTGCTCGTAGCCGTACTCGACGATCTTGCCGGTGAGCTTGAGGACCTGGGAGGAGTCGTACTCGCTCCAGCCGTGGTGCGCGAGCGCCAGCGCCGGGAGCGAAAGGATTCCTGCCACAACGACGCGTCGTTTCATGCTTGCCTCCGTTTCAACCAGTCCGCGACCGCGAGGCCGGTGCCGAAGTCCCAGGGCCGCAGTTTCTCCGGCACGACGCGCCGAACGTCCGCCAGCTCCTCGTTCAGGCGCACCGTGCCCGTGGCTGGGACATGGTAGGCGATGAGGAGTTCGTTCCTGCGGGCGAAGGGATACAGGCCGACGAAATGGACGGCGGTCGCCTCGAGGTCGAGCTCCTCCTTCACTTCGCGCCTCACGCCGTCCTCGGGGTGCTCGTCCTTCTCCAGGAACCCGGTCACCAGCCCGTACATCTTCTCCGGCCAGTCCTTGTTGCGCGCGAGGATCACGGCGCCTTCGTGCTCGACGATCGCCGCCACCACCGGCACCGGGTTGTCCCAGTGGATGAAGCCGCAGGCGCAGGCGAGGCGGCCGTCCTGCGTGCGCGCCGCGAGCGGCGCGGCACAGGACGGGCAGAATTTATACGCGCTGCTCAACCCAGTCTTTGACCGATTGCAGAGCCGCGTGCAGCTTTGCCGGCTCCGTGCCGCCGGCCTGCGCCATGTCGGGGCGCCCGCCGCCCTTGCCCCCTACCTGCTGGGCGACGAAATTGACCAGGTCCCCGGCCTTCACCTTCGCAGTGAGGTCTGCGGTGACGCCGGCGATCAGCGACACCTTGCCTTCGGCCACCGCGCCGAGCACGATCGCGGCGCTCTTCAGCTGGTCTTTCAGCCTGTCCACGGCCTCGCGCAGGGTCTTCGCGTCCGCGCCGTCGAGGGTCGCCGCCACCACCTTGGCGCCCTTCACCTCGACCGCCTGGCTGGCGAGATCCGTGCCCTGGCCGGAGGCGAGGCGGGATTTGAGCTTGGCCAGCTCCTTCTCCAGCGCCTTTTTCTCGTCCATCAGGGCGATCACCGCCTTCTCGACGGCGCCGCCCCCAGGCTGCGTGCGCAGGTGCTTTGCCACTTCGTGCATTTCCTGCAGCTGGTTGTTGATCATCGCCAGGGCATTGGATCCCGTCGTCGCCTCGACGCGGCGGATGCCCGCCGCCACGCCGCCCTGCGAATAGATCTTGAACACGCCAATGTCGCCGGTGCGCTCGACGTGCGTGCCGCCGCAGAATTCGCGCGAGGAACCGATGTCGAGCACCCGCACCTCGTCGCCGTACTTCTCGCCGAACAGCATCATCGCGCCGGACTTCTTCGCTTCCTCGATCGGCATGATCTGCGCGCGCGTGGGCGTGTTCTGGATGATCTCGCCATTGACCCGCAGTTCGACCTGGCGCAATTCCTCGTCGCTGATGGGCTTGTCGTGCGCGAAGTCGAAGCGCGTCTTGTCCGCGTCCACGAGCGAGCCCTTCTGCTGCACGTGCGGTCCCAGCACCTCGCGCAGCGCCTTGTGCATGAGGTGCGTCACCGAGTGGTTGCGCATGGTGCGGCGGCGGCGCTCGACGTCGACGCGCGCCTCCACCGCGTCGCCCGCCTTCAAGGTCCCGGTCCTCAGCGTGCCGTGGTGGCCGAACACCTCGGCCTGGACCTTCTGCGTGTCCTCTACGGCGAACGTGCCCCCGGGCGCCACCAGCTCGCCGCGGTCGCCCACCTGCCCGCCCGACTCGGCGTAGAAAGGCGTCTGGTCGAGCACCACCACGCCCGCTTCGCCCGCGCGCAGCTGCGGCACCGCCGCGCCTTCGCGGTACAGCGCCACCACCTTGGCCGGCGTGCTCATCGTCTCGTAGCCGCGAAACTCGGTCTTGCCGCCCGAATAGTCCAGGCCCGTGCCGGCGCTGAACTTGCTCGCCGCGCGCGCGCGCTCGCGCTGCGCCTGCATGGCGGCCTCGAACCCCGCCATGTCGAGCAGCACGCCGCGCTCGCGGCAGATGTCGGCGGTCAGGTCGACAGGAAAGCCGAAGGTGTCATAGAGCCGGAAGGCGGTTTCGCCGTCGAGCAGCTTCTCGCCCGAGGCGAGCGCGGATTCCAGCACGCCCATGCCGTTCTCCAGCGTCTCGGCGAAGCGCTCCTCCTCCTGCTTGAGCACGGCCGCGACCCGCGCCTGGTCCCGGCGCAGCTCGGGGTAGGCCTCGCCCATTGCCCGGTCGAGGTCGTCGACGATGCGGTGGAAGAAGGGTCTCTTCTGGCCCAGCTTGTAGCCGTGGCGGATCGCGCGCCGGATGATCCGCCGCAGCACGTAGCCGCGCCCCTCGTTGCCCGGGATCACGCCGTCGACGATGAGGAAGGCGCAGGCGCGGATGTGGTCGGCGATCACGTTGAGCGAGGGGTTCTTCAGCGCCTTCTGGCCGGTCTCGCGCGCCGCGGCCTTGATCAGGTCCTGGAACAGGTCGATCTCGTAGTTGGAGTGCTTGCCTTGCAGAACCGCAGCGATGCGTTCCAGGCCCATGCCGGTGTCGACCGAGGGCTTGGGCAGCGGATGCATCACGCCCTGGTCGTCGCGGTTGAACTGCATGAACACCAGGTTCCAGATCTCGATGTAGCGGTCCCCGTCCGCCTCCGGCGATCCGGGCGGCCCGCCTTCGATCCCCGGGCCGTGGTCGTAGAAGATCTCGCTGCACGGGCCGCAGGGACCCGTGTCGGCCATCTGCCAGAAGTTGTCCGACTGGAATTTCTGCCCGCCCGGCTTGTCGCCGATGCGGATGCAGCGCTCCGGCGGCACGCCGATGGCCTTGGTCCACAGGTCGTAGGCCTCGTCGTCGGTCTGGTAGACCGTGGTCCAGAGCCTCTCGGGCGGCAGCCGGTAGACCTTGGTGAGCAGCTCCCAGGCGAACTGGATGGCGTCCTTCTTGAAGTAGTCGCCGAAGCTGAAGTTGCCCAGCATCTCGAAGAAGGTGTGGTGGCGCGCGGTGTAGCCGACGTTCTCCAGGTCGTTGTGCTTGCCGCCGGCGCGCACGCTGCGCTGCGAGGTGGTGGCGCGCGAGTACGGGCGCTTCTCCTTGCCGAGGAACACGTCCTTGAACTGCACCATGCCGGAATTGACGAACAGCAGGGTCGGGTCGGCGGCCGGTACGAGCGAGCTCGAGGCCACGATGGTGTGGCCCTTCGACTTGAAGTACTCGAGGAAGCTCGCGCGGATCTCGTTGGAATTCATAGGCCCGCTATTCTAAAGGAGAGACAACGGCGCCCGGGCGCCGTTGCCTTCCCGTGCCGCCGCCTACGCCGCGAGCCGCCCGTACTTCACCAGTCGCGCGCGGATGCCCGTCTGCGTGCGCTGGTGCGCGGCCGCGAGCTCGCCGAGCGCGTGCCCGGCGTCGAACGAGGCGAGGAGCTTCCGGTCCTCGTCCTCCGTCCAGGGCTCGCCCGTCTTCGCCGGCAGCTGCGCCTTGCGCCGCTCGAACTGCGCGGCGCGCTCCAGCGCCTCGGCGGCGGCAAACAGCGCGCGCACCGTCTGCGGCCGCTGGTAGGCGCCTTCGGCCGGGAACACCTCGCCCGAGTCCGGGTCGACGCCGTTGGCGAGCGACTTCACGATCGCCAGTGCCTGTGCCTGGTCCATGCCCATCACCCCCTTCCCGCGCTGTAACGCGCTAAGGGTTTAACGCGTCGCCGGCAGCATCGGATGACAGGAGCGTGCGGATCGTGTCGTGGGAAAACCCGCGCGACTGCAGAAAGCGCATGCGCCGCGCACGCTCCATGGGCGTCGAGGCGGGGCTGCGGTACTTGCGCGCCAGGATGGCGGCGGCGCGCTCGCGCTCGTCGGCCGCCGAAGCCCGAGCGACGATGGTCTCGTCCACGCCCTTCAACCTCAGGTCGTGCCGGATGCGCGCTGCGCCGTACTTGCGCGCCAGCTGGTGCGCGCGCGCCTCGGCGTAGCGCTCGTCCGAGAGCTGCTTTTTCGCCGCCAGGGCGTCGAGCAGCTGCTCGAGCGCCTCGGGCGACTCCGCGCGTGGCGCGAGCTTGCGCGCCAGCTCGGCGCGTGAATGCTCGCGCCGCGCGAGGTGCCTGAGCGCCCGGGCCTTCAGCTCCCCGGGCGTGTCCGGCGCGTCGTCCTTCACTTCTCCGCGCGCTTGCGCGTGGGCAGGTGCTCGACCTTGTTGTCCTCGGCGGCCGCGGGCGCCTCCATCGTCGGCATCGCCACGCCCGCCTTCTCGCGGATCTTCACTTCGATCTCGCGCGCCAGCGCCGGGTTCTCGGTGAGGAACTCGCGCGCGTTGTCCTTGCCCTGGCCGAGGCGGTCGTCGTGGTAGATGTACCAGGCGCCCGATTTCTCCAGCACGCCGTGGATGACGCCCAGCTCCAGCAGCTCGCCTTCGCGCGAGATGCCAGAGCCGTACAGGATGTCGAACTCCGCCTGGCGGAAGGGCGGCGCCACCTTGTTCTTCACCACCTTGACGCGCGTCTCCGAGCCGATCACCTCGTCGCCCTTCTTGATCGAGCCGATGCGCCGGATGTCCATCCGCACCGAGGCGTAGAACTTGAGCGCGTTGCCGCCCGTGGTGGTCTCGGGGTTGCCGAACATGACGCCGATCTTCATGCGGATCTGGTTGATGAAGATGACCAGCGTATTGGTGCGCTTGATGTTGGCGGTGAGCTTTCTCAACGCCTGGCTCATGAGGCGCGCCTGCAGGCCCATCTGCGGCTCGCCCATCTCGCCCTCGATCTCGGCCTTGGGGGTGAGCGCGGCGACCGAGTCGACCACGATCACGTCCACCGCGCCGGAGCGCACCAGCATGTCGGCGATCTCCAGCGCCTGCTCGCCCGTGTCGGGCTGGGAAATGAGCAGGTCGTCGGTCTTCACGCCGAGCTTGGCGGCGTAGGAGGGATCGAGCGCGTTCTCCGCGTCGATGAAGGCGGCGGTGCCGCCCATCTTCTGCATTTCGGCGATCACCTGCAGGGTCAGCGTGGTCTTGCCCGAGGACTCGGGCCCGTAGATCTCGACCACCCGGCCGCGCGGCAGGCCGCCCACGCCCAAGGCCAGGTCCAGCCCCAGCGACCCGGTGGAGACCACCTGGATGTCCTTGATGGCCTCGGAGTTCATCTTCATGATGGACCCCTTGCCGTACTGCTTTTCGATCTGCGACAGCGCGGCCGCCAATGCCTTAGACTTGTTGTCGTCCATTCTCCGTACCTCTTTTTCTAGGTTGTCGGCATCTGCGGCAGGCGCTCGTTGGACGGCACGCTGGGCCGGCACCGGATACTGTATAAACGTCCATGTATTGTGGGTGGTTGACGCCGCCCTGTCAAACTCCGGAAAAACCCCTTAGGAGACAAAAAGATGGCGAAAGTAGCGTTTCTCGGCCTGGGCGTCATGGGCTATCCGATGGCGGGCCACCTGCTGAAAAAGGGCGGCCACGAGGTCACCGTCTTCAACCGCTCGGCCGCCAAGGCCCAGGCCTGGGTCAAGGAGTACGGCGGCAAGTCCGCCCCCACCCCGAAGCAGGCCGCCCAGGGCTGCGATTTCGTCATGATGTGCGTGGGCAACGACAACGACGTGCGCTCGGTGGTGTTCGGCGATGCCGGGGCGCTCGCCGGCATGAAGAAGGGCGCGGTGCTCGTCGACCACACCACGGCCTCGGCCATCGTCGCGCGCGAAATCCACGCCAAGGCGAAGTCCCTGGGCATCGGCTTCGTCGATGCGCCCGTCTCGGGCGGCCAGGCCGGGGCGGTCAACGGGCAACTGGGCATCATGTGCGGCGGCGAGCAAGCCGACTTCGACAAGGCCAAGCCGGTGATCGACGTCTACGCCAAGATGGCCTCGCTCATCGGCGCGCCCGGCGCCGGCCAGCTCACCAAGATGGTCAACCAGGTCGCCATCGCCGGGCTGCTGCAGGGCCTGGCCGAAGGGCTCGCCTTCGCCAAGCGCGCCGGCCTCGACGTGGAGAAGGTGATCGGCGTCATCTCCAAGGGCGCGGCGCAGTCCTGGCAGATGGAGAACCGCTGGAAGCAGATGAACGAGGTGAAGTTCGACGGCTTCGGCTTTGCCGTGGAGTGGATGAGGAAAGACCTCGGCATCGCGCTCGAGGAAGGCAAGAAGAACGGCTCGCGCATGCCGGTGACGGCGCTGGTGGACCAGTGCTACGCCCACATCCAGGCGCGCGGCGGCAGCCGCTGGGACACCTCCAGCCTCATGCACCTGCTGATGAAGGACTAAATGGGGACAGTCCCTATTTGAGCCAGGCCTTGACCCGCGGGTGCGAGAGCGCCCCCGGGTCGACCACGAACCGCGGCGCGCGCCCCGCGTGCACGGCGAGCACCGCGCCGACCGCGGTGCGCGCGATGTTGCCGAACAGCTCGTCGGTCCAGCACAGCGCGTGCGGCGTGACGATGACGTTGTCGAGCTTGAGGATGGGGTTCGAGGCGGGCGTGGGCTCCTCCTCGAACACGTCCAGCCCGGCCCCGGCGATCCTCTTCGCAGACAGCACCTCGTACAGCGCCTTCTCGTCCACCACCGGGCCGCGCGCGACGTTGATCAGGTAGGCCGTGGGCTTCATGCGCGCGAGGGCCTGCGCATTGATGAGGTGCCGCGTCTCCTCGTTCAGCAGTGCCGTCACCACCACGAAGTCCGACTCTGCCATCAACGCCTGCAGCGGCACCTTCCTCGCGCCGAGGTAGCTGAGCTCCAGCTCCTCGGCATACGGATCCGCGGCGAGCAGCTTCAGGTCGAACACCTTCGCCATGCGCAGCAGCTCCTTGCCGATGCGCCCCGCCCCCACCACGCCGAGCGTGCGCCCGGTGAGGCCCATGCCCATGTGCTCCACGCGATCGTTCCAGCGCCCCTCGCGCGTCATGCGGTCCTTGGCGAACAGGCGCTGCGCGAGCGCCAGCACGAAGGTGAGCGCCATGGTCGCCACCGGCCGCGGCACCGCGTTCGGCGTGTTGCAGACCAGCACCCCGGCGGCGCTCATGGCGGGCACGTCCACGCTGTCGTAGCCCACGCCGTGGCGCGAGACGATCTTGAGGCGCAGGTCCTTGCCCGCGACCGCCGCGGCGGGCACGCGCGGCGAATTGACGTACAGCGCGTCGTACTTCGCCGCGTGCTCGGCGGTGACCTCGCGGATGCCTTTCGGCAGCCACTCCCACTCGAGCCCCGCGGCGGCGTCGAGCGCCTGGAGGGGCTCGCGCCCGAACACGGGCTCGCCCTTCGCGTCGAGGATGTCGCTCGTGACCCCGACCTTGAAATTCATGATTGCCGCATGCCGTCGAGCATCGCGCGCGTCGCTTCCTGCAGCATGCCCTGGTCGGTGCCGGTGGCGATCATGCGGAAGCCGTGGCCGAGGTATTCCCTGCCGAGCGCGGCGCTCGCCGCCATGTAGCCCGCGGCCTTGCCGTGCTTCCTGGCCGCGCCGACGATCCTGCGGATCGCGTCCTGGAACCTCGGATGCGAGAACTCCCCCGGAATGCCGAGGAAGTTGGAGAGGTCGAAATGCCCGAGCCAGAGCACGTCGACGCCCGGCACCGCGGCGATGGCTTCCACGTTCTCCAGGCCCTGCTTGGTCTCGATCATGGCGATGACCAGCGTGCGCTCGTGGATCATGCGCATCTTCTGCACCACGTCGCCGCCCTCGAAGCCGTCGTGCGCGAAGCCGAAGGCGGCGCCGCGCCGCCCGCCCGCCGGTGGGTAACGGGTGCAGGAAACGATGAACTCGGCCTGCGCGGCGGTGTCGACCAGCGGCACCATCACCCCGAGCGCCCCGATGTCGAGCGCGCGCGCGATGAAGTCGTACTCGGTGCCGGGCACCCGCACGAGCGGCGCCACGCCGAGCGCCCGGCACAGAGCGAACTGGGGCTTGAGCGTCTCGTAGGACGCGCCGGTGTGCTCCATGCAGTACATGACGTACTCGGCGCCCGCGTTCCTCATGAGGCGCGGCAGGCCGGGCGTGAAGAACTCGAACACCATGGCGCCGAAGGCGGTGCCGCCGGCGGCGAGCTTGTGCTTGACGGGATTTGCCTGCATGCGCCGATTATCTCTGCAATTTCTGCAGCCGCCACGTCGCGAGCGGCCCGAGCAGGCCGCCCAGGCCGAGCGTCGCCCAGGCGATGCCCCAGGCGAGCGCGCCGCCCGAACCCGGCTTCGTCGTCATGGTCTTCGCATCCCGCGTCCGCGGGATCCGTCCCGCCGCGCCGTTCGGCCATAATATCCCGGCCATCACGCGCCCCCGCGGGAGGTTCATGTCTGCCACCAGCGTCCTGGTCGTCGAAGACGAGCCGGAGTTCCTGCGCCAGTACTGCGAGGCGATCACGCGCGAGCCGGACCTGCGCCTCGCCGGCGCGGTGGGCACCCTCGCCGCCGGCCTGGCGGTGATCGAGAAGGACGTTCCCGACGTGCTGGTGGTGGACCTGGGGCTGCCCGACGGCAGCGGCGCGCAGCTGATCCGTGCCGCGGCGAAGAAGCGCCCCGACTGCGACGCGCTGGTGGTCACCGTGTTCGGCGACGACCAGCACGTGATCGACGCCATCGAGGCCGGCGCCACCGGCTACATCCTCAAGGACAGCCCCGTCGGGGAGCTCGCGCGCTGCATCCGCGAGCTGCGCGCCGGAGGCGCGCCGATCAGCCCGGGCATCGCGCGGCGGCTGCTGGCGCGCATGCGCGCGCCGCAGGACAAGCCAGTGGAGCCGCAAGGCGGCTCGCCGCTCACCGAGCGCGAGGCGGAGATCCTCAAGCTGATCGCCAAGGGCCTGTCGTTCGCCGACGTGGGCGGCGTGCTCGGCATCTCGGCGCACACCGTGGTCGCGCACGTGAAGAAGATCTACCGCAAGCTGTCGGTGCATTCGCGCGGCGAGGCGGTGTTCGAGGCCACGCAGCTCGGGCTGCTCAAGTAGGCGGCCGGCGCGTGCCGCCGGTCGCGCGCACCCTGCTCGCCGTTCTCGGCGTCGCCGCCGCCGCCGCGGCCGCCGGGCAGACGCTGCATCGCGACGCGGATTTCACGGTCGCGCCGCAGGCCGAGGCGCCGCCGCAGGATGCGTCCTGGCGGCAGGTGATCCTGCCCGACCAGTGGAAGGCGGACCCGCGGGGCGAGAGCGGACCGGGCTGGTACCGCGTCACTTTCCAGGTCGACAGGCCGGGGCGCGAGCCGTGGCTAGTGTACCTGCCGCGCCTGCGCGAAGGCGGCACCCTGTACGTGAATGGCCGGCTGCTGGCGCGGGTGCCCGAGCCGGATGCAAAGACCTGGGTACGCTGGATGCGTCCGCACGCGTTCCCGATCCCCCCGGACGAGCTGCACGCCGGCGAGAACGTCCTGCACGTGCGCATCAACCCGGCCAACCGGGACCGCATCATCAGTTCGATCCACATCGGCCCGGAAGAGGCCGTGCGCCCGCTGTACGAGTCGCGCTTCTTCATCACTTACACGCTGGCGCAGATCATCAGCGCGGTGACCATCGCCGTCGCGCTGTTCGTCATCGCCGTGTGGCTGCGTCGCCGCATGGAGCTCGACTACGGCCTGTTCGGCCTCGCGTGCCTGTTCTGGGGCATCCATACGCTCAACTACGTGATCGAGGCCGTACCCGACCCGTGGTGGCTGGCCTGGCGCGTCCTGCGCTACGCGGCCACCGGCGGCTTCGCGGTCGCCATCACGCTCTTCTATCTGCGTTACGCCGGCATCCGGCCGCGCGGCATGACGCGCGCGTTCGGCGCGTACTGGCTTTCCGGGCCGCTCGGGCTCGCGCTGCTGGGGCCGGGCCTGCACCCGATCGTCGACCGCTACTACCAGGCGGGGCTCCTGCTGATGGGGGTGGTGATGGTCGGCGCCGCGGCCTATGCGGTCTGGCGGCAGCGAACGGTGACGGCGCTCGCCTTCCTCGCCTGCGGCGTCTTCGGTCTCGCGGCCTCGGTGCACGACTACCTGCTGTCGCAGGGCCTGCTGGTCGATCCCGAGGGGCCCTACCTGCTGTACTTCGGCGCCGGCGCGCTGCTCATCGTGGTCGGCGCGCAGCTGGTGGACCGCTTTGCGCGCAGCCTGGGGGCGGTGGAGCGCATGAACGTGACGCTGGCCGAGCAGGTGGCCGAGAAGGAGCGCGAGCTCGCGGCCAACTACGAGAAGCTGCGCGGCCTGGAGCGCGAGCGCGCCATGTCCGACGAGCGCCAGCGCATCATGCAGGACATGCACGACGGCCTGGGCTCGCAGCTGCTCACCTCGCTCGCCGCGGTGGAGCGCGGCGCGCTCGACCCGCAGGGCATGGCGCAGGTGCTGCGCGACGCCATGGACGACATGCGCCTCGCCATCGACACGCTCTCGCCCGGGCGCGAGGGGCTGCTGGAAGCGCTGGGCAACCTGAGGTATCGCCTGGAGCCGCGCTTTCGCGCCGCCGGCATCGAGCTCGCCTTCGCCTACCGCGACCTGCCCGAACGGCTGGAAGTCTCCTCCGACGATGCGCTGCAGATCCTGCGCGTGCTGCAGGAATCGCTCACCAACGTGCTCAAGCACGCGCGCGCGCGCCGCGTGCTGGTGGAAGTCTCGCTGGCGCCCGACCCGGCGCGCTTCGTGCTCGCGGTGGCCGACGACGGCGGCGGCTTCGATCCGGCTGCGCCCGCCGCGGGCCGCGGCCTCTC
>DATFEJ010000046.1:0-25765 GCA_035251235.1 Burkholderiales bacterium
TAATACACAATGTACAACTGACAGAGGTCAGCCCTGATAGGAAAAGACTAGTTCCAGCGCTTGGCCGGAGGCAACGGAAGGAGCGCGACGGGAATCCCTTCCTCCAGAAGCGCCTCGTGCTCCTCCTGGCTCGCCTGGCCACGGATCATGCGGGCGGGCGCCTCCTCGTAATGAATGCGCCGGGCTTCGGCAGGGAACTGCGTGCCGACGTCCTCGGAACGCGTGAGGATCTCGTCCAGCAACCGGGAGTAGAGCTTCTGCGCCAGGGCCATGGGGTCCTGCGGCCCCTGCTCCGCCGGTGCGGCAGGCAAGGGCGCCGGCACGCCGGTGTTGAAGCGGGTGGCGGAGGGCACCCGCTCGACTTCCTGGGCGCCGCAGGAAGGGCATCCGACCTGCTTCCTAGCGCGCTGGGCGGCGTAATCCTCGGCCGAGGCGAACCAGCCCTCGAACCGGTGCCCCGCTCCGCATTGCAGGTCGAAAATCTTCATGTGCCGGATTCTATTACGATTGCACCACGATGATGGCGGAGCGCCTCGAAGGCAAGTGGATCGACCTGTTCGCCGAGGTCTTCTCCCGCTGCAAGGTCGCTGCCGGCGATGCCTGCGCGATCCTCTCGGAGTCCCAGTCGCGCGCGCTCAACGTGCAGCTCGCCGAGCTTGCCCTGCACCGCCTCGGCGCCCGCGTCTTCCACGTCGTGGTGCCGACGCCGCGCCAGAGCGCGCCGGTGCCGATCCGCTCCACCGGCGCCTCGGTCGCGCTGCAGGGACTTGCCCCCGCGATCCAGGGCCTGGCCGCAGCGCAGTTCATCGTCGACTGCACTCTGGAGGGCCTGATGCACGCGGCCGAGCTGCCTGCCGTGCTGGCCGGTGGCGCGCGCGTGCTCTACGTTTCGAATGAGCACCCCGACGTGCTCGAGCGGCTGGCGCCCTCCCCCGCGGACGAGCAGAAGGTGAGGGCGGCCATGCGCCTGCTGCGCGAGGCGAAGCGCATGAAGGTGTCCTCCGCGGCCGGAACCGCGCTTGACATCCGCGTCGAGGGCGCGCGCGTCGGCGGCGTTTGGGGCTACACGGAAAAGCCGGGCACGCTCTCGCACTGGCCCGGCGGCCTGTGCCTGTGCTTTCCGCGCGCGGGTTCGGTCAACGGCACGCTGGTGCTGGCGCCCGGCGACCTCAATCTGACCTTCAAGCGCTACGTCGAGTCGCCAGTGCGGCTGCACATCGAGAGCGACTACGTGACGCGCATCGAAGGCGGGTCGCTGGACGCCGAGCTGATGCGCGAGTACTACGCGGCCTGGGGCGAGCGCGACGCCTACGCCGTGTCGCACGTCGGCTGGGGCATGAACGAGCGCGCGCGCTGGGACGCGCTCGTGATGTACGACCGCGCCGACGTGAACGGCACCGAGCAGCGCGCGTTCGCCGGCAACTTCCTCTACTCGACCGGGGCCAACGAGGTCGCCGGCCGCCACACGCTGGGACATTTCGACCTGCCATTCCGGCACTGCACGGTGGAGCTCGACGGCAAGGCCGTGGTGCGCGACGGCAAGCTGGCGGCGTGACCCCGCTGGTCTTTCTGCACGGCGTGGGCGGCAGCCACGCGGTCTGGGATCGCCAGCTCCCCTACTTCGCCGCGCGCGGCTACGAAGTGCGCGCCTGGGACCAGCCCGGGTACGGCGGCACGCCGGCCGTGGAGCCCTACGACCTCGAGCACGTCACCGCCGCCCTCGAGCGCCAGCTGCCCGCCGCACCCGCCGTCCTGATCGGACACAGCATGGGCGGCTTCGTCGCGCAGGAAGCCTATGCGCGATTTCCCGGCCGCATCCGGGCGCTCGCCCTGTGCTTCACCAGCGCTGCCTTCGGCGGCGGCAGCAGCGATTTCGCGCGCCAGTTCATCGCCGCGCGCATCGGACCGCTCGACGAGGGCAAGACGATGGCCGAGATCGCGGCGAAGGTGATCCCGGCCATGCGCGGCGCGCGCTCGCGCGACGATGGCGTGGCACTCGCCCGGGGCGTGATGTCCGAGGTGCCGCCGGACACCTACCGCAAGGCGGTCCATTTGCTGACGACCTTCGACCAGCGCGCCCGCCTGCCGGTCATTCGCGTGCCGACGCTGCTCGTCGCGGGGTCCGACGACCGCGTCGCCCCCGCCGCGGTGATGGAACGCATGGCGCAGAAGATTCCGGGCGCCGAGTTCGTGCAGCTCGAAGGCTGCGGCCATCTCGGCCCGATGGATCAGCCCGATTCCTTCAACGAAGCGCTTGCCGGCTTCCTGCAGCGCCACCAGCTCTGAGGCCACCGCATGGACCCGTCCCTTCCGCAGGCCGATCCGCGCTACAGCATCGTCGGCTCGAGCGCTGCCCTTACGGGCAAGCAGAAGAAGCTCATCGGCCTCGCCGAGGAGCTCGGCCCGCGTTTCGCCGAGCGCGCCGAGCGCTACGACCGCGAGGCGAGCTTCCCCTTCGAGAACTATGCCGAGCTGCGCGCCGCGGGGCTGCTCGCCCTGTGCGTGCCGGAGAGGTTCGGCGGCCTGGGCGCCGACCTGAAGACTTACTCGCTCGTCTCGGCGACCCTCGGCAAGTACTGCGGCGCCACCGCCCTCACCTTCAACATGCACGCCTGCTCGACGCTGTGGCCCGGCGTGCTCGCCGACGACCTCGATATGACCCCGGCGCAGCGCGAGGAGCACGAGGGCCACCGTGCGGTGCATTTCGATCGCGTCGTGCGCCAGGGGGCGGTGTACGCGCAGCCGTTCTCCGAAGGCAGCGCGGCGGCGGCCGGCAAGGCGCCCTTCGGCACGACAGCCGCCAAGGTGGAGGGCGGCTGGCTCGTGAACGGCAAGAAGATCTTCGCGTCGCTCGCCGGCGCCGCGAGCTACTACGGCGTGCTGTGCACGGAGAACAAGCCGCAGCTGTCCATGCGCGACACGCTCTACCTCGCGGTGCCGGGCGACGCGCCTGGGCTGACCATCGTCGGCGACTGGGATCCGCTCGGCATGCGCGGCACCGTGTCGCGCACGCTCGTCTTCAAGGACGTGTTCGTCCCGGACGAGGGCACGATGATGCCGCGCGGCGTGTACTTCCAGGCCGCCAGCCGCTGGCCGCACATGTTCACGACGCTCTCGCCCACCTACATGGGCATCGCCATCGCCGCCTATGAGTTCACGGTACGTTACCTGCGCGGCGAGGTGCCCGGCATGCCGCCCGTCAAGCGGCGCATGTACCCGACCAAGCAGATCGCCGTGGCCGAGATGTGGATCCGGCTCGAGCAGACGCGCGCGCTCTTCCTGCGCATGCTGGAGGACGCGCGCGTCGACCCGCCCAAGGACGCGCGCCTGCGCGCCTACGCGGCGCAGTACACCATCATGGAGAACTCGAACGAGCTGTGCCGGCTCGCCATCCGTACCTGCGGCGGCCAGTCCATGCTGAAGTCGCTGCCGCTCGAGCGGCTCTACCGCGACTCGCGCTGCGGCGCCCTGATGCTGCCGTGGACGGCCGAGCTCTGCCTGGACCGCATCGGGCGCGAAGCGCTGTACGAGCCCGGCGAAGAGGACTGAGCTGGACCTGTCCCGCATCGTCGAGCATTGGGCGCGGCACGCTGCCTCGCGCATCGCGCTTCGCTTCGCCGGCGAGGACTGGAGCTACGGCGCGCTGTGGGAGCGCATCGAGTATGCCACGCGCGCGCTCGAGGTCGCGAAGGGCGAGCGCATCGCGTGGCTCGGCTACAACCATCCCGACCTGCTGGTGCTGCTGTTCGCCGCAGCGCGCCGCGGCGCCCTGCTCGTTCCCTTGAACTGGCGCCTGACGCCCGCGGAGCACCGCGGCATTCTCGAGGACTGCCGCCCGCGCTGGATGTTTGCCGACGCGGACTTTGCCGAAGCGGCCCGGGGGCTGGGCGTGCCGATGGGACGCCTGGACGCGCCGGCGGACGGCGCAGGGGCAGGCACCGACGACGACGACCTATTGGTCGTCTATACGTCGGGCACCACGGGCCGCCCCAAGGGCGCCGTGCTGGCGCAGTCGGCGCTGCTCTGGAACGGCTACAACGGCATCCACGCGCACGATCTCGGCCAGGCCGATCATGTGCTGAGCACGCTGCCCATGTTCCACGTCGGCGGGCTCAACAACCAGACCGTGCCTGCCCTGCTCGCCGGCGCGACCGTCACGTTGCACAAGCGTTTCGAGCCCGGCCGCTGGCTGCACGACGTCCAGGCCTGCCGCCCTACGCTTTCCCTGCTCGTGCCGGCGGCCATGCAGGCGGTGATCGCGCACCCCGACTGGCCGCGCACGGACCTGTCGAGCCTCCGATTGCTGATGACGGGTTCGATGGTGGTGCCGGTATCCCTGATCCGCGCGTTTCATGAGCGCGGCGTGCCTGTCGGCCAGATCTACGGCTCCACCGAGACTTCGCCCATCGCCGTCTTCCTCACGCGCGAGGATGCGCGGCGCAAGGCCGGCAGCACCGGCAAGCCGGCCCCGCATTGCGAGGTGAAGCTGGTGAACGGCGAGATCTGCGTACGCGGGCCGAACGTCATGCGCCGCTACTGGAACGACCCCGTGGCGACCGCCGGCGTGATCGACGCCGAGGGCTGGTTCCACACCGGCGACCTGGCGCGCGCCGATGACGAGGGCTTCTACTGGATCATGGGACGCTCGAAGGACGTCATCATCTCGGGCGGCGAGAACGTCTACCCGGCGGAGCTGGAAAACGTGCTCGCCGACTGTCCCGACATCGCCGAATCCGCCGTCATCGGCGTTCCGGACGCGCGCTGGGGCGAGGCGGCCTGTGCAGTGGTGGTGCCGCGGCCGGGCGCACGGCTCGATGAAGCCGCGGTGCTCGCGCTATTCCGCGACCGCCTGGCGCGCTACAAGCATCCGCGCCGCATCGTCTTCGCGGAGGCCCTGCCGAAGAACGCGCTCGGCAAGGTGCAAAAGTACGAGCTGAAAAAGCGCCTGTAGCGGCTCAGGTGACGCGCAGCTCGATCGCGCCCAGCCCGTCCGTCTCGAAGCGCAGCGCGTCGCCGGCCCGAGGAAATTTCGACGTCACCAGGCTGCCGCTGATCACGACGTCGCCGCGCCGCAGTCCCCGGCCGCGGCTCGCGAGGTGGTTGGCGACCCACTGCAGGGCGGCAAGCGGATGCCCCATGGAATCCGCGCCGCGCCCCTCGCCGACGACGCTGCCGTTGACGACTGCCCTGCCCCGCAACGAGGCGAGATCGAGCCGCCGCCATTCGTGGACAGGCGCGCCGAGCACCGCGCCCTCGTTCCAGGCGTTGTCCGCCGCCAGCTCCAGGGCGCGCGAGGCGAGCGTCGCATAATCCGCGCCGCGGTCGTCCGCGAGCTCGAAGGCCGGCATGGCCGCCGCCACGGCGGCCGCGACCTCGTCCTGCGAATAGGGCAGCGGGCGGGGCGGGAGGTCCACTGCCATGCGAAAGCCGATCTCGAATTCCACGACCAGGCGCCCGTATTCCGCCGCGCGCGTCCGCGCGTCTGCGCCGACGACCTGGCGCGCGTGCAGCTGACCCGCAATGGGCGTATGCAGGCCCACCATGGCGCGCATCTGCGGCGAGCTCAGGGCAATCTTGTGTCCGACGATGGCACCGCAGCGCTCGGCCTTGAGCGCAACGAAAGCGTCCTGCACCGCGTAGGCCTCGGCCAGGTCGCGCGGGGCAACGGCCGCCGGCATCGGTGCGGAAGGCAGGCGCGCGAGGTGCTGCCGCACCAGCCATCGCGCCGCCTGCCGCACACGCGGTGCATGTCGTGCGCGCATGCGGGTGATTCTAGCTGTTGCCGCCGGCGCCGCCTTTGCCGACAATAGACCCCCGGAGAACGAACCCTCATGCCGCTCGCCCACCACCTCTACGACAACGCCCTGGTCCTTGCGCCCTCGGGACGGCTGGACCACGACAATTGCGAGGCGTTCCGCGAGGAACTCGCGCCCTTCCTGGAGCGCTCGGCGAAGGAGCACCTGTCCATCGTGCTCGACCTCGCGGGACTGGAGTACGTGTCCAGCGCCGGCCTGCGTTGCTTCATGCTCGCCGCGAAGCAGGCCAAGGCGCAGAACAGCCGCATCGTCATCGCGGCGATGCAGCCCGTGGTGGCCGAGATCTTCCAGATCGCGCGCTTCAACCTGGTGTTCGACGCCTTTCCCAGGGTGCGCGACGCGCTGGCCGCGTTGTCGCCCGCTGCCGCTGCCGCCTTCGACCGGGGATAGCGCGGGTGCGCGTCCGCTTCTGGGGCACGCGCGGGTCGATCCCGGTCGCGCTGACCTCCGCCGACATCCGTGACAAGGTCGCCGAGGCGCTGTACCGCGCCCAGGGGCAGCGCTTCGCCTCGGTCGGCGAGGCGTACGACTACGCCTTGGCGCACCTGGACTTCTCGCTCACCCATACCTTCGGCGGCCACTCGCCTTGCGTGGAGCTGGAAACCGGCGGCGAGGAATATTTCGTGTGCGACATGGGCAGCGGCGCGCGCCCGTTCGGCGCCCACGTGCTCGCGCGGCAGTCCGGCAGGCCGGCAACCGTCAACGTCTTCATGTCGCACGTGCACTGGGACCACATCATGGGCTTTCCGTTCTTCGGGCCCGCCTATGCCGCCGGCACGCGCATCCGCATCCACGGCTGCCACGACACCCTCGAGCACGCCTTCCGCCTGCAGCAGGCGCCACCGTGCTTTCCCGTGGAGTTCTCGCAGCTGGCCGCAAAGATCGAGTTCGTCCGGCTCGCGCCGGGCCGCAGCCACGAGGTGAGCGGCGTACAGGTCACGCCCGCGCCGCAGATGCACTCGGGCGATTCCTACGGCTACCGCTTCGAGCACGGCGGCAAGTCCTTCGTCTACACCACGGACTCGGAGCACAAGCTCGAGAACCGGGCGCAGACCGATCGCTTCGTGCGCTTCTTCCACGGCGCCGATGTCGTCGTGTTCGACGCCATGTACTCGCTCGCCGACGCCATCTCGGTCAAGGCGGACTGGGGCCACTCGAGCAACATCATCGGCGTCGAGCTCTGCCAGATGGCGCGCGTGAAGCATCTGGTCCTGTTCCACCATGAGCCGGCCTACGATGACGCGACCATCGAGAGCGTGCTGCGCGAAACGCGACGCTTCGAGGAACTCACGCGGGGCACCCGCGCGCTGCAGATCTCGGCCGCCTACGACGGCCTGGAGATCGACGTCTGAGCACGCCGGGCGCCCGGCGGGCCGGCCCGGTCGCGCTGGTCGTCGCGCTGCTGCTGCTGCTGTGGGCGGAGCCGCCGTTCGTCACGGGATTGCGCCACGCGCTGTTCGACGGCTACCAGAAGCTGTTTCCGCGCGAGCGGCGCAGCGCGCCTGCCGTGATCGTCGCCATCGACGAAGCCGCGCTGGAGCGCTACGGCCAGTGGCCCTGGCCGCGCACACGGGTGGCCGAGCTGATCGGCCGCATTGCCGGGGCGCGCCCGGCCGCCATCGGCGTCGACCTGCTGTTTCCGGAGCCGGACCGGTTCTCGCCTTCGGTGGTGGCCGAGGACGTGCACCAGCTCTCGGCCGAGGTGGCGCGACGCCTGCGCGCCCTGCCCTCCAATGACGCAGCGCTGGCGGCGGCGATCCGCGGACAGCCGGTGGTGATCGGGGTGGCAGGACTCGAGGAGCGCGACATGCGCTTTCCGGGTGCGCCAGCAGCACCGCCTCTGCTCGTGCGCCATGCACCAGATCTCGATCTGCGGCGTTTCCCCGGCTACCTGCAGAGCCTGCCGCAGATCGACCGGGCGGCCGCAGGCCGGGGCCTGCTGAGCGTGGATCCGGAGAGCAGCGTGATCCGCCGCGCGCTCGCCGTCGCGCAGGTGGGCGACGTCATCCTGCCGGCGCTCAGCGTCGAGATGCTGCGGGTGGCCACGCGTGCCCCACTGTCCATCACCGGGCGGGGCCAAGACGAGATCGAAATCGGCATCGGCGACGTGGCGATCCCGGCGCACGCCGACGGCCGGTTCTGGATCCGCTACGGCCCGCATGATGCCGCGCGTTTCGTTTCCGCGGCCGACGTGCTCTCGGGCAGCGTGGCGGCGGCCGACCTGGAACGCCGGCTCGTGCTGGTCGGCGTGACCGGGCTGGGACTGCTCGATTACCAGACGACGGCGCTCGGCGATCGC
Source organism: Burkholderiales bacterium (assembly GCA_035251235.1). Lineage (GTDB taxonomy): Bacteria > Pseudomonadota > Gammaproteobacteria > Burkholderiales > SG8-39 > JAABQT01. The sequence goes on from DATFEJ010000046.1 coordinate 8,116, forward strand.
GTGCCGGGGGTGGAGATCCACGCGCAGATCCTCGAGCAGATCTTCGATGGCGCGTACCTCCGGCGACCCGCAAGGCTGCATGCGCTCGAGCTGAGCCTCCTGGCGATCGCCACGCTCATGCTCGCCTTCACCGTGCCGACGCTGGGCGTCAGGGCCGCGATTGGCTTGTATGCCCTCGCCATGGCGATGCTCGCTGGCCTGGGCTTCGAGGGATTCCTGGCGGAAGGCCTGCTGCTCGACGTGGCTTGGCCGGCGATCGGCGCCACCCTGGTGTTCGGCGTCGTGCTCGCCGAGGCGCTGAGCGAGGCCGACGCTCAGCGGCGCGCGCTGCGCGAGCAGGCCGCCCGCGTCGCCGGAGAGCTGGAGTCGGCGCGCCGCATCCAGATGGGCTTGCTGCCCTCCCCGCGCGCGCTGTTCGCCGGCGAGACGCGCTTCGCCCTCGACGCGCTGCTCGAGCCGGCGCGCACCGTGGGCGGGGATTTCTACGACTGCTTCATGCTCGGCCCGGATCGCCTGTTCTTCATCGTCGCCGACGTGTCCGGCAAGGGGCTGCCGGCGAGCCTGTTCATGGCGCTGTCCAAGACGCTGCTGAAGAGCGCCGCGCGCCGCGTGGACGACATCGGCGCGCTCATGGTGCGCGCCAATGCGGAAGTGTCGAGCGAGAATCCGGAGTCCCTGTTCATCACCGCCTTCGCCGGGTTGCTTGATGTGCGCACCGGGAAGCTCCAGTACTGCAACGCCGGCCACGAACCCCCCTTTGCGCGGTCGCCCGGGGGCGCGGTGGAGCGCCTCGTGCACGATGGCGGCCCGCCGCTCTGCGTCCTGGAAGGATTCGAGTACCCGCTGGCCGAGCGCACGCTCGCGGCCGGCGAGTGGGTGTGCGTCGTCACGGACGGGGTGACCGAGGCCATGAACGCGGCGGGCGAGCTGTACGGCGCCAGGCGGCTGCAAGCCGTCCTGCAGTCGCTGCCCGCGGACGTCGAGGCCGATGGCATGGTGGCGGCCGTGCGCGCCGACGTGGGGCAGTTCGTCGGCGCTGCCGAGCCGTCCGACGATCTGACGCTGCTTTGCCTGCGCTGGCGCGGCGCCGCTAGCGGACGTTGATCTCGACGCGGCGGTTGCGCGGCTCCGCGATTCCATCCGCGGTCGGAATCAGGGGCTCGCGCTCGCCGCGGCCTGCCGCCTGGATGCGGTCCGGCGGGATGCCGAGCCGCGCGAGCTCGTCGCGAACCCGCTGCGCGCGCTGCAGCGATAGCCGGTCGTTGTAGTCGTCCGCCGCCAGCCGGTCCGTATGCCCGATCACGACCACGTCCGGCGCCCCGCGCTCGCGCAGCTCGGCGAGGATCTTCTCGAACTCGACGCTCGATTCCGGGGTGAGCTCATCAGTCGCCTCCTGGAAGTAGACCAGGAACGACATCGGGCGGTCGGGCAGCGCGGCCAGCGCGCTGGCAAATCCGGCGCGCACCTCGTCGGTCGAAAGCTGCTGCGCTTGCGGCGGACTGCCGTCAACGATCCGGCTCGCGGCATAGGCCTGGTTGAGGACCGCGCGCTCGCCCTTGCGCTCGACGACGACCATGCCGACGTGGCCGTCGGCCGAGGGCAGGACGACTACCAGCTCGTTGCCGACCCTCTCGATGCTTGCAATGACCATGAGCGCCCCGATGAGCGCGACGATCACGGCCCCCACGTTACTTTCCGGGCTCGTCCACCTGCACGACGAAGTCGGTACCGCGCACGCCCATGATCGCCGCCGGGGTGCGCACGCGCATCGCGCCGGGCGACTGCTTGACGATCTTGCCCGACACCACCGCGAGCGAGCCCTTCTTCAGCGAGGCGTCGAACTTGCCGGCGTGCGTCGTGGTGTCGAACGTGTAGTGGTCCACCACCAGAACGCTGTTCGGCCCGGTCGACAGCAAGCTGTTGTCGGTGAACGTCACGCCGGCGGAGCCGTCGGCCCCGGTGACCAGCCTATCCGACTGGCGGATGGGCATGCCGGCGGACGCCGGCAGGCGCTTGCCGTCGCGCTCCACGTGCACCGTTCCCTTGGCGACCTTGATCTCGCCGACGTCGCTCGCCTGTGCGGGTACCGCGACGGCGAGTGCCAGAACTGCAACAACTGCGATGTGGCGCATGGGCCCTCCCACAGAGTGGCAATGATTTTATAATGCGCCCTGCCTCCGCGGATAGCCGTGAATAGCGCACGCGCCGGACACTTTATTGCACGCCTGGACCAGCTGCGCCCGATGCAGGGGTTCCTGGAGGCGTTCTGCGCGGATACGGGGCTGCCACGCGCAGCCTGCCTGAGACTCAATCTGGTTGTCGAGGAATTGTTCACCAATACCGTCCGCCACGGGCACCGGGGCGATTGCGATGCACCGGTTTGGGTTGCCGTGTCGCGCGGCGACGACATCGTGCAGCTGATCTACGAGGACAAGGCGCCCGCGTTCAATCCGTATGCGCACCTGCCCGAGGAAGTCCCCGATACGACGCTCGAGCTGCGCAAGATCGGCGGCCTCGGCGTGCTGCTCACCAAGGAGCTCGCGGCCTCGCGCGACTACGCGTACATCTTCGGCCGCAACCGCATCCGCCTCACGCTCGCGCCCGCCTAGCCTGGTGCCCGGGGCCGGACTCGAACCGGCATGGCCTTGCGGCCGAGGGATTTTAAGTCCCTTGCGTCTACCAGTTTCGCCACCCGGGCGGGTGCGCGTTGCGCGGATCTTCTGGAGGCGGGAGTCGGAATCGAACCGGCGTAGACGGCTTTGCAGGCCGCTGCATGACCACTCTGCCATCCCGCCAGGGGATGCGCTGGAGGACGGGAAGACGGGCCCGTCTTCCCTAGCCTAATCTGGAGCGGGAGACGAGTCTCGAACTCGCGACCTCAACCTTGGCAAGGTTGCGCTCTACCAACTGAGCTACTCCCGCGTCGTGGGGGCGGGAATTATAGCTCATCCGCCCGCATGGGGCAGCGCGCGGCGCAGGTAGTGGGCCATGGAGGCGACCGTGAGCACGGCGGCGACGTAGATCAGCAGGGTCCCCAGGCGATGAGCGCTCACGATGCCGAGCACGTCGTCGTGAAAGAGCAGCAGCGGGATGGCGACCATCTGGCTGGCCGTCTTCACCTTGCCGATGTAGGCGACCGCGACGCTGCCCGACTGGCCGAGCTTCGCCATCCATTCGCGCAGCGCGGAGATGGCGATCTCCCGGCCGATGATGATCAGCGCGATCAACGGCTCGACGCGGCCCAGGCTGAGCAGGACGATCAGGGCCGCGGCGACGATCAGCTTGTCGGCCACCGGGTCGAGGAACGCGCCGAAGGCGGAAGCCTGATCGAGCACCCTTGCCAAGTAGCCGTCCAGCCAGTCGCTCAGCGCCGCCACCACGAACACGGCGCAGGCGCAGGCGTTCTTGCCGGCCGGCGAGAGCCACGCGTCCGGAAGATAGAAGATGGCGATCAACAGCGGGATCAGGACGATCCGCAACCAGGTGATGAGATTGGGGATGTTCAGGGGCATCAGTGCAACGCCTTGTAGATGCGCTCGGCTAGGGGCCGGCTGATGCCTTCGACCCGTGCGAGCTCGTCGACCGCGGCGGACTGCACTTCGCGCAGCCCGCCGAAGTGCGCGAGCAGCCGCTGCCGGCGCCGCGCGCCGATGCCGGGAATCTGCGTGAGCGACGACGTGGTGCGCGCCTTGGCGCGCCGCGCCCGGTGGCCGACGATGGCGAAGCGGTGCGCTTCGTCGCGAATCTGCTGGATCAGGTGCAGTCCCGCGTGGGTGGGCGGCAGGCGCACCGCGATGCCCGCGCCCTCGACCACCAGCTCCTCCAGCCCGGGCTTGCGCTCCGGCCCCTTGGCGACGCCGACCACGCTCACGTCGTTCATGCCGAGCTCCGCCAGCGCGGCGCGTGCCGCGCCCGCCTGTCCCGTGCCGCCGTCCACCAGCACGAGGTCCGGGATCTTGCCGCCCTCCAGGCCCACGCGCTCGTAGCGCCGCGTCAGCGCCTGCCGCAGGGCCGCGTAGTCGTCCCCGGGCGTGATGTCGCGGATGTTGTAGCGCCGGTACTCGCTCTTTTGCATGGCGTGGCGCTCGTACACGACGCACGAGGCGACCGCGGCCTCGCCCATGGTATGGCTGACGTCGAAGCATTCGATGCGCTGCACCGAGTCGGCGAGCCCGAGCGCCTCGTGCAGCGCCGCCAGGCGCCCCTCCTGGGCGCTTCTCTCGAGCACGCGCTGCTGCAGCGCGAGCTCCGCGTTCTTGCACGCCATGTCCAGCCAGAAGCGGCGCTCGCCCTGTTGCGGCACGAGCGACTCGAATTCCACCGCATGGCTGGTGAGCACCAGCGGGGGCCGGGGATGCTCGACGTAGTGCTGCTCGAGGAACGCTTGCAGCACCTCGGCGGGATCGGCCGCGTCCGCGTTGGCGGGAAAGAAGCTGCGGTCGCCCACGTGGCGACCGCCGCGGATCATGACCAGGTTGACGCACACCGCGCCGCCTTGCGTCACGCAGGCGACGACGTCGGCCTCCACGCCGCGCTCGGACTCCACGTATTGCCGCGCCTGCACGCGCGACAGCGCGCGCACCTGATCGCGCAGCGCCGCCGCGAGCTCGTAGCGCCGTTCCTCGGACGCGGCATGCATCCTTTGCGTGAGGCTGCGGATCACGTCGTCCTCGCGCCCGCGCAGGAAGAGCGTCGCATGCTCCACGTCCTGCGCGTATTCGCGCTCGCCGATCCGCCCGGTGCACGGCGCGCTGCAGCGCCGGATCTGATGCAGCAGGCACGGGCGCGAGCGGTTTTCGAACACGGAGTCCTCGCAAGTGCGCAGCCGGAACACCCGCTGCAGCAGCTGGATGCTTTCGCGCACGGCATGCGCGTGCGGAAAGGGCCCGAAGTAGCGGTGCGCCGCGTCGCGCACCCCGCGATGAAATCCCAGTCGCGGAAAGCGATGGCCGCTGAGCATCAGGTAGGGATAGGACTTGTCATCCCGGAAGACGATGTTGTAGCGCGGCGCCAGGCTCTTGATCAGGTTGTTCTCGAGCAGCAGCGCCTCGTCCTCGGAGCGCGTGGCCGTCACCTCGACGCGCGCCAGCTGGCCGAGCATCATGCGGATGCGGGGGCTCGGCACGCTCTTCTGGAAATAGGTCGACACGCGCTTGCGCAGATCGCGGGCCTTGCCGACGTACAGCGCTTCGCCGCCCGCTCCCAGCATGCGGTATACCCCCGGCAGGCTCGGCAGGCCGGCCACGAAGCGCTTGGCGTCGAACGGCGCGTCGTCCATGGGAGCGGGATTCTAGCGCCGCAGCCTGCAAACAGTGTAGAATTCGCGCCTTTTTCCGCACGACCGAGCGTCATGGCCAAAGTTTCCGCAGTCGAAATCCGGGTGGGCAATCTCATCGAGTGGGACAAGCGCGTCTGGCGCGTGCTGAAGTGCTACCACGTGCACGTCGGCGGGCGCGGCGGCGCGTTCATGCAGGTGGAGATGAAGGACATCGAGTCGGGCACGAAGACCAACCAGCGCTTCCGCACCGAGGACAAGGTGGAGCGCGCCTACGTCGACGCGCGCGCCATGGAGTACCTGTACCAGGACGGCGCCGGCTACGTCTTCATGGACAAGGAGAACTACGAGCAGCTCACCCTGCCCGCCGAATTTCTCGAGGGCCAGGCCGGCTACCTGCTGCCCAACACCGAGGTGCAGATCAATTTCTACAACGGCCGGGCCATCGGCATGGAGATCCCGCCGTCGGTCGTGCTGACCGTGGTGGACACCGAGCCCGGCATCCGCAACGCGACCGCGACCAATACCTTCAAGCCGGCGACGATGGAAACCGGCATCACGGTGCAGGTGCCGCCCTTCATCAACAAGGGCGAGAAGATCAAGATCGACACCAATGAAGGCACCTACATGGAGCGCGCCTAGCCGCTAGGCGAGCGCCTGCAGCGCCTCCTGGGCGCCGCGGTAGGCCACGCTGCGCCGCAGGTCGCGTCCCCCGCGGTGGCGCATGCGCTCGGCGCGCTCCGGCGACGCGAGCGCGCTCCCGGCCAGTCCCTCGAGCAGCAGCTCCTGCCCGGCGGGGTCATTGCAGAGCAGCACCATGTCGCACCCGGCGTGCAGCGCCTTGTGCGCGCGCTCCACGATCCCGCCCGCGGTGCTCGCGCCCTCCATGGACAGGTCGTCGCTGAAGATCATGCCGCCGAAGCCGAAGCGCCCGCGCAGCACCTCCTGCAGCCAGATGCGGGAATAGCCCGCAGGCTCGGCGTCCACCCGGGGGTAGACGACGTGCGCAGGCATGATCGCCGCCAAGCCGGCCTCGATCGCGGCGCGGTAGGGCGCGAGGTCCTTGCGCAGGATCTCCGCCAGCGGACGTGGATCGGTAGGCAGCGCGACGTGCGAGTCCGCGGCCGCGAAGCCATGACCGGGGAAATGCTTGCCCACGGCGGCCATGCCGCTCTCGGCCAGGCCGCGGATCAGGGCGGACGCCAGCGCACCCACGGCGAGGGGGTCGTAGTGAAGCGCCCGATCGCCGATCACCGAGCTCGCGCCGTAGTCCAGGTCCAGCACCGGGGCGAAGCTGAAATCCAGTCCGTGCGCGGCGAGCTCCGCGCCGATCACGTAGCCCGCCGCGTGCGCCGCCGCCCTGCCCGCCTCGCGGTCGCGATCCCACAACTGCCCGAGGGTGCGCATGGGCGGCAGGGGCGAGAATCCGTCGCGAAAGCGCTGCACGCGGCCACCTTCGTGGTCCACGCCGATCAGCAGCTGCGGCTCGCGCAGCGCGTGGATTTCCTCGATCAGCGCCTGCAGCTGTGCGGAATTCTCGTAGTTACGCGCGAAGAGGATGACGCCCCCGGCCGCGGGATGCCGCAGGCGGCGGCGATCGTCGTCCGTCAGCGCCGGGCCCGAGGGGTCGAGCATCACCGGCCCGAGCGGCAGGTGCGCCCTTACGCGTCGCATTCGAGGATGACGGTCGCCGCGGCCATGCCGCGTTCGTCGGTGAGCGTCAGGTGCGAGCGGCGGATGCCGCGCCCCTGCAGCAGCGCCGCCAGCGCCGCCGAGTACTCGAGCCGCGGCTTGCCGGAGCGCTCGTTGCTCACCCACACGCCATGCCAGTTGGCCGGCGCGTGGATGCCGGTACCGAGCGCCTTGGTGAACGCTTCCTTGGCCGCGAAGCGCTTGGCCAGATAGGACGCGGGCCTGGCGTGCGCGCGGAAGCGCTGCAGCTCCGGCTCGCACAGGATGCGCTCGGCGAAGCGCTCGCCGAAGCGCGCCAGCGCGCGCTCGACGCGCGGGATCTCGATGAGGTCCGTGCCGACGCCGTAGATCAACGGGCCGCCTGGCGCATGAGTTGCTTCATCTCGCGCACCGCCTCGCGCATGCCGATGAACACGGCGCGGCTGACGATGGCATGGCCGATATGCAGCTCGCGCAGGCCCGGCAAGCGCGCGACGGGCTCGACATTGAAGTAATTGAGCGCATGGCCGGCATTGAAGCGCATGCCGAGCGCCCGGATGCGCTCGCCCGCGCGCCGGATCTTGTCCAGCTCGGCGACCACGGCCGGCGCCTCCGCGTCGCGGCCGCGTGCGTGGAAGGCATGGGCATACGGGCCCGTGTGCACCTCGCAGACCGCGGCGCCAATGCGCCGTGCGGCTTCGACCTGCGCGAGCTCCGCGTCGATGAACACCGAGACGACGATGCCGCTCGCGGCGAGCCGCGCCACCACCTCGCGCAGCCGACCCTCCTGGCCGGCCACGTCGAGTCCGCCCTCGGTGGTGATTTCGTGCCGGCCTTCCGGCACCAGCATCGCCATCTCGGGGCGGATGCCCTGCGCCACGGACACCATCTCGTCGGTCGCGGCCATCTCCAGGTTGAGCTTGATGTGCGTCAGCTCGCGCAGGCGCCGGACATCCTCGTCCTGGATGTGCCGGCGGTCTTCGCGCAGATGCACGGTGATGCCGTCCGCGCCCCCCAGGTGCGCCTCGACCGCCGCCCACACCGGATCGGGCTCGTAGGTGCGGCGCGCCTGGCGCACCGTCGCCACGTGATCGACGTTCACGCCCAGCTCGATCATAGGTCCTGCAGCTCCTTCAGCACATCGCGCGTCTTCAGGGTCTGGCCCGGCAGCCGGTCCGCAATCAGCCGGCGCATCAGGCGCCGCGATTCCTCGCGCGTCTGCGCGCGCGAGAAGTCGTCGCGCGCCATGTCGAGCAGCGTCTGGCCGGATACGACGAGCTCGGGCTCCGCAGGCGCCGCGCTGCCCGCGCCCAGGGCCAGCGGTCCCGTTTCCGGCGCGTAGGCATAGCGCTGCGCGGCCTGCACCGGGTCGCCGCTGCCCGCCTCGCGGTCAAGCGGCGGAGCATACCCGAGTTCGCGCAGCAGCCTCAGCTCGTAGCTGCGCAGCAGCGACGCCGGCTCGGCGCCGGCCGCGAGGCGCGCCACGACCCCGGCATAGGCATCGAACAGCGCTTCATGCGGATCCTCCCGGGGCAAGAGCCTGAGCATCAGCTCGTTGACATAGAACCCGCACATCAGGCCCATGCCGGACAGCGCGCAATGGCCGCCGATCCACTCGGCGGAGGTGAGCGTCGCCAGCTCGCCGGCGCCCGACCAGCTCAGCCGCAGCGGGTGGAAGGAAAGCAGCGTGCCGCGGATGGCCGAGCGGGCGCGGCGGGCGCCTCTCGCCAGCAGCGCGACGCGGCCCGCGTGCCGCGAGAACGCCTCGACGATCAGGCTGGACTCCTTGTAGGGATACGTATGCAACACGTAGCCCGGCTCCTGTTCGAAGCGGCGCCGGCTCATGTGTAGCCCAGCTCGCGCAGCAGGCGCGCGTCCTCCGACCAGCGCGGCCGCACCTTGATCCAGACCTGCAGGAACACCTTGCCGCCGAACATGCGCTCCATGTCGCGGCGCGCGTCCGAAGCGATGCGCTTGAGCCGCGCGCCGCCGGCGCCCAGCACGATCGGGCGGTGCGCCTCGCGCTCGACCCACAGCGTGGCGTCGATGCGCCGCAGGCGCCCTTCCTCGCGGAAGGTGTCGATGCGCACCTCGCAATGGTACGGCAGCTCCTCGCCCAGCTGGCGGAAGAGCTTCTCGCGCAGCAACTCCGCGGCAAAGTAGCGCTCGTCCCGGTCCGTCATCTGCTCGGCCGGGTACAGCGGGGGACCTTCCGGCAGCAGCTCGCGCAGCACGCGCAGCAGCTCGCCGACATTCTTGCCGGTGGCCGCCGAAACGGGGACCACTGCCGCGAACGGGTGCTGCGCCGCCAGGCGCTCCAGGTACGGCAGCAGCCGCGACGCGGGTCGCACCTTGTCGATCATGTTGACCACGGCCACGACCGGCCGGCCCTCGGGAGCACGGCGCAGCGCTGCACGGTCCTGTTCATTGAAGCGCAGCGCCTCCACCACGAACGCCACCACGTCAGCATCGCGCGCCGCCTCGCCCGCGCGCCGGTTGAGCGAGCGGTTGAGCAGGTTGCGATGCCGATTCTGGAAGCCGGGCGCATCGATGAAGGCAATCTGACTGTCGGCTGCGTGCAGGATGCCGGTCAGCAGGTGGCGTGTGGTTTGCGCGCGGGGCGAGACGATCGCCAGCTTCTGTCCCAGGAGGCGGTTGAGCAGGCTCGACTTGCCGGTATTCGGCCGCCCGAGCATCGCGACGGTGCCGCTGCGGAACACGCTCATGCTTCGAGCTGGCGCAGCAGCGCCTCGGCCGCCACCTGCTCCGCTGCGCGGCGCGAACTGCCGCTGCCGCGTGCCTGCAGCGCCAGCCCGTCGACCGTGCATTCCACGTCGAAGACCTGCTGATGCGCCGCACCGCGGACGCCGACCACCACGTAGCGTGGCAGCCCCTGCTGCCGGGCCTGCAGCGCCTCCTGCAGGCGGGTCTTGGGGTCCTTCCCGCCCGAGCGCGCGTCGGCTTGCGCGAGCGCGGGACCGAGCGTCGTGCGCACCACGGTGCGCGCGCTCGCATACCCCGCGTCGAGAAACACCGCGCCGTAGAGCGCCTCCAGCGCATCCGCCAGGATCGACGGCCGCTCGGCGCCGCCGCTGGCGATCTCGCTGCGCCCGAGGCGCAAGTGCGGCGCCAACCCGAGCGCGACCGCCGCGGCGGCCAGCGCCTCCTCGCGCACCAGGCTGGCGCGCAAGCGCGACAGCTCGCCTTCGCTGCAGTCGGGAAACTTCTCCAGCAGCGCCTCCGCCACCACGCAGCCGAGCACGCCGTCGCCGAGAAATTCCAGCCGCTCGTTGTGCGGCGCCCCGAAGCTGCGGTGCGTCAGCGCCTGGTCCCGGAGATCGCTCTGCCGGAAATGGTGGCCGAGCCGCTCCTCGAGCGCCGCGATGTCCGGCAAGCGGTCTGCGCGCACCGCCCTAGCGGGACGAAGCCTCGAAGTCGATGTACACGCCGATATTGGCGAACAGCGGCACCTCCCGGCGATAGCTCGCGGCAATCAGGTAGCCATTGCCCTCTTTCGTGATCGCCAGGTCGGTCGCGTTGATGCTGGTGATGTCGTCGATCGCCGTCCGGCTCTCGAACGACCGGCGAATGTCATTCACCGTCGCCTCGCGTCCGGCCGTCTCCTTGCCGATGGACACGAGGTTCTTCTTGATCGTGAAGTACTCGATGTACGAAGGCAGCAGCCGCATGGCGAGCAGCGCCACCAGGACGAGCAGGAACGAGCCGAAGATCAGCCCCAGCAGCGTGATGCCCCTCTGTCGCGCGCGCATGTGCATTCTCCCGTCGCCGAACCGCCTCAGTGAAACGACCCGAACCGGCCCAGGTCGCCGATATTCAGCCAGATGAAGAACGCCTTGCCGACGATGTTGGCGTCCGGCACGAATCCCCAGACCCGGCTGTCGCTCGAATTGTCCCGGTTGTCACCCATGACGAAATAATGACCCGGCGGCACGGTGCACGCCAGGCCGCTGGTATTGTAGTTGCAATTGCCGGAATGCGGGAACGCGCGCGCATGCGGCACGAATGCCGGCGCCTCGTCTTCGATCATGATCTGGTGCTGCGTGCCGTTCAGGACCTCCAGATAGCGACGGGAGATCTGCATGCGCTCGCGCGCCACGTAGTCCTCGATCTGGCGCAGGGGCACGGGCTGGCCGTTGATGCTCAGGCGCTTGTTGCGATATTCGACGCGGTCGCCGGGCAGGCCGACGACGCGCTTGATGTAGTCGAGCGACGGGTCCTCGGGATAGCGAAAGACCATCACGTCCCCGCGCTGCGGCGCGCCGACCTCGGCGACCTTGACGTGCGCCACCGGCAGCCGGATGCCGTAGGCGAATTTGTTGACCAGGATGAAGTCGCCGACCAGCAGGGTCGGGATCATGGAGCCGGAGGGGATCTTGAACGGCTCGACCAGGAACGAGCGCAGCAGGAAGACGATCAGGATCACCGGGAAGAAGCTGACGGAGTACTCGACCCACCACGGCTGCTTGCTGCCCTGGGCGCGGCGCTTGCGCAGCCAGGCCGCCTCCAGCGCCCACACGACGCCGGTCAGCACGAGCAGCAGCAGCAGGAAGAGCGCGAAGCTCACGACTGCCCGCCGTCGCGCTGCAGGACGGCGAGAAACGCCTCCTGCGGGATCTCCACCGAGCCCACTTGCTTCATGCGCTTCTTGCCCTCCTTCTGCTTCTCCAGGAGCTTCCTCTTGCGCGTGACGTCCCCGCCGTAGCACTTGGCGAGCACGTTCTTGCGCAGCGCCTTGACGTTCTCGCGCGCCACGATGTTCGCGCCAATGGCCGCCTGGATGGCCACGTCGAACATCTGCCGCGGAATCAGGCCGCGCAGCCGGGCCGCCAGCTCGCGACCGCGGCGCTGGGCGACCTCGCGATGCACCATGCTGGAGAGCGCGTCCACGCGCTCGCCGTTCACCAGCACGTCCAGGCGCACGACGTCGGCCGGCCGGTACTCCTTGAAATCGTAGTCCATCGAGCCGAAGCCGCGCGTGAGCGATTTCAGCCGGTCGAAGAAATCGAGCACCACCTCGTTGAGCGGCAGGTCGAAGGACAGCACCACGTGGCGCGCGGCATAGTGCAGATTGGTCTGCACGCCGCGCTTCTCGGTGCACAGCGTCATGACCGGCCCGACGTATTCCTGCGGCACGAAGATCGTGGTGGCGATGATCGGCTCGCGGACCTCGGCGATGCGCGCGGGATCCGGCAGCTTGGCCGGGTTGGAGATCGTCTCCACGCTGCCGTCGCGCAGCAGCACCTCGTAGACGACGGAGGGCGCGGTGGTCACGAGCTGCATGCCGTACTCGCGCTCCAGCCGCTCCTGCACGATGTCCATGTGCAGCAGCCCGAGAAACCCGCAGCGAAAGCCGTAGCCGAGTGCCTGCGAGATTTCCGGCTCGTAGTGGAACGACGCGTCGTTGAGATGCAGCTTGCCCAGCGCTTCGCGCAGTGCCTCGTACTGGTTCGCCTCCACCGGGTACAGGCCGGCGAAGACCTGCGGCTTGATTTCCTTGAACCCCGGCAGCGGCGCGCTCGCCGGGCGCAGGGCGTGGGTCAGCGTATCGCCCACCTTGGCCTCGCGCAGGTCCTTCACGCCGGCAACCACGAAACCGACCTCTCCGGCCGCGAGCGCCTCGCGCGGCTGGGACTTCGGCGTGAACACGCCGACTTGTTCGCACAGGTGATCGGCGTCGGTGCTCATCAGCAGGATGCGGTCCTTGGGCTTGAGCGTGCCGTGCATCATGCGCACCAGCATGACCACGCCGACGTAGTTGTCGAACCAGGAATCGATGACCAGGGCCTGCAGCCGCCCCTGGGGGTCCCCTTTCGGGGCCGGCACCTTGGCGATTACCGCCTCGAGGATCTCTTGCACGCCCTCGCCGGTCTTGGCGCTGGCGCGCAGCGCGTCGCGCGCCTCGATGCCGATGACGTCCTCGATCTCCTGGATGGCCTTTTCCGGGTCGGCAGCCGGCAGGTCGATCTTGTTGAGCACGGGAATGACTTCCACGCCCTGCTCGGTCGCCGTGTAGCAGTTGGCCACGGTCTGCGCCTCGACGCCCTGCGAGGCGTCGACCACCAGCAGCGCGCCTTCGCAGGCGGCGAGCGAGCGGCTGACTTCATACGAGAAGTCGACGTGCCCGGGCGTATCGATCAGGTTCAGCAGGTAGCGCTCGCCGTCGCGCGCCACGTACTCCAGGGCCGCGGTCTGCGCCTTGATGGTGATGCCGCGCTCGCGCTCCAGGTCCATGGAATCGAGCACCTGGTCGCTCATCTCCCGCTGCGCAAGCCCTCCGCAGCGCTGGATGATGCGGTCGGCCAGCGTCGATTTGCCGTGGTCGATGTGCGCGATGATCGAGAAGTTGCGGATGCGTTCCAGCGGCGTCATGAAAAAAAGGGTGCCGGCGGCACCCTTCATTGTCTGCAGCGGCCGCTATTCTAGCCCAAGGCGCGCGCGCAGCCCCGCCCGGTCGATGCGGCCGTGGCAGATCTCGATTCCGTCACGTCCGGCCAGTACCGGCACTCGCGTCCCGTAGCGCGCGGCGAGCGCGGGGTCGGCGTCGACGTCCACCTTGTCGAACGGCACGCCCAGGCCACGCAGGTCCTCCGCCATCACGTCGCACAAGTGGCACGCCGAGCGACTGTAGAGGACGAGAATCGCGCTACCCCTTGTCGGCCAATCCGGTCACCGTGACGAACGCGGTAGTCTCCCCCCGGCGCACCTGGAGCGTGATCACCGCCCCCTTGTCCAGGCCGGCCAGCAGCTTGTTCAGCTGCTCTGCCGAGCGCAGCTCCGTGTGCCGCCCGTTGTGCACCAGCTTGAGCAGGATGTCGCCCCGGCGCAGTTCCGCGCGCGCATCGGCCTTGACGTCGGTGACCACCAGGCCGTGCTCCAGGCCGCGCTCCTTCTTCTGCTCGCTGGTCAGCTCGCCGACGACGATGCCCAGGCGGTTGGCCGCCGAGACCCCCGGCTTGCGCTCCTTCGGGGTCTCGCGAGCCGCGATGCGGTCCTCCTGCAGCTCGCCGACGGTGACATTGAGCGTGCGCGTGGCGCCCTTGCGCCAGACCTCCATCGACGAGCGGGTGCCCGGCCGCGTGGCGCCCACGAGGCGCGGCAGGTCGCTCGATGATTCCACTTCCTTGCCGTCGAACCGCAGGATGATGTCCGTCGCCTCGACGCCCGCCTTGTCGGCCGGGCTGCCTTTTTCCACGGAGTTGACCAGCGCGCCGCGCGCGCGCTCCAGGCCGAACGACACCGCGAGATCGCGCGTCACTTCCTGGATGACGACGCCGATGCGCCCCCGCGACACCCGGCCCTTCTCGCGCAGCTGGCTCTGCACGTCGAGCGCCACGTCGATCGGAATGGCGAACGACAAGCCCATGAAGCCGCCCGTGCGGCTGTAGATCTGCGAATTGACGCCGACCACCTCGCCCTTCATGTTGAACAGCGGCCCGCCTGAATTGCCGGGGTTGATGGCCACGTCGGTCTGGATGAAGGGCACGAAGTTCTCCTGCGGCAGCGAGCGCCCCTTGGCGCTGACGATGCCGGCGGTCACCGTGTTCTCGAAACCGAACGGCGAGCCGATGGCCACGACCCACTCGCCGACCTTGAGGCGCGTGGGGTCGCCCATGCGCACCGTGGGCAGGCTGGCGGCCTCGATCTTGATCAGCGCGACGTCGGTGCGCTTGTCCGCGCCGACCACGCGCGCCTTGAACTCGCGCTTGTCCGTCAGGCGCACGTCGATCTCGTCCGCCGATTCGACGACGTGCGCGTTGGTGAGAATGTAGCCGTCCGCGCTGATGATGAACCCCGAGCCCAGCGAGCGGCTCTCGGGCCGCGGTGTCGGGCCGGGCTGGCGCGGGATGAAGCGGCGGAAGAATTCCAGCATCTCTTCGTCTTCCGTGCCGGGCGCCTGCGGCGCGCCCACGCGGCGCGGGCTCTGCGTGGTGCTGATGTTGACCACCGCCGCGCCCTGCTCCTCCACCAGGCGCGTGAAGTCCGGCAGGTCGCGCACCTGCGCCGTTGCCACCATGGTCACGGCGCCGAGCAACAGCCCGGCCGCGGCTCTGATCAGATGCATGCGTGTTCCTCTCGAGGGGTTGCGCGCGGCCGTGGGCCGGGCTGGAAAGCGGTCGTCTACTGGGGCCGCTGGTACTCTACGGTGTCGCCGATGCGCTGGACGCTGACGGCGGGCGCCTCGCCCACGACCGTCACCAGGTGGTCGGCGACTTCCAGCGTATAGACGTTCACGGCGCCCATGCTGGCGAGGCCGACCTGCGCTTTTTCGGGGCGCCCGGCGATCGGCTCGATGAACACCGAAACCGCGGCCAGCCCGTCCGAGTAGACGACGTGTCCGACCGGCTGCGCATCGCGCAGCATGCGGCGCACCTCGACGATCTTGCGGAATCCGGGCAGCGCCGGGCCGATCCGCCATCCCGACTGCGCGAGATCCGCGGGCGCGACGCCCGCCTTCTCCACGCGCCAGTCGCGCGCTGCGCGCGGTGGCCGCAGCCGATCGCGCGACACATTGCCGATGTCGAGCTGGGTGAAGGTGAACTGCTCCACGATCTCCCCTGCGGCATTGAAGGTCTCGGCCTTGAGCAGCATCGCGCTGCGCGTGTCCGCCCAGAACGTATAGCCGTAGCGCAAGTCATCGCGCGGCTTGAGCACGATGGCCTGGCAGTCGTAGCCCGCAATGCGCCGCACGCCGCCCAGGGCGATCGTGTAATTCTCCTCGAGGTTGCCGACCTGCTCCGGCAGCAGTGCGGGGAAGGACCGCGGGTCGCCACGCCGATCCACCTTGATGGTACGGCTCTCGGAAAGGTAACAGCGGGTCTCGTCCTTGGTGCGCAGGATTTCGCGCGGCGCGCCGTCGAGCACTTCGAGCTTTTCGATGCCGCCGGCCGGCCCAGCCATGCGCGTGATGCGGGAGGTTTCCGTGCGCGCGCCCTGCTGGTAGACGAAGTTTCCCGAGTAGGACAGCGATTCCGTCGCCTGGTAGATCCGGCGCAGCCACTCGAGGGCCTCCGGCGCGGCCGCCGACTGCGCGTGGCCCCAGGCCGGCGCCGCCGCGAGCACGAGCGCGCAGGCGAAGCGGATCACGGCTTGCCCGGTGCCGTCTCCGCGGAGACGGATCGCACATAGGGCGCCACGCCGAGCAGCGAATTCCTCGGCGAATAGGCCTGGTGCGCCAGGAGGTAGTCGCGCGCGGCCACCGTCATCGGCACGCGCGCCGGCTCGGCCCGTTTCGGCGGCGCGGGCGACGCTGCCGCGGGTACCGGGGCACGCGCCAGCTCGCCGATGCCCGGGCCCGGGCGCGGCTGCGGTGCGAACGCCATCCAGCCGACGAGCGCGACCGCGGCCAGGCTGGCAGCGAGCGCAGAGGGCACGAACCATCGCACGCGCTGCGGCGCCACGACCTCCGAGGGCAGCGGGCCGATGAGCGCCGGCTCCTGCTCGAGCCGGCTCGCCACTCGACGTGCGCAGCGCATGCCGAGCATCGCCCTGCCCTGGATCGCATCGCTGATGAGGTGGTAGGTCCGCCAGGTCGCGTGCGCCTCCTCGTCCTCGCGCAGCGCTGCCAGGGAGGCCTGCGCCTCGCGCGCATCCAGCTCGCCGTCCATCAGCGCCGAAACGCGCGACTTCGTTTCTTCTACCATCGTTGATCCTTGCCCGTGTCGAGCAGCGGCCTGAGGCGCGCGGCGATCGCCTCGCGCGCACGGAAGATGCGCGAGCGTACCGTGCCGATGGGGCACTCCATGATGCGCGCGATGTCCTCGTAGCTCATGCCTTCGATCTCGCGCAGCTGGATGGCCGTGCGCAGCTCCTCGGGCAGCTCTTCAATCGTCGCATTCACCGTACGCGCAATCTCCGCCGACAGCAGCACGCTCTCCGGCGTGTTGATGTCCCGCAACTGCTCCCCGTCTTCCAGCCCTTCCGCTTCCTCCGCCTCCACCTCGGTGGAGGTCGGTGCCCGCCGGCCCAGCGCCATCAGGTAATTCTTGGCGGTATTGATGCCGATGCGGTACAGCCAGGTGTAGAAGGCACTGTCCCCGCGAAACGCCGGCAGCGCCCGGTACGCCTTGATGAACGCTTCCTGCGTCACATCTTCCACTTCCGCCGGATCGCGGATGAAGCGCGCCAGCAGCCGGCCGAGCTTGCGCTGGTACTTCTCCACCAGCAACCCGAAGGCCTGCTTGTCGCCGCGCTGCGCCCGCTCCACCAGCTGGCGGTCAACTTCGCGTTCAGACATCGACGCGCCCGCTCACCGCCCCGCCGGCCCGGGGAGCATACCTGCCCGCCGCCGAGTTGCAACACCTCTGTGCCAGAGACACGCCTGGTCGGAAATAGTTCGGCCGCATGCGGGGCCTACCCCGCGCGCGCAGGGCGCGCGGACGCCGGCACCCTCCCCCACAGCGCCCAGAGGCGCAAGCGGCGGAAGTCGTCGGGCGCCAGCATGTCGCGGGTCACCAGGACGGCCCGGCGTGACGCCTGTACGGGCAGGACCACCCACCACGGAGAGACGTGGCGCCTCTGCACGATGCGTCCCGCCGTCCGCGCCCCCGACGCCAGCTCGAGGCACACTGCGCCGTCTTCGGCGAGCTCGACCACCCGGATCGAGCCCGGCGCGCGCAGGAGCGCACCGCGCCACAGGGCCACGGCGCCCATCGCGAGCAGCAGCGCAGCGAGGCCGACGCCGAA
>DATFEJ010000206.1:0-3203 GCA_035251235.1 Burkholderiales bacterium
ATAGCTGTTGGTGAGCAGCGCGCCGCTGACGTGCTGCACCAGGCGCGCCAGGCCCGTCCAGTCGCCGGTCTTCAGCCGCTCCCGCACGTGGCTCATCAGGTGCACGCCGGGATAGCCGTTGAAGTCCTCCAGCGGCGTCACTTCATCCAGAACGGACGCGAACTCGGCGCGCAGCTTGTCCGCGCCCTGCCCGCCCGCGGCGGCAAGCGCGTGAGCGATGCGATTCATCGTGCGCCAGCGGTCGTTGCGCGCTTCGGCGGCGGAAAAGAACTGGTTGAGGCTGGCGGCGGGCGGGTTCGATTGCGACGAGGCTTGCATGGGCGGAACTCCGGGAGGTTGCTGCGGCGGTTCTGGCAGGTCGATGCTAGGCACGGAATGCTTGCGAAAGCTTGACTGTTATCAATCGGACATTGGCGTTTCGCAGATCAAGGAAGATTGTTGCGACGCATCACGCGCCCTAACATGGTGCACTGTCAACCTCGTTCGCGTTACAGGTATTGCGACTGGAACTTGGGCACGGCCTATCAGAACTTCGCCGGCACGTACTTGTAGGTGTACGCAGGCTCGCGGTAGCCCTTCGCCTTCTGCCGCTTGGGGAGCTTGACCTTCTCGCGCGGCGCCTTCTTGTACGGGATCTGCGAGAGCAGGTGCGTGATGCAGTTGAGGCGCGCGCGCCGCTTGTCGTTGGAGTTCACCACGTACCACGGCGCCCAGCTGGTGTCGGTCGACTTGAACATGTCGTCGCGCGCGCGCGAGTAGTCGTACCAGCGGCTGTAGGAGAGCAGGTCCATCGGCGAGAGCTTCCAGATCTTGCGGCCGTCGTCGATGCGCGATTCGAGCCGCCGCGTCTGCTCCTGCATGCTGACTTCCATCCAGTACTTGAGCAGCAGGATGCCGGACTCGATCATGATCTTCTCGAAGGCCGGCACCATCCCGAGGAACCGCTTCACCTCCTCTTCGCCGCAGAAGCCCATCACCCGCTCGACGCCGGCGCGGTTGTACCAGCTGCGGTCGAAGATCACCACCTCGCCCGCCGCGGGCAGGTGCGGCAGGTAGCGCTGCGCGTACATCTGGCTCTTCTCGCGCTCGGTCGGCGCCGGCAGCGCGATGACGCGGAACACGCGCGGGCTCACGCGCTCGGTGAGCGCCTTGATGGTGCCGCCCTTGCCGGCGCCG
Source organism: Burkholderiales bacterium (assembly GCA_035251235.1). GTDB lineage: Bacteria > Pseudomonadota > Gammaproteobacteria > Burkholderiales > SG8-39 > JAABQT01. The sequence goes on from DATFEJ010000206.1 coordinate 1,177, forward strand.
TCGCGGCCCTCGAACACCACGCACACCTTGAGGCCCTTGTGCTTGACCCACTCCTGCAGCTTGACGAGCTCGACGTGCAGCTTCTCCAGCTCCTTCTCGTACACCTTGCGCTTGAGCTTGGCACCGTCCTTGCCGTCGTCCGCTTGCTTGTCCTTGCCCATGTCTCGTCGTCCTTTCGAGAAGTCCGTTACACCCCGCCGCCCCAGCGGTATTGCCAGGCGAGCCCGACGACGCTGAAGTCCTCACCGTAGCGCACCGAGATACCCTCGCTCACGTAAAGCTTCAGCGAGTTGTGGCGGTCCCACGGGTGGGAGTACGTCAGCCCCAGCCGCGAGTTGCCCAGCTCGTCGTTCTGCCGCGTGCCGTTCACCGTCGTGCGGCCGCCGGAGTAGTAGTTGGCGTCGAATGCGAGCCATCTGCCGCCGCCCATGAGATAGATCAGGTGCAGCTGCGTCGCCACCACCGCGTCCTGCTCGCGCGTCTGGCCGCCGAAGAAATCGTCATTCGTGGTGTACGACGTGACGCCAAGAGTGCCTTCGACCAGCAGTCGACCCCCAAACACCTTGGAAATCCCGATTTCGGGCCGGAACGCCCAGCGGTTGCTGCCGAGGTTGACCAGGCGGGTCGGGTCATACTGGCCGAGCGGCGCCTGCACCTGCAGGCTCCCGCCGATGATCAGGTCCTGCTCGTAGGTGGAGAAGTCCTTCGGCGCGAGCGCAGGCGCTCCGTAGAAGTTCACCGCGACGCGCACGGTCGGATCGAGCATCCCGCAGATGTCCCGCGAGACGGGCATGCCGCTCAGGTCCGCGGTCCCGTCCAGGCATCCGCCGGCCAGCACCGCATCGAACTTCGCCGACTTGCCCCACGCGTCGAAGGCGCGCGCGTAGGCCACGAACGGCGTGTGGATGTCGAGCTGCGCGTTGGTCAGCGGCACCGCCGGGTCCGTGGACAACCCGCCCGAGGAGTACGTGTAGCCCGCGACCAGGAAATTCATGCCGACGGGCACGTTGATGTAGGCGCGCGGCTCCAGGTGCTGCGCGCGCGCACCGCCCGCCGCGAGCAGCAGGACGCACAGCGCCGTGAGCTGCTCAACGCGCCATCGTCTGCACGTACAGCTCACGGCCCTTCCAGTGCATGCCGTGCAGCCGCATGGCGATCTTCTCCACCGAGCCGTAGGGCGTGTCCTTGAACTCGAGCTGCGCCACGGGACGCGAGCCGTCGCCTTCGATGCGCTGGATCGTCGTGATCTCCAGGTCCGGCGCGTATTTCATGACGAACTCGCGGACCTCGTCGTCGGTGGTGTCCGGCGCGATGTTGCCTATCCAGAGCTTCATGATTCCCTCACGTGAATTACGGCATCATGCCGCCGGCGACCACGCCGCCATTGACCTGGATCAACCGCCCGATCTTGCGCACGATACCATCGGTCGGGACGTCCTCATGACCTCGCCGATCCCGCCCTGGCTGGCCCTGCCGATCGCCGCGGTGGTGTTCTGCGTCATGTTTTCCCTCGGGCTGATGATCGGCCGCGAGCAGGTCGCGGCGGCCCTGCAGCGGCGCGGGGTGCTCGCCTTTGCCCTCTTCGCGGTGCTCGTGCCGGTGCCCGCGGCGGCTGTCCTCGCCGTCAGGTTGTTCGACCTCGCGGGCGTCGTGGCAGCCGGCATTCTGCTGATGGCCATCTCGCCCGGCGCGCCGGTCGCGCTGCGCCGCGCGCTCGAGGCGGGCGGTGGCGCGCTGTTCGCACCGGTGCTGCATCTCGCCATCCTGGCGCTCGCCGTGCTGTCGGTGCCGCTGAGCCTCGCCGTTCTCAGCGAGATGTACGGCAGGAGCTTTGCCGTGTCGCCGCTCGACGTCGCCCGCCAGGTGTTCTTCGCGCAATTGCTGCCGCTCGGCATGGGCGCGGCACTGCGCGCCTGGCGGCCCGCTGCGGCGGCGCGGCTGGAGGGTCCCCTCGCCCGCATCACCAACCCGGCGCTCATCGCCGTGGCCGTGCTGCTGCTCGCCGTGCTCTGGCCGAGGCTGGCGGA
>DATFEJ010000009.1:0-4378 GCA_035251235.1 Burkholderiales bacterium
GGCCTTCTCGGCGATGACGATCTTCTTGTCCTGGCCCCAGAATCTCGCCTCCCAGGCGGCACCGGTGCCGCCGAGGCCCGCGCCGACGACCAGAATGTCGATGCCGTCTTCGATGATCGTCTTGGTGGCCATCAGTAGTACACGCCTTTCTTCATCTTCAGGCCGGCGGCCTCAACGGTATGCAGGCCGCCGTCGTCCATGCGGATCCATTTCGGCTCGTTGTACAGCAGCTGGCCGTCGCGCATCTCCTTGCTCGGCCCGGGGACCTGCGCGAGCTTGGGAATCGCCGTGCCCCAGGGCTTGGTGGTGATCGGCGACAGGAAGTTCTTTTCCGTGCCGTTGCGGAACTTGATCCTCCAGGCGATCGTGCCTTTCTGCTCGTCGCGGTGGACGCGAACGCTGTGGCCCAGCGGGGCGAAGTCGGCATAGCCGCGCACATCGATCGCATGCTGCGGGCAGGCCTTCACGCAGGAGTAGCACTCCCAGCACATGTTGGGCTCGATGTTGTAGGCGCGGCGATAGGTCTGGTCGATGTGCATGATGTCCGAGGGACAGATGTCGACGCAGTGTCCGCATCCGTCGCACCTCGTCATGTAGACGAAGGTAGGCATGGGTCGGGCTCTTTCTTCTAGTAGTGACGGGGCGCTTCGCGCTTGATGCCGAGCCCCATGTCCATCGGGGCGTTCTGCAACAGTTCCATCGAGTGCCTTTTCTGCTGCTCGGGGTCGTCGCGGGTCTGCGTCGGCAGGTTCTCGACCGTGCCATCGGCCTTGGATACCCTTTTCTCGAACGCCGCCGCGGGCTTGAAGAACATGTGGGCGAACTTGGACCACGGCACCGACCCGAACAGGACCGTGGTTGCGATGACGTAGAGGCCGAAGATCACCATCGACTGGCTCCACGCCCAGATCAGCGCGAGCGTGACGCTGGCGAGGAGCGACAGGATGAACAGATCCGCCTTCACCACGCGGAACGGGGAATTCCCCTCGGCGGCGACGTCGACGCGGATGAAGAACCAGAACCAGTAGCCGCCGACGCAGACCATCAGGCCGCCCGCCCACCAGAGCTGCGCCCAGATCGCGCCCGCCGAGGCATCGAACACCATCGCCACGGTGCAGACGACGTGGAGCACGAAGCCGTACATGCCGAGCAGGTGCGCGATGCGCCGGCGCGGGTTGCAGAACTCGCCCGAGGCGAGCACGTCGACCACGGCGGTCTGCACTGCGATCGACACGAGCTCGCCGCCGCCGAGCGGCCGCGCGCCCTTCGCCTTCGACTTGCGCATGTTCTGGAAGAAATACTTCGCGCTGCCCTTGTGCACGACGTCGAACAGCGTCCCCGCGACGACCAGCAGGAACATGACGACGACGTAGGCCTGCATGACGGCAGGCGACAGGGTTGCCGACAGCGCGGCAAACGGATTGATGCTGAACATGGGGCTTTTCTCCTCGCCTTTCCCGGCGGGAATTCTAGCGCCGGGCGTGAGCGCCCGCGTCGAAGTTCGCTATGCGCTTATAGAGGCGTTCAATGCGCGGATCTCGAAGCGCATCGCCGCCAGGTCGCCGAGCGCCCAGGTGGCGGGCGCGGCGAGGCCCGCCACGGTGCCGGGGTTCACCAGCCAGGACTCTTTTCCGTTGATGCCCGTCAACTTGCGCGCCTCGGCCTTGTGCGAGTGCCCGCAGCACACCAGCGCCCACTCGCCGGTGCACGCCATGGCGTAGCCGTAGTCGTCGTAGTGCACGACGAAGATGCGCCGCCCGCCGAGCTCGAGGCGCGCATCCGCCCCGTGGTACTCGAGCAGCCCGCCGCTCGCGCGCGACTGCCGGTGCGTTGCCTGGGTGTCGCCGACGTTATTGCCGTGGATGAGGTGGATCGGCAGGCCATGCGCCAGCGCGGGCTTCACCGTCTGCGCGCCGATGAGGTCGCCGCAGTGGATCACGGCCTCGGCGCCCAGCGCCTTGGCTTCGCCCACCGCCTGCGCGAGCGCGTCGGCGCGGTCGTGGCTGTCCGAGACGATGCAGATCTTCACGCGCGCATCTTAGCCGAGCGGCGATAAGCGGGGCTGCGCTGCCGCCTTATACCGGCATCAGTATCCGCTCGTTGCCACCCTCCCGGACGCGGCCGGACAATGACGCGGCATGTCCTCCGAAGTGAAGACCACCACCTGCTACATGTGCGCGTGCCGCTGCGGCATCCGCGTGCACCTGCGGGACGGCGAGGTGCGCTACATCGAGGGCAACCCCGAGCACCCGCTCAACAAAGGCGTGATCTGCGCCAAGGGGGCGAGCGGCATCATGAAGCAGAAGTCGCCCGCGCGCCTCACGCGCCCGCTGAAGAGGAAATCCGGCGCCGAGCGCGGTGCCGGCGAGTTCGAGCCGATTTCGTGGGAGGAAGCGTTCTCCATTCTGGAGAAGCGCCTCGCCGCCATCCGTGCCACGGACCCGAAGAAGTTTGCCCTGTTCACCGGGCGCGACCAGATGCAGGCGTTGACCGGCCTTTTCGCGCGCCAGTTCGGCACGCCGAACTACGCCGCGCACGGCGGGTTCTGCTCGGTGAACATGGCCGCGGGGATGATCTACACCATCGGCGGCTCGTTCTGGGAGTTCGGCGGCCCGGATCTCGAGCGCGCGAAGCTGTTCATCATGCTCGGCACCGCCGAGGACCACCATTCGAACCCGCTCAAGATCGCCATCTCGAAGTTCAAGCGCGACGGCGGGCGCTTCATCTCGGTGAACCCGGTGCGCACCGGCTACTCGGCGATCGCCGACGAGTGGGTGCCGATCCGCCCGGGCACGGACGGCGCGCTGCTGCTCGCGCTCAACCACGAGCTGATCGCGCAGGGCCTCTACGACCGCGAGTTCGTCGCGCGCTACACCAACGGCGGCCAGCTCGTGGTCACCGACCCGGCTTCGCCGCGCCACGGCCTGCTCGCCGTGGACGAGGACGTCGAGCCGGACAATCCGCTCCATCCGCAGAACCAGCTGTGGTGGGATCGCCACTCCGGCCGCGCGGTGCTCAGCCACACGCCGGGCGCAGATCCGCGCCTCTTTGGCTCGTATCGCCTTGCCGACGGCACGCGCGTGCAGCCGGCGTTCCAGCTGCTCGCCGAGCGCGTGCAGCCGCACACGCCCGAGTGGGCCGAGGGCATCACCGGCATCCCGGCGGCCACCATCCGGCGCCTCGCGCACGAGATGGGCGTCACCGCGCGCGACGAGAAGATCGAGCTGCCGATCGCCTGGACCGACTGCTGGGGCAACGAGCACCAGACGGTGACCGGCAATCCGGTGGCGTTCCACGCCATGCGCGGCCTGGCCGCGCACTCGAACGGCTTCCAGACCGTGCGCGCGCTCGGCATCCTCATGAGCCTGCTCGGCACGATCGACCGCCCGGGCGGCTTCCGGCACAAGGCGCCGTTTCCGCGCGCCATTCCGCCGTCGGCGAAGACGCCCACCGGGCCCGAGGGCGTGCAGCCGAACACGCCGCTCGCCGGCCTTGCGCTCGGCTGGCCCGGCTCGCCCGAAGACCTGTTCGTGGACGCCGACGGCAAGCCGGTGCGCATCGACAAGGGATTCTCCTGGGAGTATCCCCTCTCGGTGCACGGCGTGATGCACAACGTGATCACCAACGCGTGGCGCGGCGATCCGTATCCGCTCGACACGCTCATGATCTTCATGGCGAACATGGCGTGGAACTCGACCATGAACACGACGGAAGTGCGCCGCATGTTGAACGACAAGGGCGCGGACGGCGAGTACAAGATCCCGTTCCTCGTCGTGTGCGACGCGTTCCGCTCGGAGATGGTGGCGTTCGCGGACCTCGTGCTTCCCGACACGACCTACCTCGAGCGCCACGACGTCATGTCGATGCTCGACCGGCCGATCTCGGAGTTCGATGGCCCCGTGGACTCGGTGCGCATCCCGGTGGTGCCGCCCAAGGGCGAATGCAAGCCGTTCCAGGAGGTGCTGATCGAGCTCGCCGGCCGCCTCAAGCTGCCCGCGTTCGTAGATGCGCAAGGCGCGCGCAAGTACCGCGACTACCCCGAGTTCATCGTGCGCCACGAGACCGAGCCCGGCTCGGGCATCGGCTTTCTCGCCGGCTGGCGCGGCGCCGACGGCTCCAAGGCGCTGCTCGGCGAGCCCAACCCGCGGCAGTGGGAGATGTACGAGAAGAACAACTGCGTCTTCAAGTACGAGCTCGACCCTTCCTACCGCTACATGCGCAACTGGAACCGCGGCTACATGGAGTGGGCGCAGCGCATGCGGCTGCGCCGCTTCGGCGAGCCGATCCTGGTGCACCTGTACTCGGAGGTGCTGCAGAAATTCCGCCTCGCGGCGCAAGGGCGGTGGCCCGGTCGCCGCCCGCCGCCCGAGCTCGCCGG
>DATFEJ010000141.1:0-7233 GCA_035251235.1 Burkholderiales bacterium
AGCCTGTGGGGCAAGGCCGCGATGGGCCTGGAGTACCTGCTGTTCCGGACCGGCCCGCTCACCATGCCGCCCTCGCAGCTCGGTGCGTTCGCGAAGAGCGATGCCGCGCAGCCGACCGCCAACATCGAGTGGCACGTGCAGCCACTGTCGCTGGACAGATTCGGCGAGCCGCTGCATTCTTTCCCGGCGATCACGCCGAGCGTGTGCAACTTGCGCCCCGCCTCGCGCGGCTGGGTGCGCCTCAAGTCGCCCGACCCGTTCGCCTATCCCGAGATCCGCCTGAACTACCTCTCGGTGCCGGAGGACCGCAAGGTGGCGGTGGACGGCATGCGCTTCACGCGCCGCATCATGGCGGCGAAAGCGCTCGCCAGGTACCGGCCGGAGGAGTTCCGCCCCGGACCTGCGGTGCAGTCCGACACCGAGCTGGAAAAGGCGGCGGGCGAGCTCGGCACCACCATCTTCCATCCGGTGGGCACCTGCGCGATGGGCAGCGTGGTCGACGCGCGCCTGCGCGTGCGCGGCATCGATCGGCTGCGCGTCATCGACGCCTCGATCATGCCGCGCATCACCTCGGGCAACACCAACGCGCCGACCACGCTGATCGCCGAGAAGGGCGCGCGCATGCTGCTGGAGGATGCGCGCGAGCGCCGCTAATCCGTCATGTCCTCCGGCGGCGGATCCGCCTGCTGCAGCGAGAGCGAGCGCAGGCGGAAGCGCCCTTCGTAGTCGAACAGCCAGGTCTCGGTGAACGCCACGCTGCTCGCGCCGTTCAGCAGCTTCAGCGACGGCCGCGGGAACGGCTCCGCGCGGCGCATGGTCTGCTCGACGAGCATCCCCAGCCACGGATCGTGCAAGGGAGCGCGCACCAGGTCGAAGCGCCGCGCCTCGCCGAGCACGTCGATTTCCGCGCGCATGACGATCACCGCGCGCACCGGATTGGGCGGCGCGCCCTCGAACACCATGCCGCGGTTCGCCTCGTGCAGCAGCCCGGCGAGCTCGCGCTGGTACTCCGCCAGCGTGCCGGCCGCGGACTCCGGCGGCAGCGGCAGCGACGCCTCGGGCATGCTGTGGAACTGCTTGCGCACCCGGCCGGTCGAATCGAACGGCGAGCTCGCCGGCGTGCAAGCTGACAACAGCGCAAGCCCCAGCGCGAGGCCTTGAAACGCGGCGGCGCGGCCCCAATGTTCGGCTAACATTCCGCACCCATTTTTGCCAGCGGCATGAGGAGAGATCATAAATGAAGCGCGTCGTCCTGTTCCTGGCCACCAACCTGGCGGTCATCGTGCTGCTGTCGGTGATCATCAACCTGTTCGGCCTGAACCGGTGGCTGGCGGCCGAGGGCATCGACTACACCGGGCTGCTCGTATTCTCGGCGGTGGTGGGCTTTGCCGGCTCGTTCATCTCGCTGCTCATGTCCAAGACCGCGGCCAAGTGGTCCACCGGCGCGCACGTCATCGACGGCTCCGAGGGCACTACCGAGTACTGGCTGGTGCAGACGGTGAAGCGCCTGGCCGACAAGGCGGGCATCGGCATGCCCGAGGTCGCCGTCTACGAGGGCGCGCCGAACGCCTTCGCCACCGGCGCGTTCAGGAATTCCTCGCTGGTCGCCGTGTCCACGGGACTGCTGCAATCCATGAGCAAGGAGGAGGTCGAGGCCGTGCTCGGCCACGAGATCGGCCACGTCGCCAACGGCGACATGGTCACCCTCACGCTCATCCAGGGCGTGGTCAACACCTTCGTCGTGTTCCTGGCGCGCGTGGTCGGCTTCTTCGTCGACAAGGCGATCTTCCGCACCGAGCGCGGCGTCGGGCCCGGGTTCTACGTCACGGTGCTCGTGTGCGAGATCGTGTTCGGCATCCTCGCCTCGATGATCGTCGCCTGGTTCTCGCGCCAGCGCGAGTTCCGTGCCGACGCGGCCTCCGCCGACCTCCTCGGCTCGCCGCGGCCGATGATGCACGCGCTCGCGCGCCTCGGCGGCCTCGAGCCGGGCGCGCTGCCGCCCGCCATCCAGACCGCCGGCATCACCAACCGGCCCTCGGGCATCATGGCGCTGTTCTCCACGCACCCGCCGGTCGAGGAGCGCATCGCCGCGCTGCAGGCTCGCGCCCCCGGCCAGGTGTAAGCATCGACCTGCTACGATTCCGGTCATGAAGATCGGCATCGTCGGCGTGAGCGGCTACGGCGGCAGCGAGCTGCTGCGCCTGGTCGCCGGGCACCCTGCCTTCGAGCTCGCCTACGTCGGCGGCGAATCCACCGCCGGCCAGGCGCTCGCGCAGCGCTTTCCCGCGCTCGCCGGCCACCCGGCGGGCAGGCTCGTCATCCAGCCCTTCGAGCCGGAAAAGATCTCCGGCCTCGACCTGCTGTTCGCCTCGCTACCCACCGGCAAGTCGAAGGAGCCGCTGGCGAGGGTCGCGAAATCCATCCGCGTCGTGGACGTGGGCGGCGATCACCGCTTCGTGCAAGGCTGGACCTACGGTCTGACCGAGCTGCCCGGGCAGCGCGAGCAGATCCGCGGCGCGACGCGCATCGCCAATCCGGGCTGCTATCCGGCGGCGTCGCTGCTCGCGCTCGCGCCGCTGGTGAAGGAGGGCCTGATCGAGTCGGAGGGCATCGTCATCGACGCGAAGAGCGGCGTCACCGGCACGGGCCGCGGCGGCGCGAGCGACTTCGGCTACGCCGAGACCAACGAGGACCTGTTCGCCTACGGCCTGGAGGCGCACCCGCACGTGCCCGAGATGGAAGCCGCGCTCGCCCAGGTGGGTGGCAGGAAGGCCACGATCGCCTTCACGCCGCACCTCGTGCCGATGACGCGCGGCATCCTGGCCACCTGCTACGCGCGGCCCAAGGGCGGCGCGGACGCCAGGCGCCTGTATGCCGCGGCCGAGGCCTGCTACCGCAACGAGCCGTTCGTGAAAGTGCAGCCGCTCGACCGGGGCCGCAGCGCGCATACCGGCTGGACCACCGGCTCGAACCTCGTGTTCCTGTCCTACGCGGTCAACTCGCGCACCGGCCTGGTCGTCGCGCTCGGCGCCATCGACAACCTCGGCAAGGGAGCGTCGGCGCAGGCGCTGCAGAACGCGAACCTGATGACCGGCCAGCCGGAGACCGCCGGCCTCGCCGGCCTGCCGCTCTGGCCCTAGCGTCACCCGGCGCGCGCCGCTGGGTCGATACCCTGCTGGCGTGGTACTTCGTCTCGGTCTGGGGTTCCGGCTACCTCGCCACCAAGGTGGGAATCCAGTACGCGGCGCCGTTCACGTTCCTGTCGCTGCGCTACCTCTTCGGGCTCGCGTGCCTCGTGCCGGTGCTGCTCCTCCTGCGCCCGCCGTGGCCGAAAACACCGCGCGAGTTCGCCCACGTCGTCGTGGCCGGCCTGCTGATGCACGCCGTCCAGCTCTCCGGCAGCCACTACGCGCAATACCTCGGCCTGTCGGCGGGCATCGTGGCCGTGGTGCTCGCCGCGCAGCCCCTGCTCACCGCCGTGTTCGCGCGGCGCTGGATGCACGAGCGGCTCGCGCCGCGGCAATGGACCGGCGTCGCGCTCGGCCTGGCCGGGGTGCTGCTCGTCGTCTGGCACAAGATCGACGTGCGCGAGATGAGCCTCGGCGCGCTGGTCGCCGTGGTCACGGGGCTGCTGGGCGTGACCGCCGGCACGCTCTACCAGCGCCTGTTCTGCCCCACCGTCAACCTGTACAGCGCGGCCTGGGTGCAGTTCGCCGCCTGCCTCGTGGCGCTCGCCCCGCTCGCCTTGCTCGTGGAAGGCGCGCGCGTGCAGTGGAGCTGGGCGCTGCTCGGCGCGGTGGCGTTCCTCGTCATCTTCGCCTCGATCTTCGCCGTCAACGCCCTGCACACGCTCATGCGCCACGGCCAGGCGACCCGGGTGACGAGCCTCCTGTACTTCACGCCGATCTTCGCGGTGGTGCTGGAGTACCTGATGTTCGGCGTGGTGCCGAGCGCGCTGTCCATCGCCGGCATCGCCGTCACCTGCGCGGGCGTCGCCCTGGTCACCGCGCGCGCCCGGGCCGGTTAGAATGGGCGCCGCCATGCGCCGCATGACGCTCACCCAGTTCCTCATCCAGCGCCAGCAGGCCGGCAAGATCAACGCCGACCTGCGCCTGCTGATCGAGACCATCGCGCGCGCCTGCAAGGCGATCAGCACGCGCGTCAGCAAGGGCGCGCTCGCCGACGGCCACGGCTCGGCGGGCGTGCAGAACGTGCAGGGCGAGACGGTGCAGAAGCTCGACATGCTGTCCAACGAGATCCTGCTCGAGGCCAACGAATGGGGCGGCAACCTGGCCGCGCTCGCCTCCGAGGAGATGGCCGAGCCGCGGCCGATCCCGACGCACTACCCTAAGGGCGAGTACCTGCTGATGTTCGACCCGCTCGACGGCTCCTCGAACATCGACGTCAACATCTCGGTGGGCACCATCTTCTCGGTGCTGCGCTGCCCGAAGACCGCCGAGGGCAGGCTGTGCGAGCCGCAGGAAGCGGCCTTCCTGCAGCCCGGCCGCAAGCAGGTGGCCGCCGGCTTCGCGGTGTACGGCCCGACCACGCTCCTCGTGCTCACGGTGGGAGACGGCGCGCACGGCTTCACCCTGGACCGCGAGATCTTCGGCTTCGTGCTCTCGCACCCGGACATCGCCATTCCCGCCGATACCGCCGAGTTCGCCATCAACATGTCCAACCAGCGGCGCTGGGAGCCGCCGGTGAAGCGCTACATCGACGAGTGCCTCGCCGGCAAGGACGGGCCGCGCGGCAAGGACTTCAACATGCGCTGGGTGGCCTCGATGGTCGCCGACGTCTACCGCGTGCTGTCGCGCGGCGGCATCTTCATGTACCCGCGGGACGCCAAGCACACCGAGGGGCGCCTGCGCCTCATGTACGAGGCCAACCCCATGGCTTTCATCGTCGAGCAGGCGGGCGGCGCGGCCACCGACGGCACGACGCCGATCCTCGACCTGCAGCCCAAAGGGCTGCACCAGCGGGTGGCGGTGATTCTGGGGTCGAAGAACGAGGTGGAGAGAGTCACCTCGTATCACAAGTAACGATCAGCGCCGGCGTCGTTCGATCGTCGGAGCCTCCGGCGCATTTCCCATGGTCTCGTGTTTTTGGCGGGAAGATTCACCCCGCCAAAAACACGAGATGGATTCGAAAAGCTAAACCGGCGACGAACTCCATTCTCGGCGCGCATTTGATCTTCCATGGTCTCGTGTTTTTGGCGGGAAGATTCACCCCGCCAAAAACACGAGATCGCATCGAAAAGCCAAACCCGCGACGAGATCCGCGTCGTCGCTAGATGATCACCACCCCCTGCCCCGTCGGCAGCTCCAGGATCGGGCGCTTCAGGCTGCCGAAGAACTCGTCGGCCACCAGCTTCTGCGGCCGGAAGCCGCGCCAGCCGTAATCGTCGAGCAGCACGACCGCGCCCGGGGCGAAGCGCTCGCGGAAGAACTCGAACGCCGCGGACTCCGCAGCCGCGGAGTTCAGGTCGAGGTGCGCGAAGGCGACGCGCGCCGGCGCGCGACCGGCGAGCACCTCGGGAATGCGGCCGCGCACGACGTGGATGTTGGGATACGGCGCGAAGCGCTTGACGCACGCCTCATGCAGGCCCGGCACCGCGTACAGCTCCGGGCTGCTCTCGCCCGCGTTCAGCTGGTCGGCCGGGATGCCCGTGAACGTGTCGTACAGGTACCACTGCCGCTCGATGCGCGTGAAGTCCAGCATGCGCGCGGCGACGATGGTCGAGAAGCCGCGGAACACGCCGCACTCGACGAAATCGCCCTCGGCGCGCAGCGCCTGGTGCGCGAACCAGCACAGCACGTGCAGCCGCCACACCAGGCTCTTCTCGCGCTCGTCGGCCGCCTCCTCGTTGATCGCCTGCATGAAGCGCGCGTCCTCGAAGAAGCCCATGTTGCGGTGGAAGGTGAGCATCATGTCGCCGGCGAAGGTGTAGCCGAAGGCCTCGCTCAGCGTGGCGATCGCCTGCTGCACCCGTTCGGCGTAGGCCGGATTGACGAAGAACATGGCGCGCCTCTCCAGAAGCGAAAAGGCCGAGGTCTGCAGCCCCTCGGCCCTTGTCGCACTCCCTTGAAACCGTTTGCCCTACTTCAGGTGCTTGTTCACCAGCTTGGTCATCTCGAACATCGACACCTGCGACTTGCCGCCGAATACCGCCTTGAGCTTGTCGTCGGCGTTGATCATGCGGCGGTTCTTCTTGTCCTGCAGGCTATTGCGCTTGATATAGCCCCAGATCTTCTTGGTGACTTCGGTGCGCGGCATGGCGCTCGAGCCGACGACCGCGGCGAGCGAGGCGCTCGGGGTCATCGCCTTCATGAACGCCGCATTTGGCTTGCGTTTCTTGCCCGCCTTCTTCGCCTTCTTCTTCGCCATCGTGATTCTCCTCTGATCGGTGATCTCGAGATCCGGATATTTCCGCCGCAGCGCGGCGGTGGACGAAAGATGCCGAATCCCGCGATGCATGTCAATGACTGAAAGCGTCCCGGCGGCAGGAGAGTTCCCGCGCCGCGGGACGCGCCGCGCCATTCTTTTATAGAATGACCGCATGAAACTCGCCGATCTGCGCCAGGAATACATGCGCGCGGGATTGGCGGAAGCCGACGCGCACGCCGATCCCCTGGTCCAGTTCGAGCGCTGGTTCCGCGACGCCGAGGCCGCGGGGGTGTCGCTCGCCAACGCCATGACGCTCGCCACGGTCTCGGCCTCGGGCGCGCCCTCGGCGCGCATCGTGCTGCTCAAGGGCATCGAACAAGGCGGATTCGTCTTCTACAGCAACTACTTGAGCAGAAAGGGGCGCGAGCTCGCCGCGCGGCCGCTCGCCTGCCTGGTGTTCCTTTGGTCGGATCTCGAGCGCCAGGTGCGCGTCGAGGGCCGCGTTGCCCGGGTGGCGGCCGCGGCCTCCGACGCGTACTACGTCACGCGGCCGCTGGGCGCACGCCTGTCGGCATGGGCGTCGGCGCAGAGCGAAACGGTGCGCGATCGCGCCGCGCTGGAGCAGGCGCTCGCCGCGATGCAGGCGAAGCACGGCGAGCACCCGCCGCGCCCCCCGAACTGGGGAGGCTACCGGGTCGAGCCCGAAGCCATCGAGTTCTGGCAGGGCCGCGCCAATCGCCTGCACGACCGCCTGCTCTACCGGCGCGCCGCCGGCGCCGCCGGCTGGACCCTTGAGCGGCTCGCTCCCTGAGCCGGTGCTCGCCTTCCTGCGCGCCGCCGGGCTCG
>DATFEJ010000226.1:0-8064 GCA_035251235.1 Burkholderiales bacterium
CCCGCAGCAGCAGCAGCACGCGCTCGCCCGGGCGCACGCCCAGGTGGCGCAGCGCGCCGGCGGCACGCGCGACTTCTTCGGCCAGCGCGCGATAGCTGAGCACCTCGTCGCCGCAGATGAGCGCAGTGCGCGTGCCGTGACGGGCCAGCGCCGACTCGCCCAGCAGGTGCTCGGCTGCGTTCATGGTGGGCATGAAGTATAGAACCTGCGGGCGCGCATTCCGGTGACGCGGCGCGCGGCGGCGCCTGCAGGAAAGTGCAGAAAAAAAACGGGGCGCTCGCGCGCCCCGTGAACTAGGGGTTGAGACCTAGGAGGAGACTTCGTTACGCCTACATCCGGTACGCCGCCTCGCCGTGCGAGGTCGTGTCGAGGCCTTCGCGCTCGGCTTCCTCGGCGACGCGCAGGCCGATGGTGAGATCCACCAGCTTGAAGGCGATGAGCGAGACCACGCCGGACACGACGATCGTGGTGAGCACGCCCGTGGCCTGCGTGACGACCTGGCCCCAGATCGAGTAGTCGGCGGAGGCCTTGTTGGCGACATAGTCCCAGATGCCGGATCCGCCAAGCGACGGGGCCGCGAACACGCCGGTCAGCAGCGCACCGACGATGCCGCATACGCCGTGCACGCCGAACACGTCCAGCGAGTCGTCGGCGCCCAGCAGCTTCTTCAGGCCGTTCACGCCCCAGAAGCCGGCCACGCCCGCCGCGAGGCCGATCACCAGCCCGCCCATGATGCCCACGAAGCCGCAGGCCGGGGTGATCGCCACCAGGCCCGCTACCGCGCCCGAGGCCGCACCGAGTGCCGAGGCCTTGCCGCGGGCGATGCTCTCTGCCAGCAGCCAGGACAGCACGGCCGCCGCCGTGGCGACGATGGTGTTGAGGAACGCCACGGTCGCGACGCCGGTCGCCTCCAGGTTGGAGCCGGCGTTGAAGCCGAACCAGCCCACCCACAGCAGGCAGGCGCCGATCATGGTGAGCGGCAGGTTGTGCGGCGGCATGGCTTCCTTGCCGTAGCCGATGCGCTTGCCGATCACCCAGGCGCCCACCAGGCCCGCGACGCCGGCATTGATGTGCACCACCGTGCCGCCGGCGAAATCGAGCGCGCCCTTCTGCCACAGCCAGCCGGCCGCCGCGGTGACCGCGTCGAGGCTCTTCGCGTCGGTGATCGCGTCGGGGCCGTCCCAGTACCACACCATGTGCGCCATCGGCGCGTAGGCGAAGGTGAACCAGAGCACCGAGAACACGAGCACCGCCGAGAACTTGATGCGCTCGGCGAACGCGCCGACGATCAGGCCGCAGGTGATGGCCGCGAACGTGAGCTGGAAGGCGACGAACGCGATCTCGGGAATCGCCACGCCCTTGGAGAAGGTCGCGGCCATCGAGTCGCCGGTCACGCCCGACAGGAACATCTTCGACAGCCCGCCGAAGAACGCGCTGCCCCCCGTAAAGGCGATCGAGTAGCCGTACACCACCCAGACGACCGAGATCAGGCAGAAGGTGACGAACACCTGCATCAGCACCGAGAGCGTGTTCTTCGAGCGCACCATGCCGCCGTAGAACAGCGCCAGCCCCGGGATGGTCATGAGAATGACGAGCGCCGTGGCGGTCATCATCCAGGTGGTGTCGCCCTTGTCGACCGACGGGGCGGCGAGCGCTGCGCCCGACAGGGCGGACAGGGCGAGCAGCGCAATCAGCGAAGACAGCTTCTTCATGTGCATCTCCTAGAGCGCCTCCGCATCGGTCTCGCCGGTGCGGATGCGGATGACTTTTTCGAGGTCGAACACGAAGATCTTGCCGTCGCCGATCTTGCCGGTGTTCGCCGCCTTCTCGATGGCCTCGATGGCGCGCTCGAGCAGGTCGGACTTCACCGCGACGTCGATCTTCACTTTGGGCAGGAAGTCGACCACGTACTCCGCGCCGCGGTACAGCTCGGTGTGGCCCTTCTGGCGGCCGAAGCCTTTCACTTCGGTCACCGTGATGCCCTGCACGCCGATGCCCGAGAGCGCTTCACGCACCTCGTCGAGCTTGAACGGCTTGATGATGGCTGAGATCAATTTCATTCCTGGTCTCCGGGTGGCGGCGGGCGCGGGAGGGCGCCCGCCGCGGGTTGCCGTTCCTTAGAAGGACTTGCTGACGGACAGGACCAGCGTCCCCTTGGCGAGGTCTTCGGTCTTGCCGGCATTGTTGGTGAACGTGTAAGTCGCGTCGCTCACGTCGGTGTCGATGTAGGTCGCGCCCAGGACCCAGCCGTTCAGGTCGTAGGTGACGCCGATCTTGTAGTCGACGTAGTCGAGCGCGCTGGCGTTCTCCACCGTCTGGCTGCCCACGTGGGCAACGAGATTGAACTTGGGCGCGAGCTCGTAGTTGAACGTCAGGTCGAGATAGCCGGAGCCGTCGGAGTCGTTCACCCCGAAGTAGTCGTCGAGCGTCATCGAGTACTTGAGCGTGAACCACTTCCACGTGCCGGCGACGTACGCTTCCAGCGTGTCGTACTTGACGCCCCCGGCTTTGGCGCCCGGGTAGAGGTATTGCAGCAGCCCGACGTCGAGCGTCACGGAACCGACGGGAAACTTGAAGCCGCCGTAGACGTCCATCTCGATCGTGCCGTCAACGAAGCTGTTGCCGCTCACGTTCGAGTTCCAGTTGCCCAGGTAGAAGCCGCTCTTGTGCGAGTAGTCGATGCCGCCCTGGATCGCGGGCTGCACGAAAGTCTGCGAGATGCCGCGGAACCGGTAGTCGCTGACGATGCTCATGTTGCCGGTGATCGTGTGGGGCGAGCTGGCCTGCGCGGAAGCGAGGCTCGGCATCGCGGCAGCGGCGGCAACTGCGGTAGCCAGAAGGGTCTTGCGCATGATGTAGGTCTCCAATTGAGTGAAGATGACGAAACGCCTACTGGCTTTAGCACCTCCTGTGCCAGCAATAAAAATCCCTATATTCATACACTTAGGAAACACAAGGTGCGGATGCTGCGTTGCAGCGCACCAGCAATGGGCCGAGGCCCCGGTCCCATGCCCTACTATGGTGCATTACCCATGCTACGCTGCGACGCATGATCAACACGGAGCTTCTGAAGGACCTCGGGCAGCGTTTGAGCGACGCCGCGCGTGCTTCGCCCGCGCAGGACCTGGAGAAGAACCTGCACGCGCTGCTCGGCGCGTTCTTCGACCGCTTCGACGTGGTCCTGCGCGAGGATTTCGACGTGCAGCGCAAGCTTCTCGAGCGCGCCCAGGCGAAACTCTCGGCCCTGGAGGCGCGCGTCGCCGAGCTGGAGAAGCGTCGGTAAACCGCGCACGCCGCGCCGCGTTGCTTGTCTCTGAGGAGGCAAGCACATGGCGCTGGCAACCGTCGCGAGCCGCGCGCTCGCGGGCATCGACGCACCCGAGGTGACCGTCGAGGTCCACCTCGGGCCGGGGCTGCCCGCGTTCCACATCGTCGGCCTGCCGGACGCCGAGGTGCGCGAGGCCAAGGACCGCGTGCGCGCCGCCCTGCACCACGCGCAGTTCTCCTTCCCCGCGCGCCGCATCACGGTCAACCTCGCGCCGGCCGACCTGCCGAAGCACTCGAGCCGGTTCGACCTGCCGATCGCGCTCGGCATCCTGGCGGCGAGCGGGCAGCTGAAGCGCGAATCGCTCGAGGGACTGGAGTTCGCGGGCGAGCTGTCCCTCACCGGGGAGCTGCGCCCGGTGCGCGGCGCGCTGGCGATGGCGCTCGGCTCCGCGCACTCGGGCCGCGGCTTCGTACTGCCCGCGGAGAATGCGGCGCAAGCCGCGCTCGCCGAGCGCGCCAGCGTGCTGCCGGCCAGGAGCCTGCTCGAGGTCTGCGCGCATCTCGCCGGCAGCGCGCCGCTCGAGCGTGCGCGCGCCCGCGCACAGCAAGCTGCGCCGGCGTATCCGGACTTTCGCGACGTCAAGGGCCAGAACGCGGCCAAGCGCGCCCTGGAAGTGGCCGCCGCGGGCGCGCACAGCGTGCTGCTGCTCGGACCCCCGGGCACCGGCAAGTCGATGCTCGCCGCGCGCTTCGCCGGCATTCTGCCGCCCATGAGCCCCGCCGAGGCGATGGAGAGCGCGGCCATCCAGTCGGCCTCCGCGGCGGGGTTCGACCCGGCGCTTTGGGGAGCGCGGCCTTGCCGCGCGCCGCATCACACCGCCTCGCGAGTGGCGCTGGTGGGCGGCGGCAGCCCTCCCCGCCCCGGGGAGATCTCGCTCGCGCATCACGGGGTGCTGTTCCTGGACGAGCTGCCCGAGTTCGCCCGCGAAGCGCTGGAAGCCCTGCGCGAGCCGCTGGAAAGCGGCTGGATCTCGCTCGCGCGCGGCGCGCGCCAGGCCCGTTTTCCGGCGCGCTTCCAGCTCATCGCGGCGATGAACCCCTGTCCCTGCGGCTACCTGGGCCACGCCTCGGGGCGCTGCCGCTGCACGCCGGACGCGATCGCGCGCTATCGCGCGCGCATCTCGGGGCCGCTCGCCGACCGCATCGACCTCAAGGTCGAAGCGCCGGTGCCGCGCGAAGCCGAGCTGACCGCGGCGGCCGGCGGCGAGGGGTCGGAGGCCATTCGCGGCCGGGTGGCGCAGGCGCGCGCGCGGCAGATCGACCGGCAGGGCGAGACAAACGCGTTGCTCGGCACGCGCGACATCGAACGGCACTGCGCGCTCGAGCAGTCCGCCGAGGCGCTGCTCAAGCAGGCGATCTCGCGCCTCGCGCTATCGGCGCGCGCGTACCACCGTGTGCTGCGTGTGGCTCGAAGCATCGCCGACCTGGACGGCGCGGCGCGCATCGCCCCGGCGCACGTCGCCGAGGCGATCCAGTACCGCAGGATGGACGCCGCGCTCTAGCCGCGCGCGCGGTTGCGCGCCAGCATGCTCTGCGTGTTCGGCACGTAGAGCAGATGCGCGATCTTGCGCACGTAATGGTCTTCGTACGGATTGAGCTGCCCGTTGGCGAAGGCCACGCGCCACAGGCATTCGACGAGGTGCACGCGCTCCTCGAGCGAGAAGGCGCGCTTGATGACGCTCACCGGCGCGTAGAAGCTCGTCAATTGCTCCGCGCGCGCCCGCCCTTCCTCGAGCAGGGCGGCGCACCCGGCGGCATCCAGGCCGAACATCCCGGCGAGCGCCGCGCTCGCCACCGCGTGCTCGTCGTCGCCCCGGTGATAATCCGCGCGGCTCGCCTCGTGCAGCAGCGCGGCCACCGCGAGTTGCACGCTGCGGCGCTCCAGTCCCGGCAACGGGCGGGCGTCCGCCTCGAGCAATCCCTTCAGCGCCTTCAGCATGGCGGACGTTAGTGTCGCACGCGACCGGCGAAGTTCCGGCGCGCGGTAGACTCGCCGTCGATGGCCACGTACGCGATCGGAGACGTGCAGGGCTGCGCCGACGAGCTGCGCGAGCTGCTCGGCGCGGTCCGCTTCGACGGCGCGGCGGACCAGCTGTGGTTCGTCGGCGACCTGGTGAATCGCGGGCCGAGATCGCTCGACACCCTGCGCCTGGTGCGCGCGCTCGGCGAGGCCGCCGTGTGCGTGCTCGGCAACCATGACTTCCACCTTCTGTGCCGGGCGGAAGGGTTCGCCCGCAAGCACGACGATGACACCCTGGACGAGGTGCTGGCCGCGCCGGACGCGCCCCAGCTGCTCGCCTGGCTGCGCGCGCGGCCCCTGCTGCACGCGGCGAACGGCCATGTGATGGTGCATGCAGGGCTGCTGCCGCAATGGAGTCTCGCCCAGGCGCAATCGCTCGCGCGCGAAGTGGAGGACGCCTTGCGTGGCGGGCAATACCGCGAGTTCCTGCGGCACCTGTACGGCGCGGAGCCGCGCCGCTGGCGCGACGACCTCAGCGGCTGGGATCGGCTGCGGGTCATCGTCAACGCCATGGCCCGCCTGCGCTACTGCACGGACGAGGGCGAAATGCTGCTCGCCGTGAAGCGCGAAGACGCGCCGCCGGGCGCCCGCCGCTGGTTCGAGCTGCGCCCCGCCGGCGAGGCGCCGATCGTCTGCGGCCACTGGTCGACGCTCGGCCTGCTGGTCACCGAGAAGCTCCTCGCGCTGGACACCGGCTGCGTCTGGGGCGGCCGGCTGACCGCGCTGCGGCTGGAAGACCGCGCGCTCTTTCAGGTACCCTGCCGCGCATACCAGCAACCGGGGGATTGATGCGCGCCGACTGCGTGTTCTGCAAGCTGGTCGCCCGGCAGATCCCGGCGAGCATCGTCTACGAGGATCCGGCGTCCCTCGCCTTCATGGATCTCGGGCAGGTCAACCCGGGGCACGTGCTCGTGGCGAGCAAGGCGCACGCGGCGAACGTCTACGAGCTGGACGATGACCAGGCCGGAGCGGTCTTTCGCACCGCGGCGCGCGTGGCGCGCGCGGTGCGCGCCGCCTTCGACCCGCCGGGCCTGTCGATCTATCAGGCGAACGGCACGCCGGCCGGGCAGACGGTGTTTCACTTCCACCTGCACGTCCTGCCGCGCCACGAGGGCGACGGCATGCAGCTGGTGTGGCCGGTCAAGAACCCGCCGCGCGAGACGCTCGAGGCGTACTGCGCGCAGATCCGCGCGCGGCTGTAGCGCGCCGCGCTCAGTCCCAGGGGGAAGCGCCGAAGGCCTGGCGCGAGCGCGCCTCCACCAGGGCGCGGTCGACGTGGTGGTTCTGCGCGCCGCGGCTGGCGATCTTGATCGCGCCCAGCACGGCGCCCAGGCGGCCGATGCGCGGCCAGTCCCAGCCCTGGCCGATGCCGTAGAGCAGGCCGGCGCGGTAGGCGTCCCCGCAGCCGGTGGGGTCCACCACGCGCTCGGCCGGCGCGACGGGAATCTCGTGCAGTGCGTCGCCCGCGAAGATGCGCGAGCCCTGCGCGCCGAGCGTGACCACCAGCGCCTTCACGTCGCGCGCCAGCGCGCGCAGCGGCTGGCCGGTTTTTTCCTCGAGCAGCTTGCCTTCGTAGTCGTTCACCGCGACGTAATCGGCGAGGCGGACGAATTCCAGCAGCTCGTCGCGCGAGAACATGGGCAGGCCCTGCCCGGGATCGAACATGAAGGGGATGCCGTGCGCGGCGCACTCGCGCGCGTGCGCCAGCATGCCTTCCTTGCCGTCCGGCGCGACGATGGCGAGCTCGGCTCCGAGCTCGGGCGCGACGTGGTTCTCGTGCGCGTGGTTCATGGCGCCGGGGTGGAAGGCCGTGATCTGGTTGTCGTCCAGGTCGGTGGTGATGAACGCCTGCGCAGTGAACTGTCCCGGCACCTTGCGCAGGTGCGCCGCGTCGATGCCCAGGCGATGCAGGCGGTACAGGTAGGGCTCGATGTCCTCGCCCACGGTCGCCATGACGAGCGGGTCGCCGCCCAGATGCTTCAGGTTGTAGGCGATGTTGCCGGCCGTGCCGCCGAACTCGCGCCGCATCTCGGGCGTCAGGAAGCACACGTTGAGGATGTGCAGCTGGTCGGGCAGCAGGTGGTTCTTGAAGCGGTCGGGGAACACCATGATGGTGTCGTAGGCGATCGATCCGGTGATCAGTGTCTTCATGGCTCAGGCGGGAAAGAACAGATAGAGGCGATAGCCCGTGGCGCGCACGCCGCCGGTGTCGAAGTGCATGCGCAACGCGGCCTCCGCGCCCGGGGCGATCCCGGCCTCGAGCGCTGCGCGGCCGCGCCCCGGCAGGTAATCCGCGGGCCGCAGCACGCGGCGCACGACGGCGCGCTCCTCGGCGTCGGTGAGCGTGAGCTCGAGCGACGGCAGCTCCTGCGCGAACGGCGCGCGATTGCGGATCACCGCGTTGAGCACGATGAGCGAATCGCCGCGCTTGTCGGCCTGCAGGTCCGACGATTCGATGCTCAGCAGTTCGAGCCGGCGCGGCAGGCGCACTTCGCACTCGAGAAACGCGCACGCCTCCTGCAGGGTGGGCTTCGCCTGCGGCAGGAGCGTCGCGAGCTCGGTGCGGTACTGGAACGCGAGCTGGCCGGCGAGCGCCGCCAGGGCGAGCAGCGCGCCCAGGCCCCAGGCGAGCGCGAAGCGCGCCGGGGGCGGCTCGTCCTCCAGGAATTCGGGCAGCGGCTCGTCGTCGGCCACTGTCCGGCGCCGCGGCGCCGTGC
>DATFEJ010000102.1:0-18524 GCA_035251235.1 Burkholderiales bacterium
GGCTTGGCGGGCGTGGAGCTGGGCTTGGGCGCTCGCGGCGGACTGCCCGCCATGATGTCGTTGATCTGCTCGGCGTCCAGCGTCTCCCACTCGAGCAGCGCCTTGGCCATCGCCTCGACCTTGTCGCGGTTGTCTTCCAGGAGCCTGCGCGCGAGCTTGTACTGCGTGTCGATGATGCGCCGGATCTCCTGGTCCACCTTCTGCAGCGTCGCTTCCGACACGTTCTTGTGCGTGGTGATCGAGCGACCGAGGAACACTTCGCCCTCGTTCTCGCCGTACACCATGGTGCCGAGCTCGTCCGACATGCCCCAGTGCGTGACCATGCGCCGCGCGATCTCGGTGGCGCGCTCGAAGTCGTTCGAGGCGCCGGTGGTCATCTGGTGCATGAAGATCTCCTCGGCGATGCGGCCGCCGAACAGCACCGTGATGGTGTTGAGCAGGCGGTCGCGGTCCTGGCTGTAGCGGTCTTGCTCCGGGAGCTGCATCGTGACGCCCAGCGCCCTGCCGCGCGGGATGATCGTCACCTTGTGCACCGGGTCGGTCTTGGGCAGGAGCTTGGCCACCACCGCGTGCCCGGACTCGTGGTACGCGGTGTTGCGGCGCTCCTCCTCGGGCATGACCATCGAGCGCCGCTCGGCGCCCATCATGATCTTGTCCTTGGCGCGCTCGAAGTCGTCCATGTCGACCAGGCGCTTGTTGCCGCGCGCGGCAAAGAGCGCCGCCTCGTTCACCAGGTTGGCGAGGTCCGCGCCGGAGAAGCCGGGCGTGCCGCGCGCGATGATGTCGGCCTTGACGTCGGGCGCGAGCGGGACCTTGCGCATGTGCACCTTGAGGATCTCCTCGCGGCCGCGGATGTCCGGCAGCGGCACCACCACCTGCCGGTCGAAGCGCCCGGGCCTGAGCAGCGCCGGGTCGAGCACGTCGGGGCGGTTGGTGGCGGCGATGACGATCACGCCCGCGGTGGCCTCGAAGCCGTCCATCTCCACCAGCAGCTGGTTGAGCGTCTGCTCGCGCTCGTCGTTGCCGCCGCCCAGGCCCGCGCCGCGCTGGCGGCCGACCGCGTCGATCTCGTCGATGAACACGATGCACGGCGCGTGCTTCTTCGCCTGCTCGAACATGTCGCGCACGCGCGCCGCGCCCACGCCGACGAACATCTCGACGAAGTCCGAGCCCGAGATGGAGAAGAACGGCACCTTGGCTTCGCCCGCGATGGCGCGCGCCAGCAGCGTCTTGCCGGTGCCGGGGTTGCCGACCATCAGCACGCCGCGCGGAATGCGCCCGCCGAGCTTCTGGAACTTGGACGGGTCGCGCAGGAAATCGACGAGCTCGGCGACCTCTTCCTTCGCCTCCTCGCAGCCGGCGACGTCGGCGAAGGTCACCGTGTTGGTGGACTCATCCAGCATCCTCGCGCGCGACTTGCCGAAGCTGAACGCGCCGCCGCGCCCGCCGCCCTGCATCTGGCGCATGAAGAAGATCCACACGCCGATGAGCAGCAGCATCGGGAACCAGGAGACGAAGATGTTCATGAGCAGCGAGGGCTCCTCCTCGGGCTTCGCCTCGACCTTCACCCCGTACTTGAGCAGGTCGGAGACCAGCCAGATGTCGCCCGGCGAGTAGCTGGTCACGCGCTTGCCGTCCTGCGTGGTGGCCTTGAGCTGGCGCCCCTCGATCGTCACCTTGGAGATGTTCCCGGACTTCACTTCCTCCAGGAACTGGGAGTACTCCATGGGCGCCTGCGCCGCCTGGCGGGTGTTGAACTGGTTGAACACCGTCATCAGCACGAGGCCGATCACCAGCCAGATGACGAGGTTTTTAAGCATGTTGTTCAAGGACTTGCTCCTCTTTTGGGCGGCGCCGCAAAAAACCAGTTTACGCCGTTTTAAGTAGATTGCGGCGCGGCGCCCAGGTTCAATGCCCTTTCAGCGTTCGGGCCAGAAGATAGTTCTCGCGGGACTCACCTCGGGAGGCGGCGGGCTTGCGGACTTCAACCGTTTGAAACACTTCGCGAAGCCGCTGCAGCACCTCGTCGAAGCCGCTGCCGTGGAACACCTTCACCAGGAAGGCGCCCTCCGGCTTCAGCACTCTCTGGCACAACTCGATGGCGGCCATCGAGATCTCCGCCGCCCGCGCCTGATCCACCAGCGGCACGCCCGTGATGTTGGGCATCATGTCCGAGAGCACCACGTCCGCCTTGCCGCCCAGCGCGCTTTCGAGGTCGGCCGCGCGGAAGTCGCCTCTGAAGACGGTCACGCCGTGAATCGGCTGCACCTCCAGCAGGTCCACCGCCACCACTTTGCCGTTGGGCCGCACGTGTTCCGCTGCGACCTGCGACCAGCCCCCGGGCGCGGCCCCCAGATCCAGCACGCGCATTCCCGGCTCGAGGAGCTTGTCCCTGGCGATGAATTCCAGCAGCTTGTAGGCCGCCCGCGAGCGGTAGCCGGCCTGTCTTGCCCGGCGCACGTAGATGTCGGTGACGTGCCGGCGCAGCCAGGCTTTGTTGGACTTGGCCATGAGGACGCATTCTAGGCTGTGCTTATACTTGGGCCATGCACGAACTCAGCGGCGCCGAGCGCAAGCAGCTGCGCGCCCGCGCCCTCGGCCTCAAACCGATCCTGCAGCTGGGCGAAAAAGGCCTCACCGACGCGGTGATCGCCGAGATCGACCGCGCGCTTGGCGCACACGAGCTGATCAAGGTGCGCGCCGCGCCGCTCAACCGCGACGCGCGCGAAGTGGCGCTCGCCAGCATCTGCGAGCGCACGGGCGCGCACGCCATCCAGCACATCGGCAAGATGCTGGTCGTCTACCGGCCCAAGCCTCCGCCGGAGCTGCCGCCGGGACCGAAGCCTCGCCAGCCCCGGCGTCCCAGGTCCTCCGGCTGGGACGAGCGCCGGGATGCCCGCAAAGCGCCTGCGCGCCGCGGGAAGTCCGCCGGTGCGCAACGCCCGCAGCGCCGGCGGCCCCGTGCATGAGGGTGAGCGAGCATCTCGCATGAACGCGCTTGCGGACCTGCAGACGCCCGCCCTGCTCCTCGAGCGCGCGAAGCTCGACGCGAACTGGCGGCGCATGGCCGCGCACATCGCGGCGCTCGGCCCGAGCCTGCGCCTGCACGTGAAGACGGCGAAGAGCCTCGAGGCAGTGCGCAGACTCCATGGAGCGCACCCCGGTCCCATCTGCGTGTCCACGCTCAAGGAGGCCGAAGTATTCGGCAGCCACGGCTACCGCGACGTGCTCTATACGGTCGCGCTGGCACCCAACAAGGTCGGCCGCGCGGCGGCGCTGGCGTCCTCCGGCATGCGCCTCAAGGTGGTCGTGGACAACGTCGAGCTCGCACGCGCCCTGGCGGGCGCACCGCTGGATGTCCTCATCGAGATCGACTCCGACGGCCATCGCGCCGGCCTCAGGCCGGACGATGCGCGCCTGCTCGAGGTGGCGCGCGCGCTCGCGGGGGGCGGCGCCACGGTCGCGGGCGTCATGACGCACGCTGGCGCCTCCTACAACTGCGCCAGCACGGAGGCGATTCGCGCCATGGCGGCGCAGGAGCGCGACGCGGCGGTGCAAGCCGCGCGGCGCCTGCGCGACGCCGGCTTCGCCGCGCCGGTGGTAAGCGTCGGCTCCACTCCCACGGCGACCTTCGCCGACGACCTCGCCGGCGTCACCGAAGTGCGCGCCGGCGTGTTCGTGTTCTTCGACCTGGTGATGGCCGGGATCGACGTGTGCGGCACCGGGGACATCGCGCTCTCGGTGCTCGCCACGGTCATCGGCCACCAGGAGGACAAGGGCTGGGCGCTCATCGACGCCGGCTGGATGGCGCTGTCGCGCGATCGCGGCACCGCCCGGCAGCGGGTGGACCAGGGCTATGGCCTGGTGTGCGACGCCGCCGGAAAGCCGATCGACGGCCTGATCGTCGTCGACGCCAACCAGGAGCACGGCATCGTCGCGCACCGCAGCGGCGACCCCGGGAAACTGCCGGAAATTCCCGTCGGCGCGCTGCTGAGGATCCTTCCAAACCACGCCTGCGCGACCGCCGCGCAGCATGGGCGCTACCTGGTGCTCGGCGACACGGGCCAGATCGAGGCGGCCTGGGAGCGCTTCTCGGGCTGGTAACAGGGGCTCGTCGCCGCCCCGCCTACTTGTCGACGTCCTGGTACCAGTAGACGCGCGAGCGCCGCTGGGTGATGGTCGGCGTGACGCGCTGCGCGCCGATCGGCGTGCTCACGCCGCCGCCGCGATTCACGCCGCCGATCATGACCGTCACCGGCGTGCTGTCGGGGCCGACCGGAACCGTGCCGGTCACCGGCGACGGAGGCAGTCCGCCGCCGGCGAACACGCCCGAGCGCGCGCCGCCGCACAGGGCGCGCGTATCCGCCGCGCCGGAAGCATTCAGGATGTTCACCGCATAGCCGCGCGCCTCGCCCAGGCTGCTCGCACAGGCGTTGGGGCCCGGGTCGAGCGCGCGGTTGGTGCTGAAGAACACCAGCCCGCCGAAGATCGTCGAGGACGTCACGGCCTGCTCGCCGCGCCCCGCGTTCAGGTCGAAGAACCAGCCGTTGGCGCCCGCGCTCGTGGTCTGGCCGCACACGGTCCCGGCCGTGAAATCGTCCATCTTCGCCGGATCGTCGAGATCGACCGGCAGCCCCGTCGTGGTGAACGTGTCGATGAACATGTAAGCGCGGTTCTGCACCTGCTGCACGAACGGATAGTTGGCAAGCAGCGGGCGTTCGCGGTCACCCGAGGCGATCGACAGCAGCACGCGGCCGCCGGCGGCCAGCGCGGCGGGCGCGAACAGGAATTTGCGGCCTGCGCCGCTGGTCTGCGCCAGCTTGGTCAGGGTCCAGGAACTGGGCGCGAGCGGCGCCAGCGTTCCCGGCTCGGCGAAATCGATGCGGTACAGCGCCCCGCCGACGTCCGCGAAGTAGCCATGGTCCACGTAGCCGTCGAAATTGCGGTCGACGAACGTGACGTCGCCCGCGACGCTGCGGGCAATGCTGCCCGTGCCGCCGCTGCCGAAGGCCTTGACCAGGGCCCCGGTGTCGGCATTGATGACGTAGACGCTGCTGCCCTTGGGCGCGCTGCAGACGGGAGAAGGTGCGTCCGCGTCCTCGCAGGCGTCGTACCCGCCGCCCACGACGACGAGCGGCTCGGTCGCATGGTATCCCCGGACCAGGGCGACGGAGGGCGTGGACCAGGTCTGGCCGATGTTCTCGAAGCCCCCCGTGCACCCCGTGTCGTTCGCCAGGTTCGGACAGCCCGCGCGCCACTTCATGCGCGGCAGATTCGGGTCGGTGACGTCGAAGCCGTAGATCATGCGGCCGCCGCGGCGCATCGAGGGATACATCCAGATCCGGCTGTTGTCGGCGTTCTGGTAGAGCCCCGCGGAGCCGTCGAAGAAGTAATCCTTGCGCGTCGGCGTCGGCACCGGGAAGGGCGCCGCCATGTTGGGATAGAGCACCAGCGGGGCCTGATCGTGCAG
Source organism: Burkholderiales bacterium (assembly GCA_035251235.1). Lineage (GTDB taxonomy): Bacteria > Pseudomonadota > Gammaproteobacteria > Burkholderiales > SG8-39 > JAABQT01. The sequence continues at coordinate 5,471 of DATFEJ010000102.1, forward strand.
CCGGCGCAGCTTGCCGTGATGCTCCGGCGCGATGAACGCCCAGAGCTCCCGGCCATCGGCTCCGCGCACGGCGCGCAGCGCGCCGTCGTTGGCGCCGTAGTACACGACCACGCCGGTGCTGCCGCCGTAGTTGATCGGCAGGGGACGCGAGTGCGCCACGTCGCCGTGGATCGACGGACGCACGTCCGCGTAGGAATTGTTCACGTTGTCGTCGGCCACGTCCACGCCGCGCGCGAAATCGACCAGCCGCAGGTGCTCCGCGGCATCCGCGGCGCCCAGCGCCGCCTGGCTGACGGTCAGCGCGTCGAACGCATCCATCTGCTGGTTGAACTTGCAGGTTGCCGTGGTGCCGCAGGTGTACACCGTGCGCGCCACCACGTTGGTCGGCGTCGCGTCGGTGGTCGGCGGGTTGTTGCCCTTGCGCACGACCTCCGCGGTGGCGCCCTTCTCCACGTTGGACCCATCCGGCGCATCGGAGAACACGCTGGTCGCCGCGAGCGTGCACAGCCCGGCGCTGCTTTGCGAGAAATCCCAGTAGTTGCCGCTGTCGCTCGTCCAGTAGCTCGTCGCGCACGGCTGGATGAAGCCCGTCTCGTTCGACACCGCCTCGTTGCCGTCGCGGTCGGCGAGCTTCGCTTCGGCGCCGAACAGGCCGATCTGGTAGCGCTTGAGGTTGCCGTACCAGCGCGGATTGGCGTCGGCATCGGGGCGGAACATGCCGATGAACACCTGGTTCTCGTTCTGCGAGCGGTTGGTGGCGTTGATCGGCAGGCTGGCGGAGGCGAACACGCTGTTCACCGACTGGATCTCGATCAGGATCTGGCGCAGCGCGCTGACGATCGCCTCTTCGCTGCTCGCCTGGAAGTAGCGCCCGCCGCCGACGCGCGCCATGTTGAACAGCAGCTTGGACTGGCGCGCGTCCTGCGCGTCCTTGAACACGTCGATGGTGTAGGTGCGCACGTTCTGCTGGCCGAGCGCGGGGTTGACGTCCGTCGTGTAGAGGAACTTCGACCACTCGTCGGACATGCGCGCCTCGTTATTGGGCGGCACCGCCGTCTGACCGGTCGGCGTGACCGAGATGACGAGCTTGCTCGCCTGCACGTCGAACTTGCGCGCGTTGGCCGCCGGGCAGGCGATCGCGTCGACGGCCTCGGAGGCCTGCACGCAGGCGTAGCTGTCCGCGGGAAACGCGTCCTTGAGGCTCTGCGGGATGTTGGCCGTGCAGTTGCTCGCCCGCTGCGCGCTGGTGCTGCCGGCGCCGCAGGAGCTGCCAACCACGCTGTTGATCGTCTGGCTGCTGGTCGACAGGACCGGCATGGCGAGCTGCGTGGTCGCGCCCTGGACGTTCGACAGCACGCTCACGCTCAGGTCCTGCGACGGAAAGCCGTTGCCGATGAAGATGACGTAGTTCTTGCCGCAGCTGTTGGCCGGTCCGACGGGCGGCGCATACGTGTTGAACGGCGTGGTGAAGGCCGCCGCGTCGGTCTTTGCGTCCGGATTGCCCGCGAAGCGCACCGGCCCGAAGTGGGTGGCGAGCGGCCCGGCGACGGTATCGACCGGCGAGCCCGCCACGTCGTCGTGCGCGTGCGCCGGGCTGGTGTAGCCGCCGAAGTACTTGAACACCTCGAACAGCGCCGCGCTGTAGTCCGTGTCGGCGGTCGCGGCCTGCTCCTGGCCGCTGAAATTCTTGAAGATGCAGTTCGGGGTGCCGTTCAGGAAATTGGGCTTGTCGATGCAAGTGCTGGTGCCGATCAACTCCTGCAGCGCGGACTTGTGCGTCGGCGTCATCTGGCGGACGTGGTAGCGCACGTAGCCGCCATCGGCATAGCTACCCTGGCCGGGGGTGAAGAGCATCAATCCCAGGTTGATCTTGTCGTTCAGCTCGCCCACCACGCTGCGCAGCGCGCGCAACTCGGACTGACCCTGCTTGAAGGGGCTCTCGCCGCCCGCGCCCACCCAGTGCTGCGAAGCGGAGTTCCAGTTGGCGCTGTTGTCGATCACCACCAGGACATTGGGGTTCTGCGCGCTGGCTGCCGCGCCGACGAACAGGTCGATGTCCTCGGCCATGGCCGCGTGCGGCGCGGCCAGGGCGGCTACCAGCGCGAGGGGGGCAAGTCGGCGGTGGAGTCTCATGCCTTTGGCTCCGCGCTCAGCAGGCGCTCCCGGCGTCGTCGGCGCTGATGCGCACGCCGACGCCCTGGCGCACCGTCACCGCCGCGCCCGTGGTCGCGCTCGTGGTGTGCGCGGACACTTCCCACACGGAGTTCGCGCACAGCGAATTGCCGGTTGCGGCGCCAGCGACGCCGAACTGCTGCTGCTGGCCGGTGGAACAGCCCAGGTCCTCGGGGTCGCCGAGGTTGAGCGTCTCGTTCTTGATCGGCTTCACCGTGACGCAGGCGGGCTTGGGCTGCAGCGCGGTCGTGTACTCGGCGGTGCCGTCGCCGGTGACGTCCGTGCACACCGTGTTCGCGCCGGTGCAGGGATTGATGACGGCATTGGCGGGATCGGCGATGAATTGCGGAGTGCTGATCACCATTTCGATCGCTTCCTGCGCGGCGTTCAATGCCTCGCTCTTCGCCTGCATGTTGCCGGTGACCTTGAGGCTCGTATTGGCGGTGCTGAGCGAGCTGAGCGCGAACAACGTGAGCAGCACCAGCAGGATCAGGGCCACGATCAGGGTCGCGCCGCGCTGTCCGTGCGCCAGGCGGGTCATGGACGGTCCCGCCTGCCCGAGGCGTTGGCGATGCGCACCAGGCTGCTGTACACGTGCCGGCGATACGGCCCGCCCGGGGTCACCGTCACCGGACTGCCGTTCTCGTCGATGCCAAGCTCGTAGACCTTGCCATCGGCGTAATCCGGCGAGGCGTCGACATTGCGCGCCAGCACGTGGAAGCGGGCCGTGACCACGTTCATCCAGTTGTTGACCGGGCACGCGCCAGCGCATGCGCCCTTCGGGTAGTCGCTGGGATTCGCCACATAGGCTTCGGGCGCGCCGTCGCCGTCGGCGTCCAGGCCGTACTCCACGTGGAAATTCTCGATGCCCTCGACCAGCGGTACGGTCGTCCACCCGCCGCCGGTCAGCTCCAGGCGCATCAAGGTCGGCACGCTGGCGCCGGCGCCGTTGTCGCTGCTGATGAAGTAGATGTGCGTGTAGTACTGGCGCTTGTCCGCCGCGCCGGCGCAGTCCTTGCCCATCAGGTCGAACGTCGCGCTGCCCTCGAGCCCGATGCGGTGCGTGGTGGCCTCGCTCGCGCACAGCGAGACCTGGATGTAGGGTTGGCCCGCCACCGCGGGCTCGCAGTCCGCCACGCCCGCCAGGCAGGTGCGCGCGCGGCGCACGATGACCACGTCCGTGTCGGGCTGCCGGTTGGGCAGCGGGCAATTGGCAGACACGAACCCCGCGTTGTCGTAGCCGAGCACATGGAAGGGCAGCCAGGACTCCCAGTCCGCGGCGGACAGCGAGCACGGATCCGCGGGCAGGCTGGCCGGCGTCGCGACGGCGTCCGGGTTGAATTCGCCGAGGAAGCCGGCCAGCTGCAGGTCGGTGGCGAGCACCTGGACCGCATGACGGCCGTTCTCGATCTGGCGGCTGGTGCGCTCGACCTCGTTGCGCGCGGAGCTGGTGTTGAAGAACACCGTCAGCACGCCCGAGAGGATCATCAGACCGAGCGTGATCGACACCATCAGCTCGACGAGCGTCAGGCCCGACTGCCAGCGACCGCCGGACATCGGGCGCGTGGTCATGGCGTCACGCAATTGCCGGTGACCGGATCGTTCTGCAGGCAGCCGATGGTGACGCTCGCCACCATGGCGCGGCGGAAGCGGTCGTCGCTGCCGTAGGCGCCCTGCCCGCAGGGCGTCGCGCCCGGCGCGACCGTCGCCGACAGGCCCTGCCACGCCACCGAGACGACGACGCGGCGGGGCATCGCCGCGACGGGATTCTCGACGCAGCCGCGCGCCCCCGTCATGGCGCCGATCTGCGTGCCGCCGCTCGTCTCGCTCGCGCCGAGCAGTGCGTTGTGCCAGGCGCACTGGTCCTGCTCGGCGCGCGACGCGGGCGCGGTGCAATCGGGCGTGCCGCCGGTTCCGAGCGGCGTCGCGGTGACGTAGTCGGCCGCGTTCTTCCGGTTGGCGTTGATGCGCGCCACCATGTCCTGCAGCAGAACGACCGCCTGCGTGCGCTGATACGCCTCGAGCTCGGCCGTCTGCATGCGGAACTGCAGGCTCGCGGCGCCGAGCATGCCCACCGTCAGGATGAAGATGGACAGCAGCACCTCGATCATGGTCACGCCCCGCTGGCGCGGCGCGAAGGACACCCGCCGCGAGGACGCGCTCAGCACGGCGTCGCCTTGGAGACCGGACGGCCGCTGAGATCGATGCGGATGCAGCGCTGCACTACGCCGCTGCCCGTCGCAACCAGCTCGAACTCCGGCCAGGTGGCGGCGTTCAGTCGCCCGCTTTCCACGTAGACGACCGCCGCCGGGCCGTTGATCGTGATGTTGGGGACCGGCTCCTGGCGGCGCAGGACGGAGCCGCCAGGTTCGGTGATCGTCCAGCCGTTCGTCCACGCCCCGCCCTCCGGCGCGACCGTGACCCGCGTATTGCGGGTAATCGCCTCGCTGCGGGCGAGCAGCAGGGTGGAGAACAGGTCGACGCTCGCGGTCTTCACGCGCTGGTTGCGCACGAAGTCCCCGAGGTGCGGCGCGCCGGCGGCGAGCATGACCGTCAGCACGGCGACCACGATCAGGAGCTCCGGCAGCGTGAAGCCGGCGTCCGGCGGCGCAGGGCCGATGCGGCGCGCGGCTACCATCCCGGGCTCCCGGCGCGCGATTTTGCGCCCTCATGGGTCAAGCGCAACTCGCCGTCCGCTTCCTGGCGCTTGCCGCTGATCGGCATGGCGCGCAGCGTGAAGCTCGGCGGCGTGGTGGGGCCGGTGCCGCCGGCGCCGTTCTCGATCGCGATGGTGTAGTAGGCCGCGACCTCGTCCGGCAAGGCGACCCCGAGCGACGCGAGCGCGCCGGGCCCGACCGCGTAGTTGCGCGCGTCCAGGATGTACTGTGCCTGGCGATTGGCGACGTGCACGAGCAGCGACTGGGCGGCGGCGCGGCTGCCCTTGCGCAGCTGGCCCTGGTAGGACGGATAGGCGATGGCCGCCAGCACCGCGACGATGACCATCACGATCAGCAGCTCGACCAGCGTCAGGCCTGTTTGGCGGGTATGCACGGGGGCGCAAGCGTCGTCAGGCAATGTAAGGGCCGCGGCCCGGCCGATCGGCAGGCACTGCAAGGGGCGTGTTAAGCACTGCAAAGTGCGCTCGGGTTGACGGAATTTCATGGTTTTGCCTTCGCTCACAGACTGGCCGGGCGCCGCAAGGCGCGCGAACGCGCCCGACGAACGGCACGCGCGACGGAATGAACGGAAACGCAGTGCGCACTACTGCGCGAAGCGCGCGGCGCGATTGCCAATGGCGTCACGTTTCGACGACGCGCGAGGCGCGGAGGACGTGCGGATACGGCGCGCAACTTGCCTGCGCGTCCGAATAGCTTCGCTAACTCTTCTTAACGACTATGCAATCGCGGGGAGAGATGTCAGGCGCGCCGGTGCGGCGCCAGAGCGCGCGGACAGAGCGATAATGCGCGAGGCTTATGCGACCGTCCAGCCGCGGGGCGCATCCGCCCCGCGTTATTCGTAGCGCACGTCGAGAATCTCGTATTGCTTGACGCCACCGGGCGTGTGCACGTCGACCACGTCGCCCGACTCCTTGCCGATCAGGGCGCGCGCGATGGGCGAGCTGATGGAGATGCGGCCGGCCTTGATGTCGGCCTCGTCCTCGCCGACGATCTGGTAGGTGATCGACTTTCCGCCCTTCTCCTCGAGGTCCACGGTGGCGCCGAACACGCAGCGCCCGTCGGAATCGACCAGCTTGGGATCGATGACCTGCGCGTTGCCGAGCTTCGCTTCGATCTCGGAAATCCGCCCCTCGATGAAGCCCTGCTGGTTGCGCGCCGCATCGTACTCGGCGTTCTCCGACAAGTCGCCGTGCGCCCGCGCCTCGGCGATCGCCTGGGAGTTGGCCGGCCGCTCGATGGTCTTCAGGCGATGGAGTTCGGCGCGCAGCAATTCCGCGCCGCGCAGCGTCATTGGGGTCTTGGCCATTAGGTCGGGGTTACCACGCGAGGGTTGGAAGTGAGGCCGAGTTTCGCATGCAGGTCCTGCAGGCGGTACGGCTCGAGTTGCGCCATGTGCTGCATGCCGGCACAGGCCGCCTTGGCCCCGGCGATGGTCGTGTAGTAGGTGACGCGGGCCGCGAGCGCCGTCACGCGGATGGCGCGCGAGTCTGATATGGCAGTGCGCGTATCTTCCACCGTGTTGGCGATGAAGTTCACCTCGCCGTTCTTGATCATGTCCACGATGTGCGGACGTCCTTCGGCCACCTTGTTGACCGGGGTCACCGCCACGCCGTGCTCGGCCAGCACCGCTGCCGTGCCGCGCGTGGCGAGCACGGTGAAGCCCAGGCCCGCCAGGTCGCGCGCCACCTCGGCGGCGAGGCGCTTGTCGCCGTCGCGCACGCTGATGAAGGCGCGCCCGCCCTTGGGCAGCCGGATGCCCGCGGCGAGCTGCGACTTGACGAAGGCTTCGCCGAAGGTGAGGCCCACCCCCATGACTTCGCCCGTGGACTTCATCTCCGGCCCGAGGATGGTGTCCACGCCGGGGAACTTGGCGAAGGGGAACACCGCTTCCTTCACCGAGTAGTACGGCGGGGTGATGTCGCCCTGCACCTTCTGCGCCGCGAGGGACTTGCCCGCCATGCACAGGGCGGCGATCTTGGCGAGCGGGCGCCCGGTGGCCTTCGAAACGTAGGGCACCGTGCGCGAGGCGCGCGGATTCACTTCCAGCACGTAGACCGTGCCGGCCTGGATGGCGAATTGCACGTTCATCAATCCGTTCACCTGCAGCGCGCGCGCCATCATCTCGGTCTGCCGGCGCAGCTCCTGCACCAGGTCCGCGGACAGCGAATGCGGCGGCAGGCAGCAGGCGGAATCGCCCGAGTGCACGCCGGCCTGCTCGACGTGCTCCATCACGCCGCCGATCAGCACGTCCTTGCCGTCGGCGATGCAGTCCACGTCGACCTCGATGGCGTCCGACAGGTAGCGGTCGAGCAGCACCGGGGAGTCGTTCGACACCTTGACCGCGCTCTTCATGTAGCGCTCGAGATCCGCCTGGTGGTGCACGATCTCCATCGCGCGCCCGCCGAGCACGTAGCTCGGCCGCACCACCACCGGATAGCCGATCGCCTCCGCGTGCTTGACCGCCTCCGGGGCGGAGCGCGCGGTGCGGTTGGGGGGCTGGCGCAGCTTCAGCTTGTGCAGCAGCTGCTGGAAGCGCTCGCGGTCTTCCGCCGCGTCGATCGAATCGGCGCTCGTGCCGATGATCGGCACGCCGGCCGCCGCCAGGTCGCGCGCCAGCTTCAACGGCGTCTGGCCGCCGTACTGCACGATCACGCCCCAGGGCTTCTCCTTGTCCACGATCTCGAGCACGTCCTCCAGCGTCAGCGGCTCGAAGTACAGGCGGTCTGAGGTGTCGTAGTCGGTCGACACGGTCTCCGGGTTGCAGTTGACCATGATGGTCTCGAATCCCGCCTCGCGCAGCGCGAACGCCGCGTGCACGCAGCAGTAGTCGAACTCGATGCCCTGGCCGATGCGGTTCGGGCCGCCGCCGAGCACCATGATCTTGCGGCGCTCCGTGGGCTCCGCCTCGCACTCCTCCTCGTAGGTGGAGTACAGGTACGCCGTCTTCGTCGCGAACTCCGCAGCGCAGGTATCCACGCGCTTGTAGACCGGCCGGATGCCGAGCTTGTGGCGCTTGTCGCGCACCTGACGCTCGCCGGTGTTGAACAGGTACGCCAGGCGCCGGTCGGAGAAGCCCTTCCTCTTCAGCATGCGCAGCGTGTCGGCGTCGACGTCGGCGAGCTTCTGGTCGTCCAGCCGCATCTCCAGGTCCACGATTTCCTTGATCTGCGCGAGGAACCAGGGGTCGATGTGCGTGAGGCGGTGCACCTCCTCGAGCGTGAAGCCGTTCTCGAACGCATCGCCCACGTACCAGATGCGCTCGGGGCCCGGCTCGCCGAGCTCGCGCTCCAGCGTCTCGCGGTCGGTGGTCTTCTGGTTCAGGCCGTCGACCCCGACCTCCAGCCCGCGCAGCGCCTTCTGCAACGACTCCTGGAAGGTGCGGCCGATGGCCATCACCTCGCCCACCGACTTCATCTGCGTCGTCAGCCGGTCGTTGGCCTGCGGGAACTTCTCGAAGGCGAAGCGCGGCACCTTGGTCACCACGTAGTCGATGGCGGGCTCGAAGGAAGCCGGCGTCGCGCCGCCCGTGATCTCGTTCTTCAGCTCGTCCAGCGTGTAGCCCACGGCGAGCTTGGCCGCCACCTTGGCGATGGGAAATCCCGTCGCCTTGGAGGCGAGCGCCGAGGAGCGGCTGACGCGCGGGTTCATCTCGATGATGAGCATGCGCCCGTCCCGCGGATTGATGGCGAACTGCACGTTCGAGCCGCCGGTGTCCACCCCGATCTCGCGCAGCACCGCGATCGAGGCGTCGCGCAGGATCTGGTATTCCTTGTCGGTGAGCGTCTGCGCCGGCGCCACCGTGATCGAGTCGCCGGTGTGCACGCCCATCGCGTCCACGTTCTCGATCGAGCAGATGATGATGCAGTTGTCCTTGCGGTCGCGCACCACCTCCATCTCGAACTCTTTCCAGCCGATCACCGACTCCTCGATCAGCAGCTCGTTGGTGGGCGAGGCCTCCAGGCCGCGCTCGCAGATGGCGACGAACTCCTCGCGGTTGTAGGCGATGCCGCCGCCCGTGCCGCCGAGCGTGAAGGACGGCCGGATCACCACCGGGAAGCCGAGGCTCGCCTGCACCTGCAGCGCCTCTTCCATGGAGTGGGCGAGCGAGGAACGCGCCGAGGCGAGGCCGATGCGCGTCATGGCCTTCTTGAACTTCTCGCGGTCCTCGGCCTTGTCGATCGCCTCGCGCGAGGCGCCGATCATCTCCACGCCGAACTTCTCCAGCACCCCTTCGCGCGCGAGGTCGAGCGCGCAGTTGAGCGCGGTCTGCCCGCCCATGGTGGGCAGCAGCGCGTCGGGGCGCTCCTTGTCGATGATGCGCGCCACCGTCTGCCAGGTGATCGGCTCGATGTAGGTGGCGTCCGCCATCTCGGGGTCGGTCATGATGGTGGCCGGGTTGGAGTTCACCAGCACCACGCGGTAGCCCTCCTCGCGCAGCGCCTTGCAGGCCTGCGCGCCCGAATAGTCGAACTCGCAGGCCTGGCCGATGACGATCGGCCCCGCGCCGATGATCAGGATCGAGTGCAGGTCAGCGCGCTTGGGCATCGCTCATCATCTTCGCGAAGCGCTCGAACAGGTAGCCGATGTCGCGCGGCCCCGGGCTCGCCTCGGGGTGCCCCTGGAAGCAGAACGCCGGGCGGTCGGTGCGCGCCAGACCCTGCAGCGAGCCGTCGAACAGCGACACGTGGGTCGGGCGCAAGGTCGGCGGCAGCGAGGCCGCGTCCACGGCAAAGCCGTGATTCTGGCTGGTGATCACGACTTGCCCGGTGTCGAGGTCCTTCACCGGGTGATTGGCGCCGTGATGGCCGAATTTCATCTTCACCGTCTTCGCGCCCGAGGCGAGGCCCATGAGCTGGTGCCCCAGGCAGATGCCGAACACGGGGATGCGCGTGGCGTCGAGGATCTCGCCGATCGCCTCGACGGCGTAGTCGCAGGGCTCCGGGTCGCCGGGGCCGTTCGACAGGAACACGCCGTCGGGCTTCAGGCGCAGCGCCTCGCGCGCCGGCGTCTGCGCCGGAACGACGGTGATGCGCGCGCCGCGCTCGGCCAGCAGCCGCAGGATGTTGCGCTTGATGCCGAAATCGTAGGCGACCACATGCGTCGTGGCGCCCTCGAGTCGGCGGTAGCCCTTGCCGAGCTCCCAACGGCCCTCGCGCCATTCGTAGGGCTCGCGCACGGAGACCTCCTTCGCCAGGTCCAACCCGGCGAGGCCCGGGAACGCGCGCGCCGCCTCCAGCGCCTTCTGTTCGCTGACCGCGCCGGCCATCACGCAGCCCGACTGCGCGCCCTTCTCGCGCAGGATGCGCGTCAGCCTGCGGGTGTCGATGTCGGCAATGGCAACCACGCCGCGTTCGGCGAGATAGGCGCTGAGCGGCTGGCGCGCGCGCCAGCTCGACATCAGGGCCGGCACGTCGCGCACCACCAGTCCCGCCGCGAACACGCGGTGCGACTCCTCGTCCTCGGGATTCACGCCGGTATTGCCGATGTGCGGGTAGGTCAGGGTGACGATCTGCCCGGCGTAGGACGGATCGGTGAGGATCTCCTGGTACCCGGTCATGGCGGTGTTGAAGACCACCTCGCCGGCGGCCAGGCCGGGCGCGCCCACGCTGCGTCCCCGAAACACCGTCCCGTCGGCAAGGACGAGGACGGCGGATTCGAGCGCAGGCAAAGCACAACTCCCGGAGTAGATGTGAAAAAGCGGAAGAGGCTCGCGCCCCTCCCGCTCGTCAGAGCGCCGAATTATACCCCGGGGGCTACTTCAGGCCAAGCACGTCGAACATGTCGTACAGCCCTGGGGCGCGTCCCTCCAGCCAGCGCGCCGCTCGCAGCGCGCCCGCGGCGTAGGTGTGGCGGCTCTGCGAGCGCACCGTGATCTCCACGCGCTCGCCGGCGCCGGCGAAGATCACCGTGTGCTCGCCGACGATATCGCCGCCGCGGATCGCATGAAAGCCGATCGCTTTTGCCGGCCGTTCCCCGGTGTCGCCCGCGCGCCCATGCGTCGCCACCTCGCCCAGGTCTCGCCCCAGGGCGCCGGCGACCAGCTCGCCGAGCTTGAGCGCGGTGCCCGAGGGCGCGTCCACCTTGTGGCGGTGATGCGCTTCGACGATCTCGACGTCGTAGGCGTCGCCCAGCGCCCGGGCCGCGGTCTGCGCCAGGCGGAACACCACGTTCACGCCGATGGCGAAGTTGGGCGACCAGGCGATCGGGATGCGCCGCGCGCCCTCGGCGATGCGCGCCTTCTGCGCGTCGTTGAATCCTGTCGTGCCGATGACCAGGGCCCGCCGCTGCGCCAGGCAGGCGTCCAGGTGCGCCATGGTGCCCTCCGGCCGCGTGAAATCGATCAGCACGTCGGCCTCGGCGAGCGCGCCCAGGTCGGCCACGATCTTCTTGCCGCCCGCGGTCTGGCCGAGCGCCGGGCTGCCCGTGGCTTCCAGCACGGCGCCGAGCACGAGATCCTGCTCTGCCTGCAGCGCCTCGATCAGCGCGCGCCCCATGCGGCCGCCCGCGCCCGCGATGGCCACCCTCATTGGGCCTTCCCTGCGTCCGCCGCCGGTGCCTGCACGTCGCCGTCCAGGCGCGCGAGCCGATCGTCCTCGAAGAACACGGCGAGGCGCCGGCGCACCGGCGCCTCGCCGGGACGCTCGAACGAGTAGACGTAATCCCATCGATCGGCGTGGAAGATGTCGGTCACCAGCGGCGTGCCGAGGATGTAGCGCACCTGCTCCTTGCTCATGCCGCGCTTGAGCTTGGACACCATTTCCTGCGAGACGAAATTGCCCTGCTGGATGTCGATGCGGTAGGGCGCGAGCGGCCCGCAGCCGGCCAGGAGCAAGGCAAGAACGGCGGGGAACGCGCGCGACATTTGCCTATAATGATAATCGATGAGTTCCGCCCAGAGCCTGAAGGACATCGGCCTCAAGGCGACCCTGCCGCGGCGCAAGGTGCTGGAGCTGTTCGAGCAGAGCAAGGTGCGGCACCTGTCGGCCGAGGACGTCTATCGCAGCCTCCTGGCCGACGGCATCGACATCGGCCTGGCCACGGTGTATCGCGTGCTCACCCAGTTCGAGCAGGCCGGCCTGCTCTCGCGCCAGCACTTCGAGACCGGCAAGGCGGTGTTCGAGCTCAATCAGGGCGGGCACCACGACCATCTCGTCTGCCTGCAGTGCGGGCGCGTCGAGGAGTTCTACGACGCGGAGATCGAGCAGCGCCAGAGCGAGGTGGCGCGCAAGCGCGGCTTCGAGCTGCACGGGCACTCGCTCGCCCTGTACGCCGACTGCACCAAGCCGGCCTGCCCGCATCGCAAGGACCAGCCCTAGGCCGGCGCGCTAGCCGGCGTCCAGCATCTCCGCCGCGTGCTTGCGCGTGGTGGCCGTGATTTCCGCCCCGCCAAGCATGCGCGCCAGCTCCTCGATGCGCGCCGCGCGATCCAGCCGCGCGACGCTGCTCGAGACTGCGCCGCCGCGCGGATTCGAGCGCCGTACCGTCCACTGCGCGTCGCCCTGCGCCGCTACCTGCGGCAGATGGGTCACGCACAGCACCTGCCGCTCCCGGCCGAGCCGGCGCAAGGCGCGTCCCACCGTGTCGGCGACTGCGCCGCCGATGCCGGCGTCCACCTCGTCGAACACCAGGGTCGTGACCGGCGAGGCGCCGGCGCACACCAGCTGGATCGCGAGGCTGATGCGCGACAGCTCGCCGCCGGAGGCGACTTTCGCCAGGGGCCGCAGCGGCAGGCTGGGATGCGAGGTCACCTCGAACTCGACGGCCTCCATGCCGGCGGCCGAAGGCTCCTCGAGCGCACGCAGGGTGACCGCGAAGCGCCCGCCTTTCATCGCCAGCGTCTGCATGCCCTCCGTGACCGCCGCGGACAGCGCTTGCGCCGCGGTGCGGCGCTTGGCCGAGAGCTTCTTCGCCGCGGCGCCATAGCGGGCGGCAGCGGCATCGACCTCTTTCTGCAGCGCCTCGGGGCTGGCCGCCAGCGCCAGGTCCTTGAGGCGCAGGCGCGTCGCTTCGGCCAGCTCCGGCAAGGCTTCTGGGCGCACCCGGAAACGCCGGCCGGCAGCGTGCAGCGCCTCGATGCGCGCTTCGGCCTCGCGCAGCGCCTCCGGGTCGAGCTCGACGCCGGAAGCATAGTGGCGCAGCTCGCGCATGGCTTCGGCCGCGTGCGCCTCGGCCGAGGCCAGCAGGTCCACCACCGGCGCCAGGCG
>DATFEJ010000240.1:0-3078 GCA_035251235.1 Burkholderiales bacterium
TCGACGTCGTCGCCCGCGCGGCCATTCTTGTCCGAGCCGGCCCCCGCCGCGCCGTCGCGCGCGCGGTGCAGCCGCGCGAAGCGGTAGTCGATGAGGGTATTGAGGTTGCGGTCGGCGAGCGCCCAGACGCTGCCGCCGCGCCCGCCGTCACCGCCGCTCGGCCCGCCGCGCGGCACGTACTTCTCCCGGCGAAACGCGGCGCTGCCGTCGCCGCCCTTGCCCGCGAACACCTGGATCTTCGCTTCGTCGATGAATTTCATGGCCCAGAAACTAAAAAGCCCTACCGGCGTCGATAGGGCTTGGGATCGTGGAGGGGTTGCCCGTCAGGCCGGGATCACCCGCACCATCTTCTTGCTGTCCGCGCCCTGCACCGCGTACTGCACCGTGCCCGCGGTGCGCGCATACAAGGTGTGGTCCCGGCCCATGCCGACGTTCGGCCCGGGACGCACCACCGTGCCCCGCTGCCGCACCAGGATCTGCCCCGCATTGACCTGCTCGCCGCCGTACACCTTGACGCCGAGACGCTTGGACTGCGAATCGCGGCCGTTGCGCGAGCTGCCGCCTGCCTTCTTGTGTGCCATGGTTCGTGTGCTCCGCTCAGTTCCCGCCGACGATGTCGTCGATGCGCACCTCGGTATAGCCCTGCCGGTGGCCCTGGGTCTTCTGGAAGTGCTTGCGCCGGCGCAGCTTGAAGATCCTGACCTTGTCGCCGCGGCCATGACCGAGCACCGTCGCCTTCACCTGCGCACCCGCCACCAAAGGGGCACCGACGCGCACGGCGTCACCGGCGCCCACCATCAGCACCTGGTCGAAGGACACCGCCGCGCCGACCTCCGCGGCAAGGGATTCGACCCGCACCTGCTCGCCCGAGCTGACCCGGTACTGCTTGCCGCCCGTCTTGATGATCGCGTACATGGAATTTCCGTCGCTCGTTCGCTGCAAAGACTTGGAATTATAGGAGATTCCGGCCGCCGGCGTCAAAGCCTTGTATGCTACGCTTCGCGCCCCGCCGCGTTCCCCATGCCGTCTCCGACCGCCGCCGCCGTTCTCTCCGTCGTCGCCGACGACATGCAGCGCGTAGACGCCGTCATCCGCGCCCGCCTGAACTCGGACGTCGCCCTGGTGCGCCAGGTGGCCGAGCATATCGTCGCCGGGGGCGGCAAGCGCCTGCGGCCCGCGCTGCTGCTGCTCGCCGCCGGCGCCATGGGATTCCGCGGCGATGCCCGCCTGCAGCTGGCCGCCGTGGTCGAATTCATCCATACGGCCACGCTCCTGCACGACGATGTCGTCGACGAGTCGCAGCTGCGGCGCGGGCACCGGACCGCGAACGCGGCGTTCGGCAATTCCGCCGCCGTCCTGGTGGGGGATTTCCTGTATTCGCGCGCCTTCCAGATGATGGTCGAGCTCGACAACCTGCGCGTGATGCGCGTGCTGGCGGACGCCACCAACACGATCGCCGAGGGCGAGGTGCTGCAGCTCATGAACTGCCACGATCCCGACGTGGACGAAGCGCGCTACCTGGACGTCGTGCGGCGCAAGACGGCCAAGCTGTTCGAGGCCGCGGCGCGCCTGGGCGCGGTGCTCGGCGGCGCCGGGCCGGCACTGGAGCAGGGCATGGCCGACTACGGCATGCACCTGGGGACGGCGTTCCAGGTGATCGACGACGTGCTCGACTACTCCGGCGCGGCGCAGGATACCGGCAAGAGCCTGGGCGACGACCTGGCGGAAGGCAAGCCGACCCTGCCGCTCATTCGCGCCATGCAGGCGGGCAGCGCCGAGCAGCGCGCCGTGGTGCGGCGGGCGATCGTCGAGGGCGGGCGCGACGACTTCGCCCGGGTGCTCTCGGTCATCGAGGCGACCGATGCGCTCGGCTACGCGCGCGCCGCCGCCGCGCGGGAATCGCAGGCCGGGGTGCGGGCGATCGCCGCGCTGCCGCCGTCGGCTTACCGGGATTCTTTGCTAGAATTGGCGGCCTTTTCGGTAAGCCGCCGCGGCTAGTCCCCGGCGAATCGGGGTGTAGCTCAGCCTGGTAGAGTACTGCGTTCGGGACGCAGGTGTCGCTGGTTCAAATCCAGTCACCCCGACCATCCCCACTTTCCTAGAATAGGGCCATGGGACGCCTGCTCCTGCTCGCCCTCGCTGTCCTGGTCCTCGTCTGGCTGTTGCGGCGCGCCTGGCGCGCACGGCAGGCCGATGCGCCGCCCGCCGCCGGCTCGGCGGCCGAACTGATTGCCTGTGCGCATTGCGGGCTGCTCGTGCCGCGGGGCGAGGCGCGCGTCGCCGCCGGCGGCCTGTACTGCAACGACGCGCACGCGCAGCTCGGCCCGCGCCGGCCCTGATGGCCACGCTCGCCTATCCGCCCCTGTTCGCCGCCGGACAACGCCTGCCGGAGTCCTTCTGGATCTCGCTGCAGTACTTCAACCTGTACCGCATCGTCATCGCGGTGCTGTTCCTCGGCGCGACGTACTTCGCCTACGAGCCGATCACCTTCGGCGCGCACGACATGCGCCTGTTCCGCGCGGTGTGCGTGGCCTACCTGATCCTCGGCATCGCGCTGCAGCTCGTGCTGCGCGCGGTGCGCGAGCGCTTCAACCTGCAGCTCTCGGCCCACGCGCTGCTCGACGTGATCACCATCCCGCTGCTCATGTACGCGAGCGGCGGAATGCGCAGCGGCCTGGGCGTCATGCTGCTCATCTCGCTGACCGGCGCCGGGCTGGTGGCGCCGCTGCGGCTGAATTTCCTCTATGCCGCGCTGGCGGCCATCGCCGTGCTGCTGGAAGAGAGCTACTGGGTGCTGGCGCTCGATCTGCCGTCGGCCAGCGTGGTGCCGGCGGCGCTGCTCGCCATGGGGTATTTCGCCACCGCGGGCGCCACCGGCTGGCTGGCGCAGCGTCTGGCCGCCAACGAGCGGCTGGCGCGCGAGCGCGGCCGGGCGCTCGCCAATCAGACGCGCGTCAACCAGCTGGTGATCGCCGACATGCAGGACGGCGTGCTGCTGGTCGATCGCCTGGGGCAGGTGTTCGAGCACAACCCGCAGGCCATGCGCCTGCTGGGGACCGACTCCCTGCGCGGCCAGCC
>DATFEJ010000253.1:0-4481 GCA_035251235.1 Burkholderiales bacterium
GCGGCGTCGATCAGCGGGCCGGCGAGGCGCTCCAGCGCGGCCGCCTCGTCGGCGCCCGCCACCTGGATGCGGTTGGGGTGCGTGAGATTGAGGTGGCCGATCAGCGCGGCCGCGCCGGCCTGGTCGCGGCGCACGACGGCGCCGCTGTCGCGCCCCTGCGTCCAGGTGAGCGCGAGCGCCGCGCCGTTGTCCTCATGCAACCGCTTGACGCTGACCTGCTGCATCGGGCTGCCACGCGGCGATCCGCTGGTGCAGCGATTCGGCGTCGGCGGCGTTGGCCAGCGCCTCGCGCAGCGCACGGTCGCTGAACATCTGCGCCAGCTCGGACAGGATCTGCAGGTGCTTCTCGGTGGCCTGCTCGGGCACCAGCAGCACGAACAGCAGGTTCACGGGCTTGGCGTCCGGCGCGTCGAACGGCACCGGCTGCGCGAGGCGCACGAACGCGCCCAGCGCTTCCTTCAGCCCCTTGATGCGGCCGTGCGGGATGGCCACGCCCTGGCCGAGACCGGTCGAGCCCAGGCGCTCGCGCGCGAACAGGCTGTCGAACACGAGGCTGCGGCCGATGCCGTGGTTGTTCTCGAACAGCAGCCCGACCTGCTCGAACAGGCGCTTCTTGCTCGACACCTGGAGGTCGAGCAGGACGTTGGCGGGCGGAAGGAGTTTCGCGACGAGACTCATCAAGCGGGGGCGCCGCGGCGGCGCAGCAGAGGGCGCGGATTATAGCCCATCGGCGGCGCCGGCTGCGGTCGGCGCCGCCTCAGGCCTGGTCCGCGCGGCGCGGCGACTCGTGCCCCTTGTCCTGACGTTTGTCCTTGTACTTGAGGACCTGGCGGTCGAGCTTGTCGATCAGCAGGTCGATGGCCGCGTACAGGTCCGCGTCCTCGCTCGCGCAGTGGATGTCCTTGCCGCGCACGTGCAGCGTGACCTCGGCCTTCTGGCGCAGCTTGTCCACCGACAGCACCACGTGCGCGTCGATGACGTGATCGAAATGGCGCGTCACGCGCCCCAGCTTGTCCTGCACGTAGGTGCGCAGCGCCGGGGTGATGTCGAGGTGGTGGCCGCTCAAGTTCAGGTTCATCGATTCTCCTACAGGCACTTTCTCAGGTTGACCGGCGGGATCTGCAAGGATTCCCGGTACTTCGCGATGGTGCGGCGCGCGACGACGATGCCCTGCTGGCCGAGGATCTCGGCGATGCGCGCATCCGACAGCGGGGCGCGCGGATTCTCCGCGCCGACCAGCTGGCGGATGAGGGCGCGGATGGCGGTCGAGGAGGCCGCGCCGCCCGTGTCGGTGGCCACGTGGCTGCCGAAGAAGTACTTCAGCTCGAAGGTGCCGCGCGGCGTGGCCATGAACTTCTGCGTCGTGACGCGCGAGATGGTGCTCTCGTGCAGGCCGAGCGTCTCGGCGATCTCGCGCAGCACCATCGGGCGCATGGCCACCTCGCCGTGCTCGAAGAAATGCCGCTGGCGGTCGACGATGGCCTGCGACACGCGCAGGATGGTGTCGAAGCGCTGCTGCACGTTCTTGATCAGCCAGCGCGCCTCCTGCAGCTGCGAGGCGAGCGCGTTGGCGCCGTTGCGCGCGCTGCCGGCGAGATCGGCGTACAGCCGGTTGATGCGCAGGCGCGGCATGGCGTCCGGGTTGAGGCTCGCGCGCCACACGCTCTTCACCTTGCGCACGATCACGTCGGGGATCATGTAGCGCGTCTCGATGCGCGCGAACGCCGCACCCGGGCGCGGGTTGAGGCTCTGGATGAGCTTTTGCGCGGCGCGCAGCGCCTCCTCGGTCGCGCCGGTCACGGCGCGCAGGCGCGCGTAGTCGCGGCCCGCCAGCAGCGCGAGGTGCTTGCCGGCGATCTCCTGCGCCAGCGCGCACGCCGGGTGCTCGCCCAGCGCGCGCAGCTGCAGCAGCAGGCATTCGGCGGGCGAGCGCGCGCCGACGCCGGCCGGCTCGAAGTTCTGCAGGTGCTTGAGCGCGATGCCCAGCTCCTCGGCGTCGACCTCGGCCTCCGGCGGAAAGAGCGCCGCGATCTCCGCCAGCGGCTGCGTGAGGTAGCCGTCCTCGTCCAGCGCGTCGATCAGCACCGCGGCGAGCGCCCGGTCGCGCTCGCCGATGCCCGTGAGCGTGAGCTGCTGATTGAGGTGATCGCGCAGCGTCGGCGTGTCCGGCGCGGAGAACGCGCGGTCGCCCTCGTCGTCGTCCTCCGCGCGCCAGGAGGGCGTGGCGATCTCCGCCAGCCAGTCCTCGCGGCGCTCGGCGGATTCGTCGGCCGCCTGGGTCGCGGCCTCGCCGGCGCTCTGCGTCGTGTCGCGCGGCGGCGCGAACGCGGCCTGCGCGTCGCCCTCCACGTCCTCGCGCTCGAGGATCGGGTTCTCCATCAGCAGGCGCTCGATCTCCTGGTTCAGCTCGACCGTGGACAGCTGCAACAGGCGGATGGACTGCTGCAGCTGCGGCGTCAGCGTCAGGTGCTGCGAGAGCCGGAACTGCAGGGTGGGCTTCATGACGGATGGGGCCGCGGTCGGCCCGCGGTTACATGCGGAAGTGCTCGCCGAGATAGACGCGGCGCACGCTGTCATTATAGACGATCTCCTCGGGGTGACCCGAGGCGAGCACCGCGCCGTCGTTGATGATGTAGGCGCGATCGCAGATGCCCAGCGTCTCGCGAACGTTATGATCTGTAATGAGCACGCCGATCTGGCGCTCCTTGAGGAACCGGATGATGCGCTGGATGTCGAGCACGGCGATCGGGTCGACGCCGGCGAAGGGCTCGTCGAGCAGGATGAACGCCGGCTTGGTGGCGAGCGCGCGGGCGATCTCCAGCCGCCGGCGCTCGCCGCCCGAGAGCGACAGCGCGGCGTGCTTGCGCAGGTGGGCGATGTTCAGGTCCTTGAGCAGCTCCTGCAGCCGGGGCTCGATCTCGCCGCGCGCCAGCCCCTGCAGCTCGAGCACGGCCTGCACGTTCTCCTCCACGGACAGCTTGCGGAACACCGAGTTCTCCTGCGGCAGGTAGGAGATGCCCAGGCGCGCGCGCGCGTGGATGGGCAGGTGGGTCAGCTCGCGTCCGTCGAGGTGGATGCGCCCGGAGTCGGCCGCGATCAGGCCGACGATCATGTAGAAGCAGGTCGTCTTGCCGGCGCCGTTCGGCCCGAGCAGCCCGACGACCTCGCCGCTGGACACCTCGAGCGACACGTCCTGCACCACGGCCCGCGCCTTGTACCGCTTGCGCAGGCGCTCGCAGCGCAGCTGGCTCACTTGCGCGCCTCGGGCTTGCGCGGCGCGGGCGCGGCGGCTTCCGGCTTCTTCGGCTGGATGGTGGCGGTGACGCGCGAGCCCGGCGCGCCCTTGGCGTTGGACACCGAGAAGAACTCCGAGCGCTGGTCGTACAGGATGTAGCTGCCGCGCACCTCGTCCTTCTCGCGCACCACCTGCGCATTCTCGTGCAGCTCGACGCGCTCGTTCTTCTCGTCGACCTCGACGCGCGCCGCCTGCGCCTCGACCCACACGCCTTCCTGGGAGCCGCGCGCATCGCTCTTCTGGCGAAAGTGCACCGGCGCGCCGGTCGCCGAGGCGTAGACGAAGCCGTCGGCATCCTGCCGCAGGACGATGCGCTCGGCGCGCAGCTCCATCGTGCCCTTGCGCAGCACGACCTTGCCCTCGAAGATGCTGATGCGCCGCGCCTCGTCCGAGGTCATGCGGTTGGCCTCGACCTCGGTGGGCTTTTCCCGATCTGCCTTTTCGGCCTTGGCCGAAAAGGCAGACACCAGGGCCAACGCGCAGGCGATGGCGAGTGCCGATCGGCGGCGCACTATTGTTTCACCCCGAAGCTGCCGCGCACCTGCGACTGCAGCTCCAGCTGCCGGGCCTGGTTGTCGTACTCCATGCCGCGGCCGACGAGCGTGCGCCCGGGCTCGTCGACGCGCACCTCGCGATCGGTGCGCGCCAGCGCGCGCTCGCGCTCCAGGTGCAGGTAGCTGGTGCGCACGCGCGCCTCGGGCAGCCCGTGGCCTGCCTCGCGCAGCAGCTGGACGTTGTCGTTGAGCGAGATCTGCGCCGCATCGCGCGACAGCGTGCCGCGGTCGGCGCTCACCACGAGGCGCGGCTCGGCCGGCCGCTGGTGCACCAGGCGCGGCGCGGCGAGCTCGGTGGAGTCGTCGTCGGGGTAGTGCACCATCTTCACCGCCGAGAGCGTCGACAGCGGCGTGCCGTCCCGGCTGAAGTCGGTGATGGTGAAGCGCTCCACGGTGTAGTCGGGGTCGTGCGGGCGCTGCTCGCCGAGCGCGGGCTCCTCGCGCGCCGTGCGCTCGAGCCAGAAGCTGAGCAGGGCGAGCGTCACCATCAGCAGGATCGGCAGCAGCCGCGTCGAGGAAAGCTTCACGTCGCGTACCTTGCCAGGAGCGCGTCCAGGCTGCCCTGCGCGCGCAATACGAACTCGCAGATCTCGCGCGCCGCGCCCGCGCCGGCGGGCGCCTCGGCGACGTAG
>DATFEJ010000130.1:0-2858 GCA_035251235.1 Burkholderiales bacterium
GCTTCTCTTCGTGGATGGCACCACCCTCATCTTCGCCGTGATGCTCGCCACGGTGCTCACGGGCATCGGCCTGGGCGGACTGGCCGCGGCGCGGCTCGCGCCGAGTCTGGAGAGCCTGGCGCGCGCGGCGGCGGCGGGTGCGGCCGCGCTCGTCGTGGGCAGTTACGCCGCGTTTGGCGCACTGGTGAAGCTCCTTTCGCCGCTGCAGCCCGGATCGGTCGCCTCGGCCGCGCTGCTGTGCGCCTTCCTCATGGCGCCGGTGGCGCTCCTTTCCGGGTTTCTCTTCACGGCGCTCGGTGCGCGGCTGCGCGCGCGCATGCACGATGCCGGCGCCGCCACCGGCGCGCTCACGCTCGCCAACACCCTCGGCGCGACGCTGGGCTCGCTCCTTGCCGCGTTCGTTCTGCTTGCGTACCTCGGCATGGAGCGCTCGTTCCTTCTTCTCGCCCTCCTGTATGGCCTCATCGTGCTCGTGATCCCAGCGCACGAAGGCGCGAGGTGGCGCGGCCTGCGGCCGGCGCTCGCCGCCGGCGTCGCGCTCGCGCTCTTTCCCTTCGGCGCGATGACCGGCACCCACTACCGCGACGTGGAAGCGCGCCACGGCGCGCGCATCGTCGCCGCGCGCGAGGGGCTGTCGCAGACGACCTTCTACCTGCGGCACGACTTCCTCGGCGAGCCGCTGTTTCACCGCCTGGTAACGAACTCCTACTCCATGGCCTCCACCGCCGTGGGCGTGCAGCGCTACATGAAGCTGTTCGCCTGGCTGCCGGCGGCGCTGCACCCGAAGATCGAGAGCGCGCTCGTCCTGTGCTTCGGCGTCGGCGCCACCGCGAGCGCGGTTGCCGCCCTGCCTGAGGTGAAGGCGATCGACGTGGTGGACACCTCGCGCGACATCCTGGAGATGAGCGAGGTGGTGTTTCCGGATGCTGCCACGCACCCCTTGCGCGACCCGCGGGTGTCCGTGCACGTGGAGGACGCGCGCCTGTTCCTGCAGCTCGCCGCGCGGCGCTACGACCTGGTCACCGGCGAGCCGCCGCCGCCGAAGATGGCGGGCGTCGCATCGCTGTACACGCGCGAGTATTTCGCGCTGATGAAATCGCGCCTCAACCCGGGCGGCCTCGCCACCTACTGGCTGCCGGCGTACCTGGTGCTGGAGAACGAGGCGCTGTCCATCGTGCGCGCATTCTGCGACGCCTTCGAGGACTGCTCGCTCTGGTCGGGCCTGAACCGCGACTGGATCCTCCTGGGCAGCAACGGCGGCCTCGCGCCGGTGCGGCGCGAGCACTTCGCGCGCCTGTGGGGCGTCGAGGCGATCGGCGGCGAGCTCCGGCGCCTGGGCATCGACGGCCCCGCGCAGCTCGCCGGCCAGTTCATGGCCGATGCGGCCGCGCTGCGCGAGGCGACCGAGGGGATCGCGCCTCTCGTGGACGACCATCCGCGGCGCATCCGCCCGGCGCTCCAGGCGGAAGCCAGCACACCCGCATACACATTCCTCATGGACGCCGAGCGCGGGCGCGAGCGCCTGGCGGCGAGCGGCTGGGCCGCCGAGATCGCCGCCGGGAGCCGCGAGGGCTTCCGGCGGCGCGGCATCCTCGATGCGGCGTTCCAGCCCGAGCTGCGGCGCGCAGACTATTCCTTTTGGGCCGACGTCGCGGATCTGATCCGTGGAACCGATCTGGTCGAACTACCCCGATGGCTGCTCGGCAGCGGCGCGCGGGTTGCGCAGATCGCCGCGCGCCGGGGCGCGGATGACCCGCTGGCGGCGCAACACCTGGCGATCGACGCGCTCGCCAACCGCCGCCGGCCGGAGGTCATGGAGAAAGACCGCTTCATGGCGCTGCCGCCGTGGGGACAGACCGTGACCGTGTTCCACCATTGCCTCGCGGGCGAGCGCGAACGTGCGCGCGCGATGATGCAGTGGATGCGGGAGCGCGGCCCTTCCTTCGTGGCCTGGGCGGCGCGAGAATGCGGGCTCGGGGCGCCATGACCGTCAAGCTCAACCACACCATCGTGCATGCGCGCGACCAGCGCGCCTCGGCGGATTTCTATTCGAGCGTGTTCGGCTTCGCCCCGCCGGTGGCCTTCGGCCCGTTCCTCGACGTGCAGACCGGGAACGAAGTGACGCTCGCCATCCTCGAGACCGACGAGACGTACCAGCCGCAGCACTACGCCTTCCTGGTGAGCGACGCCGAGTTCGACGCGATTTTCGCGCGCGTCAAGGCGCGCGGGCTCGATTACTGGGCGGACCCCGGCAAGAGCGCGAAGGGCAGGATCAACAGCCACTTCGGCGGGCGCGGCGTGTACTTCGAGGACCCGGGCGGGCACCTGCTGGAGATCATTACCCGTCCCTACGGCGACTGGCCGCGGTAGCGCGCTCTCAGAGCAGGCGGGTCGCGCCGAACAGCGCGAGGCCGATCAGCCCGCCCACCAGCGTGCCGTTGACGCGGATGTACTGCAGGTCCTTGCCGATCGCCAGCTCGATGGCGCGCGCCGCGCGGCGAGCGTCCCAGGACTTGACCTGCGCCGAGACGAAGGACGCGACCTCGTGCTTGTAGGTCTCGGTGAGCGCGCCGGCGCGCGTGGCGAGCCAGCGGTTGAGCCGCCCGCGGAACGCTTCGTCGCCCTGCAGGCGCTCGCCCGCCGAGGCGAGGAACTCGCCGAAGCGCCCGAGCACGAAGCCGCGCAGCTCGGCGCGCAGCGGGTGCGCCGGGTCCGCGCGCACCTCGTCCACCAGCGACTGCGCGGCGGACATGAGCTTGCCCAGCACGTAGGCGTCGGCGTGGAAGAAGCGCGCGAGCGTGGGCAGCTCGGCGCGGATGCGCTCGCGGATCGCGGCTTGCGCCGCGGGCTCGGCGAGC
>DATFEJ010000233.1:0-15879 GCA_035251235.1 Burkholderiales bacterium
GGAGGACGGGCGCACCGTGGCGGGCACCGCGGCCGGCGTCGCGCCCGATGGCGCGCTGCAGCTGCGCACGCGCCGCGGACTGCGCACGGTGCACAACGGCCGCGTGGTGTCGGCCGCATGATCCTCGCCATCGATGCGGGCAACTCGCGCGTCAAGTGGGGCTGGCACGACGGCAGCGCCTGGTCGAGCCTCGCCACCGTCTCGCTCATCGAGTTCGCGGCCTCCAATCACGACATCAACCCCTTCGCCGCGACGCACGAGAACCCGGAGCGCATCGTCATCTCCAACGTGGCCGGCGAAGGCGCGCACCAGCTGCTCGTCAACTGGACGAGCATCTTCGAGGCGGAGCCTTTCTGGCTGACGGGCGAGGCGGAGCGCTGCGGGGTAAAGAGCCGCTACGAGCGCCCGGAGCAGCTCGGCGCCGACCGCTGGGCCTCGCTGGTCGCCGCGCGCGCGCTGCACCGCGGCCACTGCCTGGTGGTCAACGCGGGCACGGCGACCACCGCCGACCTGCTGTCCGCGGAGGGCGAGTTCCTCGGCGGGCTGATCCTGCCGGGCGTGGACCTGATGAGGTTCGTGCTGCACGAGCACACCGGGCGCCTGCCGCTGCAGGAGGGGCGCTTCGTGCCGCTGCCGCGCAATACCATCGACGCCATCGAGACGGGCTGCCGCCACGCGCAGGCGGGCGCCGTGGAGCGCATGTACCGGCGCGCGGGCGCCGGCGCGCAGTGCCTGGTGTCGGGCGGCGCCGGTCACGCGCTGATCGAGCAGCTCGACATTCCCTGCCGCTACGTGGAAAACCTCGTGCTGGAAGGCCTCGCGCGGATCGCCTGGTCGTGAGGCTCGCGTTCCTTCTGCTGCTCGCCGCCAACATCGGCGTCTTCGCGTGGATGCGCTACCTGTCGCCGCCCGACCCGGCGATCGACGCGCGGCCGATGACGCGCGAAATCGAGCCGCAGAAGCTGCGCATCGTCAACGAGAGCGAGCTCGCGCGCACACCGGCGCCGGCGGCCAAGCTGAAGCCCTCGCCGGAAGCGCCGCGGCCGGCCCCTGCGGAAGCGCCACGCGCGGCAGCCACGGTCGCGTGCCTGGAATGGGGCAGCTTCAGCCCGGCGGATTCCTCGCGCGCGGCCAAGGAGCTCGAGCAGCTCAATCTCGGCGCGCGGCTGGCGCAGTACCGCGGCGAGGAGACGGCGGGCTGGTGGGTGCACATGCCGCCGCAGGGCAACCGCGCGAGCGCGCTGAAGAAGGCCGCGGAGCTCAAGAAGCTCGGTGTGCAGGATTTCTTCGTCGTGCAGGATGCCGGGCCGACCCAGTGGGCGCTGTCGCTCGGCGTCTTCACGACCGCCGAGGCAGCGAAGGCGCACCTCGCCGCGCTGCAGGAGAAGGGGGTCCGCTCCGCCGTGATCAGCCCGCGCGAGACGCGCGTGCCGAAAGTCTGGTTCCAGGTGCGCGACGCCGACACCGCTTTGCAGGCGCGGCTCGGCGAGCTGGCCAAGGGGTTCGAGGGCGCGACGCTGCACGACTGCGCCCCGCGAAGCTAGCGCGTGGGGCTCAACCTATCGGGATCGCCCCGCCCGGCACGTGCTGCGCGACCATCGACAGCAGCCGGTCGGCGCGCACCGGCTTGGTGATGTAGCCGACCGCGCCGAGCTCCTTGCCGCGCGCGTCGCCGTCGTCCACCGAGGTGAGGAAGATGACCGGGATGTTGGGCAGGCTGCGGTCGCCCTTCAACGCCGCCACGAACTCGAAGCCGTCCATGTGCGGCATGTTGACGTCGGTGATAATGAGATCCGGCGGCGACTTGAGGACGATGTAGCCCGCCGCGATGGCGTCGGGCGCCACCAGCACTTCGTAGCCGGCGGACGCCAGGTGCATCCGCAGCAGCTCGCGCAGGCTTTCGTCGTCGTCCACCACCAGGATGCGCGCGGCCATTTGCAAGAATGTGTTTGGTGCTGGTGGCCCGACTCGAACGGGCGACCTACTGATTACGAATCAGTTGCTCTACCAGCTGAGCTACACCAGCATTACACGGCATTACACGGCAAGAATGCGTGAATTATATGCCACTCCGCGTCGCGGCAGGCACCGCCTGTGATGCAATTATCACGGTGACGCGACGGGAAAAACCGCTCGCGCCGCCTTTCCGGCCGCCGGTCGCCCGTCTTTGCCCGGTGCGCGGCGCCCGCCTACGATTACCACGTCGACAGGAGGCAACATGCGTTCTGCAAGCGGATTCACGCTGATCGAGCTGCTGATCACGGTCGTCATTCTCGGCATCCTCGCCTCGATCGCGCTGCCGTCGTACACCAGCTACCTCACGCGCAGCAAGCTCGTCGAGGCGCACTCGATGCTCGCCGACCTGCGCGTCAAGCAGGAGCAGCGCTTCCAGGACGCGCGCACCTACAGCGCGGCGCTGTGCGCACCGACCGGCGCCTCCGCGGCGCAGGTCAAGTACTTCGATTTCGCGTGCCCGGCGGCGCCGAGCGCGACGGCCTTCGAGATCCGGGCCACCGGCAAGGCCGGCACGGACCTCGAGGGCATCGTGTTCTCGATCAACGAGAACAATGTGCGCCAGACGGTGGTCACCGCGGGCTCGAAAATGGCCAACGCGGGCTTTGTCTCCAACGCCACCTGCTGGGTGACGAGGAAGGGCAGCCAGTGCTGATCGCGCGTCCCCGCCCGTCGGGCATGTCGCTGATCGAGGTGCTGATCGGCCTCGCGATCATGGGCGTCCTGCTCGCCATCGGCCTGCCGAACATGGCGCTCTGGCTGAACAACTCGCAGATCCGCACGGCGGGCGAAACCATGCTCGCCGGGCTGACGCTGGCGCGTGTCGAGGCCGTGCGGCGCAACCAGATCGTGCGCTTCCAGCTGGTCAGCAACCTGACCGCGGGCTGCGTGATCGCGCAGGCGGGCACCAGCTGGGTGGTGAGCCTCGACGACCCGAGCGGCGCCTGCGACCAGGCGCCCTCCGACGTCGCCGCGCCGCGCATCATCCAGACGCGCTCGGGCAGCGAAGGCACGCCGCGCGCCGTGGTCTCCGCGGCGACCGCCGGCACCGTGCATTTCAACGGTCTGGGCCGCGTCACCAGCCCGGGCGGCGCGGCCAACATGACGCAGCTCGCCATCAGCAACCCGACGGGCGGCAGCTGCGAGCACGTCGACGGCGGCGACATGCGCTGCCTGCGCATCAATATCTCGCTGGGCGGCGAGGCCAAGATGTGCGACCCGGCGGTGACCGACCCGACCGACCCGAGGAGATGCTGATGAAAAGCAAGCAATCGGGCGTGGCGCTGCTCGAGGCGCTGGTCGGCATCCTCATCTTCTCGATCGGCATCCTGGCGCTCATGGGCCTGCAGGCGCAGTCGATCCGCAACACGGTCGAGGCCAAGTACCGCAACGAGGCCGCCTACCTCGCCAACCAGATCATCGGCCAGATGTGGGTCGATCGCGCCAACCTCGCCGCGTACGACACCACCGCCGGCGCCAGCCAGCAGATGCTCAACTGGCGCACGCAGGTGGCCGGCGTGCTGCCGAGCGTCGTGCCCGGCGGCGCCAATTCGCCCGAGATCGAGGTGGCGGGCAACCAGGTGACGGTCACCGTCTTCTGGCAGATGCCCGGCGCGGACAGCGCGCAGCGCCAATTCTCCGTGGTCGCGCAGATCAACAACTCCTAGCCATGATGCGCCCGCTTCCGGTCCGTTTCGCCCCGCGCACGCGCGTCGCTGGCATGTCGCTCATGGAGATCCTGATCGCCATGGCCATCGGGCTGATCGGCATCGTCGTCATCACGCAGACCTACCTCGTGAACGAGAGCTACAAGCGCTCCACCACCAGCGCCGGCGGCGCGCAGACCAACGGCGCGCTGGCGCTGTTCACCATCGAGCGCGACGCGCGCATGGGCGGCTGGGGCTTCGCGTGGTCCTCGGTGCTCGGCTGCAGCGGCCTGCGCTGGTATTACAACGGCGACTACTCCAACCCGCCGGGCGGCGGCCTGCCGCTGCTGCAGCCGGTGCCGGTGGCCATCGCCGACGGCGGCGCGGGCCCGGACACGATCACCGTCATGTACGGCACGGGCACGGAGCGCGTCATCCCCGCGACGCTCAGCAAGACCATGGCCTCCTCGGGCGCGGACATCGAGGTGGACAACTCGCAAGGGTTCTCCAACGACCCCGGCGACCTGATCGTCCTCACGCAGGGCACCACCTGCGCCTTGATCCAGGTGAGCGGCGTGACCGGCGGGACGCTGCAGCATGCGGCGAGCGTCAACGCCCCCTACAACCCCGCCGGCGGCGGCGCGCTGCCGGCGTTCGCGGTCAACTCGCTCGTCTTCAACCTCGGGCGCCCGGTGGTGAATACCTATTCGATCAACAACAGCGCGCTGCAGGTCGCGAGCCTGTTCACTTCGACCTCGTCCACGGTGGTGCCCGCCTATACGCCCGCGGCGATCCCGGTGGTCGACAACATCGTCGACCTGCAGGCCGAGTACGGCAAGGACAACGGCGCCGACAACGGTACCGTCGCCAATGCCGTGTTCGTGGCCAACGACGGCATCGTGGACAGCTACGACAACGTCGCTCCGGCCAACGCCACCGAGTGGCAGCAGGTGCTGTCCGTCCGTGTCGGCGTGCTGGCGCGCAGCGAGCATTTCGTGCGGCCCGAAACCTCCGGCGACCCGTGCACCGCAACCACCGCCGCGCCGGCCTGGGCGAACGGGCAAGCCTTTCCCGCGCCGGGAGATTTCACCGACCCGGCCAACCCGGCGCGCTGCTACGGCTATCGCGTCTTCGAGACCGTGGTACCGCTGCGCAACATGATCTGGAGGCAGGGATGAGCTCCGACCAGTCCTCCCGTCTGCGCCAGCGCGGCGCGGTGCTGTTCATCGCCCTGATCGTGCTGGTGGCGATGTCGCTCGCCGGTGTCGCGCTCATCCGCGGCGTGGACACGGCCAACCTCATCGCCGGCAACCTCGCCTTCAAGCAGAACGCCACGCACGGCGGCGACTGGGCCGTGGAGGAGGCGCGCGCCTGGCTGCAACTGCAGAACGCCGCCGACCTGTACAACGACGACGCCGCCACCAAGCGCTACTCCGCCGCCATGCAGTCGGGGCTGGACTTCACCGCCACCGACCCGTCGCGGCCGGACTTCGACTGGGACAACAACTCGTTCGACGCCGGCGCGGACCCTGCCGGCAACCAGGTGCGGTACATCATCCACCGCATGTGCGACCTGGCGGGCAACCCCGGGTCCGTGAACTGCGTGCGCACCACCACGGGCGGCACCGCCGACAGCACCAAGGGCGGAGCCACCTATGGCGGCGCCGCGCTGCCCAGCACGTCGCAGATCTACTACCGCATTACCGCAAGAGTGACGGGGCCGCGCAACACCGTGAGTTACGTCCAAGTGATGGTGAACTGACCGCAGCATCAAGAGGCACGCCATGAAACCACGTTCCGCCTTCCGACATAGTCAGCTCAGTCTCGTCCTCGCCGGTCTGCTCGGCGCGACGTGGCCGGCGTTGGGCGCCAATACCGACATCGCCAACGAGCCGCTCACGCAGGCGGCTTCGGGCGTGCGGCCGAACATCATGTTCATCCTGGACGACTCTGGCTCCATGGACTGGGATTACAGCCCGGACTATGTCGACGACGACCAGCCCAGCGGCTCCACTCCAAGCCGGACGGCGTCGTGCTTCGACGCCGGCGACCGGGGCCCGACAAGCGGCTTCGGTTCCTCGCAGGACTTCGACGACAGCAGCGGCTCGATTACCGGCAGGCCGGACCACTGCATCCCGGGCGACCCGCCGTACATGAGCTCGGACTTCAACAAGCAGTACTACAACCCCGCCATCTATTACCGTCCGGCGATCGACAAGGACGGTAACGAGATGAACAGCATGAACGCAAGCAACACCAGCAACTGGACATCCGTGCCGACTGATCCGTACGGGACGCAGCAGGACAACCAGCGCGGCCAGTCTTCGACCAGCGAGAACCTGGTGTCGAACTACCCCGATCGCGCCTGGTGCAAGAGCACCGGCGACTCCGCCACCGACACGACCAATTGCCGCGTCAACTCCGCCTACAGCTACCCGAACTGGGAGTTCAGTCGCGGACTGAACGATACCTCGACCGGCTACGGCGGCAGTTTCAGCAACGTCAAGTTCCGCTACGGCAGCCCGTACTACTACCGCATGCAGTCCGCGCAGTGGTGCTCGACCGCCACGCTCGACGCGGGATCTTGCGTCAGCGGCAGCTCGGTCGATCCCAACGTGCACAAGTACGTCGCGCCCGAGTTCTGCACCGACAGCGAGCTCGTGAACTGCGCTGCCGGCGCGGCGCTCACGCCACAGCACGTGTTCTCCGGCCCGCGCTGGTGCTCGGACGCGGGTACGCTGCTCACTTGCCAGCGCAAGAAGGTGGGCAACTTCCGCTGGCCGAAGCACCTCGGCGTCACGCAGAACCGTGTGGTGAACATCCCAGCCACCCCGGCGACCGGCACGCTGACCGTCACGCAGGCCATGCTCGGCGAGAGCATTTCCAGCCTCACGCTGGGCAGCGTGCCGATCATCGCCGCGCCGGTTGCGGCGGGAGGCAGCTCGACGAGCGCGATGGCAGTGCAGCTCCGCGACGCCATCAACGCGCACGTGTCCACGCCCGACTACACGGCAGCCGTTTCCGGCAGCACCGTGATTGTCACTTCGGTCGGCGTGGGCATCTCCGAGAACGGCAAGACGTTTGGCTACTCCTCGACCGAGACCGGCATTGTGGGGGCGGTGGGCGTGATCGACGTCAACAGCAGCGGCAGCAACACCGCCGTGTACGTGGAAACCGTCCAGATTCCGCACCCGACGCTGGGCACGGTCAACATCATGAGCCCGACCTGCTCGTTCACCGGGACCAACAGCGTCTCCGCGGTGGGCGGCGGCACCTACGGCAACCGGCTGCGCGCCAACACCGGCACCAACTCGGGCGCCGAGCGCGTGAGCCTCGCCGAGGGCATCTACGCCTGCATCAACCAGGCCACCGCAAGCACTGGCTTCAGCGCGACCTGGTCGACGGGCAGCGACCTGGTCAACGTGCGCGCGCCGGCGCTGCTCGGCGAATCCATGAACACCCGCGCGATCACGGTCGTCAAGACCGGCGGCAACTACGGCACGACCGCCTTCTCCGGCGGCGTGAACGCCAAGATCATACTGGCGCTGAGCGCGGGCACGGCTGGCGCCCAGGATCCGACCACGGGCAACTTCGACCTGCGCCTCGGCACGGGGCAATTCTCGCGCGTGGATATCGTGCCGGCCAACAACAGCTACACGAAGGCGTCCACGCGCATCGACTGCGCGGGCTCGACCTGCACCTACGCGGAGGAGATGTCCAACTTCGCCAACTGGTATGCGTACTATCGCACGCGCATGCAGATGATGAAGACGGCCGCCGGGCGCGCCTTCCTGCCCATCGACGACACCTACCGGGTCGGCTTCATCACGATCAACCCGCAGTCGCCCGTCAGCGCCAACCGGTACCTGAGGATCCAGGACTTCGACCTGACGCACAAGGGCAACTGGTACACCAAGTTCTACGCGCAGAACCCGAGCGGCGGCACGCCGCTGCGCGAAGCACTGTCGCGCGTCGGACGCCTGTACGCCGGACAGTTCGACGCCATCAACGACGGCATTCCGAGCGCCGACGATCCCGTCGAAGTGTCCTGCCAGCCGAACTTCGCCATCCTGTCCACGGACGGCTACTGGACGACCGTCAATTCGGCATGGAACGGCAGCACGAACATCGGCCGTAAGGTCAACAACTCGGCGATGGACCAGCAGGACAACGTCAATGCCGGGCCGTATTCCCTGCAATCGCAGGGGGTGTACGACGGCGGCGACGACAGCACGGTCGGCCTCGCGGACGTGGCGCTGTACTACTACAAGACCGACCTGCGCCCGGCCGGCGCGAAGAACGACCTCGGCACCGACGTGTCGGCGGACAACGTGCCCACCACGCAGAAGGACTTCGCCGCGCACCAGCACATGACCACGTTCACGCTGGGCCTCGGCCTGGACGGCACGCTCAGCTACCGCAGCGACTACGACACTGCGGGCGCCGGCGACTTCCACGCCATCAAGCAAGGCACGCTGGCGGGAAGCTGGCCGAACCCGGTGGCCGATTCGCCGCAGTCGCTGGACGACCTGTGGCACGCGGCGGTGAATGGCCGGGGCGTTTTCTTCAGCGCCTCCAACCCGCAGGAACTGGCCTCCAGCCTGACCGACACCCTGAACGCCCTCAAGCAGCGCGTGGGCGCGGGCGCGGCGGCGGCCACCTCGAACCTGCAGCCGGTGGCGGGCGACAACTTCGCCTTCACCGCCCAGTACCAGACGCAGTCCTGGACGGGCGACGTCAAGGCGCGCACCATCGACCTGTCCGCGGGCGCGATCTCGTTCGTCGAGCTGTGGTCGGCGCAGGCGCTGCTGAACACGCGCGCGCACACCAGCCGCAGGATCTATACCTTCGACCCGAGCGACCCGTACCTGTCCACCAGCACCGCCGACGTCGGCAACGGCATGAAGCACTTCTGCATGCCGGTGGCCGTCGGCAGCCCGTGGTGCAACGACGGACTCGGCCTGACGCCGACGGAGCTCCTGCTCTTCAAGGCGACCCTGCTGCCGCAGTACTCGGGCTACAGCGTGGCGCAGCTGCCCAATGCCACACAGGAGAACCTCGTCAACTACCTGCGCGGTCACCAGGCGTTCGAGGACCAGGGCGCCGTGTCCGCCACGGACCTGTTCCGCGAGCGCTCGGCCCTGCTCGGCGACATCATCAACGCGCAGCCCTCGTACGTGAAAGGCGCGCCGTTCAGCTACAGCGACGCCGGCTACTCGGACTTCAAGATGTGCACGCAGGGCACCGCCACGGTCACCTGCCCGGCCGCGCAGTTCCCGGCGCCGACCGTGGTGCGGCGTCCGACGGTGTACATCTCGTCCAACGACGGCATGCTGCACGCGATCGAGACCGACGTGCACAACAACCCGTACTACCAGACGGGCGGCATCGCGACCCCCGAGACGAGCGACGACACGTTCTCCACCGGCAACAACGCCGGCAACGGCGCCGAGCGCTGGGCCTACATTCCGCGCACCGTGCTGCCGACGATCCACAAGCTCGCCTCGATCCCCTACGTTCACCGCTACTTCGTCGACGGCTCGCCGGTGGTCGGCGACATCTGCCTGTCGACGCCCTGCGCCGGCCTGAACGACTGGCGCACGGTGCTGGTCGGCGGGCTGAACTCGGGCGGACGCGGCTTCTACGCCCTCGACGTCACCAACCCGCTGCAGCCGCGCGCGATGTGGGAATTCAGGGTGCGCCTGCCCGGCACGACCTCGTGCGCCACGAATTCCATGAGCGTGGACACTACGGGTGGCAGCCACGTTGTGACGACCAGCAGCACCGCGATCGGTGCCACGGACGACTGCGATCTCGGCCTGTCGTACGGCAACCCGGTGATCACCAAGCTCAAGGGCTCCGGCCGCTGGGTGGTGATCGTCACCTCCGGCCTGAACAATACGGGCCTGGAGCCGCTGACCACCAACCGCATGGGCGATGGCAAGGGCTACCTGTACGTGCTCGACGCGGTGACCGGCCGGATCCTGCACAAGATCGGCACTGATGCCGGCGACGCCGGCACGTCGGGTGCAAGCTACGCCGACGCCGATCCGAGCGGCCTGGCGAAGATCAACAACTGGGTGGACGCCTCGAACACCGACAACACCACGCTCGCGGTGTACGGCGGCGACATGAAGGGCAACCTGTGGCGCTTCGACCTGGACGACACCAGCAGCACGTACCTCAAGGCGGTCCTGGTCGCGACGCTGAAGGACGGCGGCGGCAACGCCCAGCCGGTCACCACCAAGCCGGAGCTCGGCCTGATCCAGAACCGGCGCGTGATCTTCGTCGGCACCGGCCGCTTCCTTGGCGTGTCCGACAAAAGCGACGCCAGCGAGCAGACCGTGTACGCGATCGCCGACGACCTGGCGGGCAACGTCGTGGTCACCAATCGCACGCCGCTCACCGAGCAGGTCATCAAGACCGTCGACTCCACGACGCGCACCATCGATACGCCAAAGAGCGTGGACTGGTCCAATCTCGCGATGCGCGGCTGGTACGTCGAGCTGCCGGACTCGGGCGAGCGCGTCAGCGTCGACCCGCAGCTGCAGCTCGGCTCGCTGGTCGTGCCGTCCAACGTGCCCTCGACCGACACCTGCGTGGCCGGCGGCACGGGCTGGATCAACGTCTTCGACTTCAAGACCGGCAGCTTCGTCGCCGGCGCCACGGCCGACGCGGTCAGCCAGAAGGTCACGGGCTCGGTGGTGGTCGGCATCAACGTGATCCAGCTGCCGGGCGGCAAGGTCGTCACCGTGGTGACCACGGCCGACAACCAGCAGCGCGCCGTGGAAACGCCGATCGCGCCCACCAGCTTCCAGGGCCGGCGCGTGGGCTGGCGCGAGTTGAACGCCGACCAGTGAGCGGCGGCGTCCCCCTCTTGCAGGCGGGCGCCCTCGCCCTGCTCCTGTGGGCAGGGGCGGCGCAGGCGGCGGCCACGCA
The DNA here is from genome assembly GCA_035251235.1 of Burkholderiales bacterium. Lineage (GTDB taxonomy): Bacteria > Pseudomonadota > Gammaproteobacteria > Burkholderiales > SG8-39 > JAABQT01. The sequence continues at coordinate 10,599 of DATFEJ010000233.1, forward strand.
CTACTGGCCGCCGCGCCAGCTCGACGTGCGACCGCAGATCAAGACGCACGTCATGCCCGAGTACCCGAGGGATCTGCCTGCGGGCATCCGCGGACGCGTGGTGCTCGACGTGTTCGTGTCGCTCTCGGGCAAGGTCGACCGGGTAAGCGTCGTGCGCGCCGAGCCCGTGGGGCGCTTCGAGCAATCCGCCGTCAAGGCGTTCTCGGCCGCGCGCTACACGCCCGGCATGCGCAAGGGCAAGCCGGCGCCGAGCCGGATGCGCATCGAGGTGACCTTCGGGGACTAGGCGCGCGCTAGCGCCGCGCCAGCTCGCGCGGCAGCGTGAACACCACGCGCTCGGTGATGCCGTCGAGCTGCCGCACGCTCGCGACCCCCAGCGCCTTCAGGCGCTCCACCACCTCCTGCACCAGCACCTCCGGGGCCGAGGCGCCCGCGGTGACGCCCACCCGCCGGCAGCCGGCGATCCATTCCGGGCGCAGGTCCGCAGCGGTATCCACCATGTACGCCGCCGCGCCCATCTTCTGCGCCACCTCGCGCAGGCGGTTGGAGTTCGAGCTGTTGGGCGAGCCCACCACGATCACCACCTCGCACTGCGGGGTCAGGAGCTTGACCGCGTCCTGGCGGTTCTGCGTGGCGTAGCAGATGTCGTCGCGCTTGGGGCCGCGGATCTGCGGATAGCGCGCCTTGAGCGCGGCGACGATTGCCTGGGCGTCGTCCACCGAGAGCGTGGTCTGCGTGACGTAGGCCAGCTTGGCGTCCGGCGCGAGAGCGAGACCGGCGACGTCCTCGACCGTCTCCACGAGATGCATGCGGTGCACCGCCTGGCCCATCGTGCCTTCCGCCTCGGGATGGCCGCGATGGCCGATCATGACGATGTCGAAGCCCTCGCGCAGCATCTTCGCCACCTCGACGTGCACCTTGGTCACCAGCGGGCAGGTGGCGTCGAACACCTTGAGGCCGCGCCGCTCGGCGTCGGCGCGCACCGCCTTGGACACGCCGTGCGCGCTGAAGATTACGGTGGCGCCCGGCGGCACTTCCTCCAGCTCCTCGACGAACACCGCGCCCTTGGCGCGCAGGTCGTCGACCACGAAGCGGTTGTGCACGATCTCGTGGCGCACGTAGATCGGCGCGCCGTGCTGCTCGAGCGCCCGCTCGACGATGTCGATGGCGCGCTCCACCCCGGCGCAGAAGCCGCGTGGATTGGCGAGCAGGATTTCCATGCCCGCCATTCTAGTCCTTGCGCAGGAAGCCCTCGACGATCACCAGGGCCGCGCCCACCGTGATCGCCGAGTCGGCGACGTTGAACGCCGGCCAGTGCCAGCCGAACGCGTGCAAGTCGAGGAAGTCGGCGACCGCGCCCCAGGCGAGGCGATCCCACAGGTTGCCGAGCGCCCCGCCGAGGATCAGCGCGAGCCCGGCGCACAGCAGGCGCTGGCGCGGATGGCGCAGGAGCAGCCAGCTCACCACGCCGGAGGCGATGAGCGCCACCGCGACGAAGAACGGCGTCTGCCAGCCGGGCGCGCCGGCAAGAAAGCTGAAGGCCGCGCCACGGTTGTAGACCAGCACCAGGTTGAAGAAGCCCGTGACCTCGACGCTCTCGCCGGGCCGCAGCCAGCCGAGCATCAGCCATTTGGCAAGGCGGTCGGCGAGCACCACGCCCGCCGCGGCGGCGAACCAGGGCCACGCGCTACGCATGCGTGCGCGGCTCTCCCGGACCGTCCAGGTTGCTGCGGCAGCGGCCGCACAGGCCGGCGTCGTCGACGTCGGCGCGGTAGTGCCAGCAGCGCTCGCATTTGGCGTGCGCGCTCGGCGTCACCTGCACGCTCACCTCGGCCCCATCGGCTCGATGCGCCGTCGCGCGCGAGGTGATGAAGACGAAGCGCAAGTCCTCGCCCAGGCGCGCGAGCGCCTCGTAGGTTCGGCCGCCGGCGTGCACGTCGAGCTCCGCGGCGAGCGAGGAGCCGACCTGCTTCGCCTCGCGCTTTTCCTCCACCTTCTTCGCGGCCAGCTCGCGCACGCGGCGGATCTCCTGCCAGTCCTCGAGCGCGGCGGGCGCGAGGCCGTGATCGGGAAGCGCGTGGTAGACCTCCTCGAAGACGCTCTTGTCCTCGCTGCGCATCATCACCTGCCACGCCTCCTCGGCCGTGAAGCTGAGGATCGGTGCCATGAGGCGCATGAGGCACTGCGCGGTGTGCCAGAGCGCGGTCTGCGCCGAGCGGCGCGCGGCAGACGTCGCCGCGCAGGTGTAGAGCCGGTCCTTGAGGATGTCGAGGTAGAACGCGCCAAGCTCCTCCGAGCAGAACGACTGCAGCTTCTGCACGACGAGGTGGAACTGGTAGGCCTCGTAGTCCTTGCGCACGCCGTCCTGCAGCCGGGCAAGCAGCGCGAGCGCGTAGCGGTCGATTTCCACCATCTGCGCGACGGGCACCGCGTCCGTCGCAGCGTCAAAGTCCGAGGTATTGGCGAGGAGGAAGCGCAGCGTGTTGCGGATGCGCCGATAGCTCTCCACCACCCGCTTCAGTATCTCCTGAGAGATGGACAACTCCCCCGAATAGTCCGTGGAGCCGACCCACAGGCGCAGGATCTCCGCGCCCAGCGTGTTCGCGATCTCCTGCGGCGCCATCGTGTTGCCGAGCGACTTGGACATCTTGCGCCCGTCGCCTGCCACCACGAAGCCGTGCGTGAGGAGCGAGCCGTAGGGCGCCTCGCCATTCATCATGCAGGACACGAGCAAAGAGGAATGAAACCAGCCGCGGTGCTGGTCCGAGCCCTCCAGGTACATGTCCGCGGGAAATCCGAGGAACGCGTGCGAGCCGCGCAGCACCGTCTGGTGCGTCGAGCCGGAGTCGAACCAGACGTCGAGCGTGTCGCGGCTCTTCTCGTACTGGGGCGCCTCGGCACCGAGCAGCTCCTCGGCTTTCAGCGTGTGCCAGGCCTCGATGCCGCCCTTCTCCACCCGCTTGGCGACCTCCTCCAGCAGTTCGAGGGTGCGCGGGTGCGGCTCGCCGGTTTCCCTGTGCATGAAGAACGGCATGGGCGTGCCCCACTGGCGCTGGCGCGACAGCGTCCAGTCCGGCCGGTTGGCGATCATGCCCTGCAGCCGCGCCTGGCCCCAAGCGGGGAAGAACTTCGTCTTCTCGATTTCGCGCAGCGCAATGACGCGCAGGGTCTCCCTGGGCTTTACACCCCGGAACCCCGGCACCTGCTCCATGCCCGCGAACCACTGCGTGGTGGCGCGCAGGATGATGGGCGTCTTGTGGCGCCAGCAGTGCATGTAGCTGTGGGTGAACTTCCAGTCCACGGCGAGCAGCGCTCCTTGCGCCTCGATCGCCTTCACCACCTTCGGATTCGCATCCCAGATCGACAGACCGCCGAATTGCGGCAGCGACGAAGCGTACTTGCCGTCGCCCATCACCGGCGCGAGGATCTCGGCATCCTTCATGCCGTAGCGGCGGCAGGAGTCGAAGTCCTCAACGCCGTACGCCGGCGACGAATGCACGATGCCGGTGCCCGAGTCGAGCGTGACGTACTCGCCCAGGTACACGGGCGCCGTGCGGTCGTAGATCGGGTGCCGGAAGCGGATGTGCTCCAGTGCGGCTCCCTTGCAGGCGCCAAGCACCTTGCCGGCGAGCCTGTAGCGCGCGAGGCATGCCTCCTGCAGGTCGGCCGCGAGGATCAGCAGGCCCTTTTCCGTATCCACCAGGTGGTAGGTGAATTCCGGATGGACGTTGAGCGCCTGGTTGGCCGGCAGCGTCCAGGGCGTGGTGGTCCAGATCACGGCGTAGCCGGCCTTGGCGGGGAGCTGCTTGAGGCCGAACGCTCGGGCCACCTTTTCCGGCTCCACGAAGGCGAAGCCGACATCCACCGCCGGGTCCTTGCGATCCTCGTATTCGACCTCGGCCTCGGCGAGCGCCGAGCCGCAGTCGAAGCACCAGTTGACGGGCTTGAGTCCCCGGTAGACATAGCCCTTCTCGAGCAGCTTGCCGAGCACGCGGATCTCGTCGGCCTCGTTGCGCGGCGCCATCGTCTGGTAGGGGTTGTCCCATTCGCCCAGCACGCCGAGGCGCCGGAAGTCCGCCTTCTGCCGCTCGATCTGCTCGGCGGCGTAGGCGCGGCACAGGCGCAACGTTTCGGCAGTGGGCAGGTTCCGGCCGTGCTGCTTCTCGATCTGCACCTCGATCGGCATGCCGTGGCAGTCCCAGCCCGGCACGTAGGGCGCGTCGAATCCGGCGAGCGACTTGGACTTCACCACCATGTCCTTCAGGATCTTGTTCACCGCCTTGCCGATGTGGATGTCGCCGTTGGCGTAGGGCGGGCCGTCGTGCAGCACGAACTTCTTCGGGCGCGAGGCGGCGGCCTGCCGCAGGCGCCGGTAGACGCCCTTCTCCTGCCACTGCTTCACCCATTGCGGCTCGCGCCTGGCGAGGTCGCCGCGCATCGGAAACGGCGTGTCGGGGAGGTTGAGCGTCTTCTTGTAGTCAGGCATTCGTCTTCTTCGCAAAGTAGTTTCTGGCCTGCGCCGCGTCACCCGCGATCGCCGCGCGCAGGGCCGGCACGTCGTCGTACTTGCGCTCGTCGCGCAACTTGTGCAGAAAGCGCACGTGCAGGTGCCGCCGGTAGAGGTCCCCGGCGTAGTCCAGCAGGTGCGCCTCGAGCAGCGGCGCCGCGGTGGGATTCACCGTGGGGCGCCGGCCCACGCTCGCCACCCCGGGCCGCCACTGCGTCTCGCCTTCGAGCTGGCATTCGACCACGAAGATGCCTGCCAGCGCCGGGCGCCTGCGCAGCACGACGTTGGCGGTGGGAAAGCCCAGCTCGCGCCCCAGCTTCTCGCCGTGCGCCACCCGCCCGCTCATGGCAAAGGGCCTGCCGAGCAGCCGCTGCGCGGCCGCGAGCTCGCCCGCGGCCAGCGCCGCGCGCACCGCGGAACTGGAGACGCGCTCGCCCTGCAGCGCGACCTCGGGCATCGCTTCCAGCTCGAAGCCGTGGCTGCCAGCGAGCCGCTCGAGCAGCGCAAAGTCTCCGCCCCGCTTGGCGCCGAAGCGGAAATCGCGCCCGACCAGCAGCCAGGCGGCGCGCAGGCCATGCGCCACGATGTCCTCGACGAAGCGCTCGGCCGTGAGCGCGGCCAGCCGCGCGTCGAAGCGCGCCACATGCACCCGGCTCACCCCCAGCGCGGCCATCAGCTCCAGCTTGTCGCGCAGGCGTGTGAGCCGCGCCGGCGCCGTGGCCGGCGTGAAGAATTCGCGCGGATGCGGCTCGAAGGTGAGCACGCAGGCAGGCA
>DATFEJ010000170.1:0-2713 GCA_035251235.1 Burkholderiales bacterium
CGGGCGCGAGGCCGACCGGCTCGCGGCTCGCCGTGCGCCAGTCCTGCTGCGCGCGCGCGATCGCGCCCACGCCGATCGCCAGCACGAGCGCCAGACCCGCGGCGACGAGCACGCGCCGCCTCAAGCCTTCTCCTTCGACTCGCGCCAGATGTCGAGCTTCTCCTGGATCACGCGATCGGAATAGATGAACAGCACCGCGTCCTCCGACGCCTGGTGCGTGTGCTCCGACCAGCTCGGGGCGACGAAGATGTCGTGCGGCCCCCAGTCGAAGGTCTCGCCGCCCACGGTGCTGCGGCCGCGGCCCTCGACCACCGTGAAGATCGCGCCGTCGGTCGAGCGGTAGGGCGCCGTCCTGAAGCCCTTGGGCAGCAATTGCAGCCAGGTGGAGATGGTCGGCATCGCCCAGCCGCCGTTCACCGGGTTGATGTACTTCATCTTGTAGGCGTGCCAGGCATCGGGCGCGCGCGTGCGCTGCAGCGCATCGAGCGACTCGCGCGACTTGCGGTACGGATAGTTGAAGATGGGGGAAGTCTGCGAGCGGTGCGTGACGTCCACCGGCAGCAGGTTGTTGCCGAACTCGGCCGGCGCCGCGCCCTCGGGCCGCTCGAGCTTGTGCGCCTTGCCGCCCAGGTCCTCGCGGAAGCTCGCCGCCAGCAGGTTGACGATGTGCATGTCGAGGCCGTCGAGCCACACCATCGGGCCCGAGCCCTCGTTGCCGTGGTCGTGCCAGGTCCAGGAGGGCGTGATGACGAAGTCGCCCGGCTCCATCATCGTGCGCTCGCCCGCCACCGCGGTGAAGGCATTGCTGCCCTCGATGATGAACCTGAGCGCGCTCGCCACGTGACGGTGCGCGGGCGCGATTTCGCCCGGCAGGATGATCTGCAGCCCGGCAAAGAGACTCTGCGTGATGCGCGACTGGCCCGCGAGCCCCGGGTTCTCGAGCACCATGACGCGGCGCTCGGCCTCCGCGGCGCCGATCAGCTCGCAGGCTTCCATCAGGTACGGGCGCACCTCGGCGTAGCGCCACAGCGCGGGCACCGCGCGCGTCACCGGCGTCGCGGTGACCAGGCCGTGCAGCACGCGCCACAGCGGCGCGAGGTGCTGGTGCTGCGCGCGCCCATAGAAGTCCTTGCGGCCTTCCTCGGCGGCGAGATCGACGGTGGGCACGATGCCCGCCAGCGCTTCGGCCTCGCGGCGGACGTTCTCAACCGGCTTCATCGCTGGCTCCCAGGCTGAAATCGAAGAGTTTGCGGTCCATCAGGTGCGAAGGGCGCACGTCGGAGAGCGCCCGGAGGATCGATTCTACGCGCCCGGGGTGCTGCTTTTCCCACTGGCGCAGGAGCTCGCGCACCTGGCGGCGCTGCAGGTGCTCCTGCGAGCCGCACAGGTTGCAGGGAATGATGGGGAACCGCTTTTCCTCCGCGTAGGCCGCGAGGTCGTCCTCGCGCGCGTAGGCGAGCGGCCGGATCACCACGTGCCGGCCGTCGTCCGACCGCAGCTTGGGCGGCATGGCCTTGAGCTTGCCGCCGAAAAACAGGTTGAGGAAGAAGGTGGCGAGGATGTCGTCGCGGTGGTGCCCGAGCGCGATCTTGGTAGCGCCGAGCTCGCCCGCGACGCGGTACAGCACGCCGCGGCGCAGGCGCGAGCACAGCGAGCACAGGGTCGCGCCCGCGGGCAGCACGCGCTTCACCACCGAGTAGGTGTCCTGCTCGACGATGCGGAACGGCACGCCGAGACTCGACAGGTACTCCGGCAGCACGTGTGCGGGGAAGCCGGGCTGCTTCTGGTCGAGGTTGACGGCGACCAGCTCGAAGGGCACGGGCGATCTTTCGCGCAGCGCCATGAGGACGTCGAGCAGGCCGTAGCTGTCCTTGCCGCCCGAGAGGCACACCATGACGCGGTCGCCCGCCTCGATCATGCCGTAGTCGGCGATCGCCTCGCCCACCTGGCGCCGCAGGCGCTTGGCGAGCTTGGCCGCCTCGTAGGCCTCCTTGCGCGGATCGCGATGCAGGGTGACGACGTGCATGGGGTTCGTGGAGTCCTACAGGAAGACCGAGCGCCCGCCGTCCACGGCGAGCACCTGCCCCGTGACGAAGGACGCGGCGCACAGGAAGTGCACCGCCTGCGCGACTTCTTCGGCCGTGCCGGTGCGTCCGAGCGGCGTGCTGGCGACGATGCGCTCGCGCTCGCCGCTCTCGAACTGGCCGTCCTCCGGCCAGGCGATGGCGCCGGGCGCCACGGCGTTGACGCGCACGGCGGGCGCGAGCTCGAGCGCCAGCGCGCGCGTCAGCGCCACCAGGCCCGCCTTGGCGATGCTGTACACCACGTAGCCCTTCAGCGGCCGCTCGGCGTGGATGTCGGCGATGTTCACCACCGCGCCGCCGGCGAACGCCAGGTGCGGCGCCGCGGCCTGCGCGAGAAAGAGCGGCGCGCGCAGGTTGGAGCCGACGAGCTCCTCCCAGTGGCTCGCCTCGATCTCGCCGAGGCGCGTCGGATAGAAGGCCGAAGCGTTGTTGACGAGGAAATCCAGGCGCGCGAAACGCTGCTTCGCCGCGCCGATGAGCGCCTGCGGCGCCACGGGCGCGAGCAGGTCGGCCTTGACGCGCATGGCGCTGCCGGCGCGCGCGGCGTTCAGCTCCTTCTCGAGCGCCACGGCTTCGCTCTCCGCGCTGCGGTAATGCAGCACGACGCTCGCGCCGGCCGCGTGCAGGCG
>DATFEJ010000306.1:0-2346 GCA_035251235.1 Burkholderiales bacterium
GCCGATCGGCCGCGCCGCGATGTAGTTGCCCGAGGAAACGCGGATCTCGGCGCCCGCCATGGGCGAGTTCGGCAGCCCCTGCGAGAGCAGCGCCTCGGCCTCGCGCGCGGTCAGCTCGCCCAGCACCTGCCCCTTGCGGTCGGTGGGCAGGCGGTCGACGAACAGCAGCAGCTTGTCGGCCTTGAGCGCCGCGGCGACGCTCTGCGCCACGTCCTCCCAGGCGACGTTGAACACCTCCCCGGTGGGCGAATAGCCGATGTTGGGCACCAGCACGACGTCCCCGCCCTCGAGGTGCCGGGTGATGGCGACGGAATCCACCTTGCGCACCTGGCCGGTGAACTGGTAGTCGACGCCGTCCAGCACGCCGATCGGCCGCGCGGCGATGTAGTTGCCCGAGGCCACGCGGATCTCGGCGCCCGCCATCGGCGAATTCGGCAAGCCCTGCGAGAGCAGGGCCTCGAGCTCGACGCGCAGCACGCCCGCCGCGTGCTTGACGGCCACCAGCGCGGAAGCGTCGGTGACGCGCAGCCCCTTGGCGTAGCGCGAGCGCAGGCCCTTCGCCTTGAGCTCGGCCTCGATCTGCGGGCGCGCGCCGTGCACCAGCACCAGGCGGATCTCGAGCGCCGCCAGCAGGTTCAGGTCCTGGATGAACTGCGCGAAGCGCGCGCGCTCGGCGATCAGCTCGCCGCCGAAGCCGATGACGAAGGTGCGCTCGCCGAACGCGTGCAGGTAGGGCGCCGCCTGGCGGAACCAGTGGACGAAGTCTTCGGGCGACGGCGGCGCGGACATGGCTCGCGCGATTCTAAGGCAAGGCTCAGAAATCGCCCGCCAGGGCGTTCAGCGCGGCAAGCGCCGCCAGCGCCGCGGTCTCGGTACGCAGCACCCGCGGGCCGAGGCGTACCGGCACGAAACCGGATTGCACGAGCAGCGCCTCCTCGCGGGCAGTGAGGCCCGATTCCGGCCCGGCGGCGAGCGTCACGACCTTGCCAAGCCGCGCCGCGGCCTCGCGCAGGCCGATGCGCGCCTCGGGAGAGAGCAGGATGCCGTTCCCGGGCGTCGCCTCGCGGCAATACTGCTCGAGCGCCAGCGGGGCAAGGATCTCCGGCACGCGGTTGCGCCCGCATTGCTCGCAGGCGGAGATCGCCACGCGCCGCCAGTGGTCGCGTTTCTGTGCGGCGCGCTCGCCGGCGATACGGCCGGTGGAGCGCTCGCAGACCACCGGCTGCAGCGCGGCGACGCCGAGCTCGGTGGCCTTTTGCACGGTGAAGTCCATCTTCTCGCCCGCGGACACGCCCTGGACGAGGGTCACGGCGAGCGGCGACTCGCGCTCCAGCGCGCGGTGCGCGAGGACGTCGACCGAGACGCGCAGGCGCTCCACGGCGGCGATGCGTCCGGCGTACTCGCCGCCAAGCCCATTGAACAGGGTCACTTCCTCGCCGGCGCGCAGGCGCAGCACGTGGACCGCGTGATGCGCCGCCTCCTGGGGAAGGGTCACCGAGGCGCCGGCGCGCAGCGCCAGGTCGGCGTGGAAGCGCGCAACGCGCGCGGGCTTTTCATGCATACTTCGATTCTGCATGAAGCCCTCCTGGCACGCGACGGCGCATCACGCCATGGCGGCGCGCATACCGCCTGGCCGGCACTCGGCCGACATCCTGCGCCACGGCAGCCTCGAGGTGCGCTGGTTCGCGCCGCGCGGCACCGACCCGCAGACCCCGCACGAGCGCGACGAGCTCTACGTGGTGGTGTCGGGGCAGGCCGGCTTCACGCGCGGCGCCGAGCACGTCTCGGTGGGCCCGGGCGACATCCTGTTCGTGCCCGCGCGCATGGAGCACCGCTTCGACGACATGAGCGCGGACTTCGCCGTGTGGGTCGTGTTCTACGGCCCCGAGGGCGGAGAGCGCGACAATCCCTTCACCGCGCGCTAGAGCACCGGCAGGCAGACGCGCGCGCCGTCGAGCGTCGCCACGCGCACCTCGACGCCGTAGACGGCACGCAGGTTTTCGGCGGTGATCACCTCGCCCGGCGCGCCCTGGCGGAGCATCCCGCCGCGCGCCAGCAGCAGCACGCGCCCCGCGGCCAGGAACGCGTGGCTGGGGTCGTGCGACGAGAACACCACGGCGTAGCCTTCTGCGGCCAGGCGCCGGATCTCGCGCAGCACGCGCACCTGGTTGCCGAAATCCAGGCTCGCCGTGGGCTCGTCGAGCACCAGCACGCGCGCGCCCTGCGCCAGCGCGCGCGCGATCATGGCGAGCTGGCGCTCGCCGCCCGAGAGCTCGGTGACGAAGCGCTCGGCCAGCGCCTCGATGGCGAGCGCGCGGATCGCCGCCTCCGCGGCGGCGCGGTCCG
>DATFEJ010000314.1:0-2467 GCA_035251235.1 Burkholderiales bacterium
GCCGATCCGGTGTTCCGCCTCCTGCGCTGCCACGCGCAGCGCGGCGCAGCCTGCGCGCAGGCGTTCCAGCCCTACGCGCGCCGCTAGGGCGCCTTGCTGCGCCGCGGCGCCGGCCCGCGACCCGCGTAGGGATTGCGGCCGGTACGGAACTCTACGCGCATCGGCGTGCCGCGCAGCTTGAACGTGTCGCGGAACCAGCCCTCGAGAAAGCGCCGGTAGCTCTCGGGCAGCTGATCGAGAGAATTGCCGTGGATGATGATGCGCGGCGGGTTGTGCCCGCCCTGGTGCGCGTAGCGCGGCTTGGGCCGGCGCAGGCCCTTGCGCGGCGGCGCCTGGCGCTCGACCGCCGCGATCAGGGCGCGCGTCAGCTTGGGCGTCGGCATGCGCGCCATGGCCGCGGCGTAGGCGCCATCGACCGCGCGCATCAGCTCGCCCATGCCCTTGCCGTCCTTCGCCGAGACGGGCAGCGCATCGGCGAACGCGAGGAAGCCGAGCTTCCAGGCGAGCTCGCGGCGCGTGCGCTCGCGCGCCTCCTTGCCCGCCGCATCCCATTTGTTCATCGCCACCACCACTGCGCGCGCGGACTCGAGGATGTAGCCGGCCACGTGCGCGTCCTGCTCCGAGACGCCCTCGGCCGCGTCCAGCACGAGGATGGCGACGTTGGCGCTGCCGATCGCCTGCAGCGTCTTGACGATGGAGAAGCGCTCCACGGCCTCGCCCTGGCGCCCGCGCTTGCGCAAGCCCGCCGTGTCGATGAGCGTGTAGCGGCGGCCCGAGCGCTCGAAGGGGATCTCGATCGCGTCGCGCGTCGTGCCCGGCTCCGCGTGCGCGATGACCCGCGCTTCGCCGACCAGCGCGTTGACCAGCGTGGACTTGCCGACGTTCGGCCGCCCGACGACCGCCACGCGGGGATGGCGGTCCCGCGCCTCGTCGGCCTGCGGCTCCTGCGGGAACGGCGCGAGCACCGATTGCATGAGCGCGTCCACGCCCTGGCCGTGCGCCGAGGAGATGGCGCGCGGCGCGCCCAGCCCGAGCGCGTGGAACTCGGCCGCCGCCTGCTCCTCGGCCATGCCTTCGCACTTGTTGACCGCCACCACGGCGCGCACGCCCAGCCGGCGCAGCTTCGCGGCGATCAGGCGATCGTCGTCGTGCAGCCCGGCGCGCCCGTCGGTCAGCAGGATCACCGCGTCGGCTTCGGCGATCGCCTGCTCCGTCTGCCGGGCCATTTCCCTGAAGATGCCCTCGCGCACGGCCGGATCGAGCCCGCCCGTGTCGATGACGATATAGGGTCGGCCGCCCACCAGGCCGTCGCCGTAGTGGCGGTCGCGCGTCACACCCGGGACGTCGACGACGATCGCATCGCGGCGGCGCGTCAACCGGTTGAACAGGGTCGACTTGCCGACGTTCGGGCGCCCGACGAGGGCGATGACCGGCTTCATGCCCGGCCTGCGCTCAGGGCGCCAGCGCGAACAGGCCGCCGCCCTGGGTCTGCACCAGGAAGCCGCCGTCCATCGCCAGGGGCGCCGCGCGCACCGCGTTGCCGTCCGTCGACGCCCGCGCCAGGAATGCGCCGGAATCGCGCGCCAGGAAATGCAGGTAGCCCTCGAAGTCCCCCACGACGATGGTGCCGCCCACGGGCAGCGGCAGCGAAAGCTGGCGGTACGCCAGGCGGTCCTGCTTCCACAGGCTCCTGCCGTTGCTGCGATCCAGGGCGTGCACCGCGCCGTGCTCGTCGCTCACGTAGGCATAGCGGGCATCCACGCTGACACCGGTGACGCTCGACAGCTCGCGCGCCCAGAGCTGCGTGCCGTTCAGCGCGTCGAAGCACGCGACCCGCCCCTGGAAGGCCGCCGCGCACACTTCCCTGCCGATCACGGCCGGATCGCCGACGACATCGGTCACGCGCTCCAGCTCGGTCGCTCCCTTGGGCAGCGCCACCGTGGCCTCCCAGCGCACGGCGCCATTGTCCAGCGCAAGGGCCACGAGCTTGCCGCCCGAGAACCCGGCGAAGGCCACGTTGTCCAGCACCGCCAGTCCGCGCGGCGCGCGCAGCGTGAGCGGCGCTGGCGCGCGCTGGTAGCTCCAGCGCCGCTTGCCGTCATCGGCGCCCAGGGCGTGAATGCGGCTGTCGGCGCTCCTCACCAGCACCAGTCCGGCCACGGGCCGGGGCGCGGCGAGCACTTCGCTCGAGACGCGGGTGCGCCAGCGCACCTTGCCGTCCTGCGCCTCCAGCGCCAGCACCTCCCCCCGGTCCGTGCCCACGACCACGGTGCGCTCGTCCGCGCCCACGCCGGCCGACAGGCGAACGTCCAGCGACACCTGCCAGCGCTCGCGCCCGTCGGCCGCGTCCAGCCGCACGACCTCTCCAGCCCGCGATGCCGCATACACCGCCTCGCCGACACGCGCCGGGCTGAACTGGAATGCGTCGGCGCCGCCGAGGCTCGCGCGCCACAGCCGGCGCGGCTCG
>DATFEJ010000316.1:0-4860 GCA_035251235.1 Burkholderiales bacterium
CGCCCGAGTGGCCGGGCTGCGGGCTGGAGGTGTCGGTGCTCTCCCCCGCCAAGCCACTGCGCTTCGCCGACGAGGCGGAGATGCTGTCGCAGCTGCGGCCCGGCGAGGACGGCGTCATCCTCGAGTACCAGGGCCGGCGCGCCACCTTCCTGCCGCAGGTGTGGGAGACCTTCGCGGACAAGCGCGCGTTCCTCGCCGAGCTGATGGGCAAGGCCGGCATTCCGGCCGACACGCGCCTCGCGCGCTGCAGCCTGTGGCGCTATCGCGTGCTCAAGTGGACCGCGCCGCCCCTGCAGTAGAGACCTCCCACCCGGGGCGCTGGTGGCACGCGCTGCCGGACGGCCGCATCCAGTGCGACCTGTGCCCGCGCGACTGCCGGCTGCACGAGGGCCAGCGCGGCCTGTGCTTCGTGAGGAAGATGGAGAACGGCCGCATGGTGCTCACCACCTACGGCAGGTCCTCGGGCTTTTGCGTCGACCCCATCGAGAAGAAGCCGCTCAACCAGTTCTACCCCGGCACCTCGGTGCTGTCCTTCGGCACCGCCGGCTGCAACCTCGCCTGCAAGTTCTGCCAGAACTGGGACATTTCCAAGTCGAAGGAGATGGACCGGCTGCAGGATGCGGCCGCGCCCGAGGCGATCGCGCGCGCCGCGCAGCAGCTCGGGTGCAAGTCGGTGGCTTACACCTACAACGACCCGGTGATCTTCGCCGAGTACGCGATGGACATCGCCGATGCCTGCCGCGCACAGGGCGTGCAGAACGTGGCGGTGACCGCGGGCTACATCCACCCCGAGGCGCGGCGCGAGTTCTACGCCAAGATGGACGCGGCGAACGTGGACCTGAAGGCCTTCACCGACGACTTCTACTGGAAGCTGTGCGGCGCGCGCCTCGCGCCGGTGCTCGAGACGCTCGTCTACCTCGTGAAGGAAACCGAGGTATGGACCGAGATCACGACCCTGCTGATCCCGGGCAAGAACGATTCGGACGAGGAGCTTGCGGCCGAGTCGAAGTGGGTTTTCGACAACCTCGGGCCCGACGTGCCGCTGCACTTCACCGCTTTCCACCCGGACTGGAAGATGACCGACATTCCCGCGACGCCGGCCTCGACGCTGACGCGCGCGCGAAACATCGCCCTCAAGGCCGGCCTGCGCTACGTCTACACCGGCAACGTGCACGACGAGGGCGGCGGCAGCACCTACTGCCCGTCCTGCGGCGAAGCGGTGATCGTGCGCGACTGGTACCGGATCAACCTCTACCGGTTGTCTGAAAGCGGCGCCTGCCTCGCCTGCGGCGCGCAGGTGGCCGGCAGGTACCAGAAGTTCGGCAAGCCCTTCGGACCGAGAAGGATACCGGTGCGCCTCGCGGCCTAGAAAAGGGGGTCAGAACAACATTTCTCGCCGGTCGCCGGGCGGCAGCGCGCCGTTTGCAGGCTCTTTCTTGGGGCGTCCGCGGCGCGGTGGGAGCACTGACCGTCCGAGCCTGCGCTGCATTTCTGCGAGGAAGGGCTCCGAGCCCAAAGCCCACCCTTTGTTCAAAGCAGTTCTCAAGCGGGCCAGCTCGTCGTCCGCGACTGAATCGCCGAACAGCAACCGAAACATCTCGCTACGTTCGCTGGCGTTTATCCCGAGGGCGAAGTACCGGTCGTGCGGGGTGATCAGCCTGTTCTTCTCGCCCGTTGCGTAGAAGCGGTGACTCGACCAAGGATATTCGGCCGCATGGCGAACGATCCCGGCGCGCACTGGGTTGAGCTCGATGTAGCGGTGGCATGAGAACAGGTAGCGCTCGGTGTCGACGAGGCTCGACTTGAAGCGACCCTCCCAAAGAGTCCCGCTCCTGCCGTGAATCTTGTTGATGATTCGCACGTAGCGTCGACCGAGGTCCTGCAGCATGCCAGACGCTGCTCCCTGCGCCCTTGGGGTCAGCAGCAGGTGCACGTGGTTGCTCATCAGCACATACGCATGGATATCGCAGCCGCGGGTAGTTGCCGCGTGCCCGAGCCATTTGAGATAGAGCAGGCGATCAAGGTCGCCGAAAAAGCAGGCCGAGCGATTGTTTCCTCGCTGCACGATATGCAACGGGACACCTGGCACTTCTATCCGCGTAGGTCGCGCCATGGAGCCGTGCCTTCCAGGATTATCACGAGTCCATTAACGCGCGAGCTTCGAAAAAGTTGATCTGACCCCATTTCCCGTGCGCAGAAGGATCCTGGTGCGCCTCGCGGCGCAAGCCTAGCCGCCGGCGAAGATCCGCACGGCGACCACCAGCAGCAGGCACTCGAAGGCGCGCTTGTGCACGCCGGCGGAGAGCATTCCGCCCCAGCGTTCGGCGAGCAGCGACAGCACGGCGGCCGGAATGCCCAGGGCAACGACCATGGGTATCGCCACGCTGCCGACCAGCCCCGGCGTAGGCGCGGACGATGGCACGAACAGGTAAGCGGCGGTGCCGATGATGCTGACCGCGAGCTGCACAGCCGGAGCGGCGGCATTCGCGCCCTTCGTGTTCATGCCGCGCCACACGAGGTACGGCGTGGACAGGAACGCGCCGCCGATCCCCAGCAGCCCCGACGCGAAGCCGATGCCGAAGCCGACGGCGCGCGCCTCCGGCACCGGCAACCTGACGTCTTGGCGCTCGGCGCCGTCCGCCTTGCGCAGGAAGGAATACGCGAGGTAGAGGAGCAGATAGGCGCCGAATACGCGCTGCAACAGTTGCGCGGGGATGTGCGACGAGGCGAGCGCCGCGAGCGCGACCCCGGCCGCCACCGGCAGGAGCATCGGCGCGACGACCCCGGCGCGCAGCGTCCCCAGTCGGCTCTGCGCGGCCAGCTTGGCGATGGTCGAGACCACGATGCAGCCCAGTGACGTGGCGATGGCGATCTTGATCGCCTGGTCGGCGGGAACGCGGTAGAGCGCCGTCAGCAGAGCGAACTGCGCGGGAACGAGGACGGTGCCCCCGGCGATGCCGAACAGTCCCATCAGCAGTCCCGACAGCGCGCCGGCCGCGCCGAGCACGCCGAGGTCCGTCCAGGGAATGTCGCCGAACATGAGCGGCCCTGTCCCTAGAGCACCGCCAGCGCGAACCACCACGCCGGCACGGTGAGGAAGGAGAGCGGGATGCCGATGCCCACCATCAGCGTGGTGAGCTCGGGATCGAGCTTGTGCTGCGCGGCGACGATCGCCCCGCCGATCATCGGCGCCATCGCCGCCTCGAACACCGCCACCTGCATCGCCGGGCTGTCGAGGTCGGCGAACGCCGCAAAGGCGGCGAGCACCACGAGCGGGCCGGCCAGCAGCTTGTAGCCCAGGCCCGCGGCGAGCGGGCGCCAGCGGTTGCGCACGGCGGTGAAGCGCAGCTGGAAGCCGACCGACAGGAGCGCGAGCGGGGCGAGCGTGTCGCCCAGGCGCAGGAAGAGCCCGTCGAGCCACTGCGGCAGCGGCACGGGCGCGAGCGCCAGCGCGGCCAGCACGGCGAGGAACGGCGGGAAGGTGAAGATGCGCTGCGCGACGGCGCGCGCCGAGAGCTCGCCGGCGGACAGCGTGGCGGCGACCAGCAGCCCCACGGTGGAGAGCACGACGTAGGTGCCGAGCTGGTCGATGAGGATGCCCAGCCCCACGTGCTCGCGGCCGAAGAAGCACTCGATCATCGGCACGCCGACGAAGGAAGTGTTGCCCAGCGCGCCGGTGAGGATCAGCGCGCCGGTGGTCGCCGAGGACCAGCGGAACAGGCGCTGCGCGGCGAAGAAGAAGGCCACGCCGGCGGCGAACAGCAGCCAGGCCATGGCGAGCGGCGCGGCCACCGAGGCGTCGAACTGCAGGTGGCGCAGGTGGTGCAGCGTGAGCGCCGGCAGCGACACGTGCACGATGAAGCCGTTGAGCGCCGCGGGCGTCGCCTCGGGCAGGCGCCCCGATTTCCGGAGCGCCATGCCCAGGGCGAAGCACACGAGCAGCAGGGCGAAGTTCTGCACGTGGGGCTCCTAGCGTTGTGGCCCAAACAGGCGCCACCCGGCCTCGAGCGCGATCCAGGCAAGCGGCACCAGGCCCGCGGCCATGGCCGCCGGATCCTCGGCGCCCAGCACCGCCGCGGCGTAGGCCGCGACGATGCCGAGCCCGAGGGCGATGCGCGTGGCGTTCACTGCTGCTCCGGCTCGCCGGTACGCACGGCGACCTCTGCCTCGGCAAGCGGCTCGTCGCCGTCGGCGTCGGGCATGCGGCTGAGGGTTTCCGCCGCCTGTGTGTCGCCGGCATCGGCCGCCGCGCGCAGGTAGTAGGCCGCTTCGTCGTCCAGCCCGCTGTCGATGAAGTGCCGCGCGGTTTCCATGTCGTCCTCGCCCGCGACGGCGGATCCGGCCGCGAGCGACGACGCGAAGAGGACTGCGATGAGGGTGCGTTTCATGAGGTCCTCCGCCTAGTAGTACATCTCGACGTCGCCGCCCGGTTCCGCGTCCGGGCCGACGCTCAGGCCGGCAAGGCTCGGGTCCTGGTGCGTTCCGGTCTGCACTTCGGCCATCGACGCTTGCGGCGCGGGCTCGCTCTTGGTCGCGAGGGCGCCGCTGAAGGCGGCGATCGCCACGGCGACGGCGGCGACGAACAGGATGGGACGCAGGGCGGAGCTGGGCTTCGGTTCGTTGGGCATCGTTCGGTCCTTTCAGTGGTTTGCGCCGGCGGCGCACCATGCGCCGTGGCAGGACCGATGCTAGGAAGCGGGGAGCAGTACGAAAATCCCGCGAAGCTGCAGGACCGTCCCGCGAACGCGGGAGGCGCGCGCTAGTGCGCCGGCTTTAGCGGGTAGTCGAGGGTGATGCGGGTGCCGCGCGCGTCGGAGGCGACCTCGAGCGCGGCGCCGATCCTCCCGGCGCGCCGGCGCA
>DATFEJ010000290.1:0-10000 GCA_035251235.1 Burkholderiales bacterium
GACTGGCGCCTCGCGCGCCTCGAGGACGCGCTCAACCTGGTCGCCGCGACGGCCATCTTCGGCGTCATGGCCTTCGGCGTGGTGCAGATCCTCAGCCGCACGCTGTCGTCCTGGCTGCACGCGCTCTTGCCGGCGATCCCGCCGTTCGCCATCCACGGCTACATCGACTACGTGCAGTACCTCGCCGTGCTGTACGCGGTGCTCGGCATCGCCTACTGCCAGCGCCTCGGCGGCCACATCCGCATGGAGATCGTGGCCGCCAACCTGCGCGGCCGCGCGCGCTGGCTGCTGGAGGGATGCGCGGTGCTGCTGGCGATCGCGGCGACGGCGCTGGTGCTCGTTGGCACCTGGGACAACTTCGTCAACGCCTGGTCCAAGGGCGACTCCTCGATGGACATCAAGCTGCAGTTGTGGCCCTCCAAGCTCGTCGTGCCGCTGGTGCTCGTCGTGCTGCTGGCGCGGCTGCTGCTGCAGCTGTGGGCCTGCCTGCGGCTGGTCGCCGACCCGCAGCGGCTGGAGATCGCGGTACCGCGCCCCGAGACGCCCGACCAGGCGGCGCGGCGCGAGGCCGAGGAAGCGATCCACAAGGTCGAGCGCGGCTAGGGGCCATGGACCCGCTCGCCATCGGCATGCTCGGCGCGGGCGCGCTCGTCGCGCTGGCGCTGCTCGGCGTGCGCATTGCCTACGCCGCGGCGCTGGTCGGCACGCTCGGCCTGATGATCCTCATGGGCAATCCCTACGCCGCGATCGTCGCCGCCGGCACCATTCCCTACGCCAAGGGCACGAGCTACGAGCTCTCGGTGCTGCCGATGTTCATCCTCATCGGCTACCTCGCCTACTACGCGGGCATGACCACCACCAGCTTCGAGGCCGCCAAGCGCTGGTTCGGCTGGCTGCCGGGGGGCCTCGCCATCGGCACCATCTTCGCGGTGGCCGCGTTTTCCGCGGTCTCGGGCGCGAGCACCGCGGCGGCCGCGGTGTTCGCCCGCGTGGCGATCCCCGAGATGCTCAAGGCGGGCTACAACCGCGCGCTCGCCGCCGGCGTGGTGGCCGCCGGCGCGACGCTCGACTCGCTCATTCCGCCCTCGGCGCTGCTCGTCATCTACGGCATCATCGTCGAGCAGTCGATCGGCGACCTGCTGATCGCCGGGTTCGTCCCGGGCATCCTCTCGGCGCTGGTGTACTGCGTGATCGTGGTCGCGCGCTGCAAGCTCGACCCGTCCCTCGGCCGCCCGATCCGCGGCTACACCTGGAAGCAGCGCTTGCAGTCCGTGCCGCCCACGGCGCCGATCTGGATCGTGGTGGTGCTCATCTTCACCGCGATGCTGTTCGGCTGGGCGACGCCCACCGAGGCGGGCGCCCTGGGCGCCTTCTCCACGCTCGTCTTCGCCTGGCGCCACGGCATGAGCTGGGCCCAGTTCCGCGGCGCGCTGCTCGAGTCCGCCAAGCTCACGGTGATGATCTTCACCATCATCTGGGGCGTGCTGATTTTCGTGCGCTTCCTGGGCTACGCCAACCTGCCGCTCGCCTTCGCCGGCTGGATCGAGAGCCTCGCGCTGCACCCGCTCGCCGTGCTGCTCGCCATCTACGCCATCTACGTCGTGCTCGGCTGCTTCATGGACGCGATCGGCATGATGCTGCTCACCCTGCCGGTGGTGTACCCGGTGATCGAGAGCCTCGGCTACGACCCGATCTGGTTCGGCATCATCGTCGTGAAGCTGTGCGGCATCGGCCTGCTCACGCCGCCGGTGGGCCTGTGCGCCTTCGTGGTGAACGGCGTGCGCCCGGATATACCGCTCGGCGACGTGTTCCGCGGCATCTGGCCTTTCGTGCTCGCCGACGTGGTGACGGTAGCCCTGCTCACCGCCTACCCGGAACTGGTCACTTTCGTCGTCGACCTGAAGCCCCGCTAGGGAAGCACCTGCGCGCGCAGGCGCTGCACGGCTTCGGGTTCGCCCCGTACGCGCAGGAACACGCCCGCGCCATCGGTGCGCTCCTCCAGCACCTCGCAGGTGGCGAAGATCTCCCCGCGCAGCTTCTGTGCCGACCAGGGCAGGAAGATCTCGGCCTCGACCAGGTTCTGCCGGAAATGCGCGACGATCGCCTCGCGCAGCCGCGCCACGTCGCCCTCGCGTCGCGCGCTCATCAGGATGCACCCCGGGTGCTGCGCGCGCAAGGCGGCGGCGTCGCCGCCGCGGTCGATCTTGTTGAAGACGAGCAGCCGCGGCACGCCCTGCGCGCCGATCTCGTCGAGCACTTCCTCGGTCACCGCGAGCTGGCGCTCGAACCCGGGATCGCTCGCGTCCACCACGTGCACGAGCAACGACGCCTCCAGGGCCTCGTCGAGCGTGGTCTTGAACGAGGTCACCAGCCCGTGCGGCAGGTTCTTGATGAAGCCGACCGTGTCGCTGACGAGGATGCGCGGCACGCTCTCGGGGTGCAGGGCGCGCACGGTGGTATCCAGCGTCGCGAACAGCTTGTCGGCGACCAGCACCTCGCTGCCGGTCAGCGCGCGCATCAGGGTGGACTTGCCCGCATTGGTGTAGCCGACGAGCGCCACGCGCGCCAGCCCGAGGCGCTCCTGGCGCCGGGCGCGCTGCGTCCTGCGCTCCAGGCCCATGGCGTCGAGTTCCTTCTGCAGCTCGGCGATGCGGTCGCGGATCTTGCGCCGGTCGAGCTCGCCGTGCGATTCGCCGCCGCTGCGGCCGCCGGTGCCGCTGCGCGCGCGGTCCTTGGGCCCGGCCTGCTTGGCGGCTTCGCGCATGCGCGGCCCCATGTACCCCAGGCGCGCGATCTCGACCTGCGCGCGCGCGGCGCTGGAGCGCGCGTGCCGGTGGAAGATCTCCAGGATCACCATGGTGCGGTCCATCACCTCGCAGCCGGCCTCTTTCTCGAGGTTGTGCGCCTGCGAAGGAGAGATGTCGTGGTCGACGAGGATGGCGTCGGCGCGCTCCTGCTGGACGCGCTCGCGCAGCTCCTCGCGCTTGCCGGTGCCGAGGTAGGCCGCCGCGTCGAGCCGGGCGCGTTTCTGCGTGAAGCTGCCCACGACCTCGAAGCCCAGCGTCTTGGCGAGCTGGCGCAGCTCGGTGAGCGAGGCCTCGAACTCGACGTCGCTCACACCGGGCAGCTGCACGGCGACCACGAGGGCGCGCGCCCGCTCCTGCTTGGCTTCCTGGATCATGGGGCACGGAGCCTATCAGGCAATCCGCTCCCCCGCGCCCCGGTCACCCTGCGGCTCGTCCCGCCCAGGCGAAGAGCTGGCTGAACACCGCGTCGCGGATTTCGCGGCGCGACAGCACGAGGTCGTGCAGGCCGCCCGGGAAGGCGAGCACGCTCGCCCGCGGCCCGAGCGTGCGCCCCCAGCGCGCCATGTGGCGCCAGTCGAGCACGATGTCGGCCTCGTCCGAGTGCATGGTGAGCACCGGGCAGCGGATCTGCAGGCCGGCGTGCGCCTTTGCCTGCGCGGCGAGAATCGCGCCGACCCAGCCGAAGTAGGTGGGAAAGCCGCGCAGCGGCTTGAGCCGCAGGTCATAGTCCCACTCGCCGCCATAGTCGCGATGCAGGCTGCGGCCGTAGGCCGCGGAAAGGCCCTTGGGATCGCTCCAGTACGGAAATGCCTGGCCGGTGAACGCCGCCAGCGCGAGCTGCGCCCGCTGCAGCGGCGTCACCTTCCAGTCGAAGAACGGGCTGTTCAGCCACAGCGCATCCACGGCGTCGCGCCGCGCGCCTTGCGATGCGTACCGCGCGCAGATCAAACCGCCCGTGGAATGCCCGGCGAGCAGCACGGGCGCGCCGATGGCGTCGATCGCCGCACTGATATCGGCGTCGTATTCGCCCAGGTCCTTGCAGAAGTTGGGGTGCTGGTGCGGCAAGAGCGAGCGGCCGTGCTTCCTCAGGTCGAGGGCGAAGAACGCATAGCCCTCGGCCGCGAAGCGCTCGGCCATGTGGCGCTGGAAGAAGTAATCGACGAAGCCGTGC
Source organism: Burkholderiales bacterium (assembly GCA_035251235.1). Taxonomy (GTDB): domain Bacteria; phylum Pseudomonadota; class Gammaproteobacteria; order Burkholderiales; family SG8-39; genus JAABQT01. Next base: position 3,979 of record DATFEJ010000290.1, read on the forward strand.
ACGTAGAGCACCGCGCCGCGCGGCGCGTCCGCCACGGGCAGGCGCACGAGCGTGGCGACGACGCGCCCGTCGTAGTCGTCCGCGAACGCCAGCTCGAGCGACTCGAAGCCGGGCAGCTGCCGGTCAGCCTGCCAGCCACTCACGCGGCGCGTGTCCCCCGTGCAAGCAGTCGGGCGGCCATCATCGTCGGCACGAGGACCGCGGCGGCGAGCAGCGCCATCTGCGCGTTCGACAGCGGCATCAGCCCTCCCCCAGGCGCGGCGAGCACCATGCCGCCGGCGATGAGCAGGATGCGCAGCGGCCATTCGGCGCCGCGGGTGCGCGTGAGGTCCCCGGCCCACATCTGGTAGCCCTGGATGCCGCCGCAGATGAACACGATGCCGAGCGCGCAGGTCGCCGTCAGCACCAGCGTCTCGGCGAGCGGACCCTGCAGCACGAACGCCGGGTTGAGCACGAAGAAGAACGGGATGAAGTAGATGATGCTGCCCACGCGCATCGACTCCCAGCCGGTCTTCATCGGCGGCGCGCCGGCGATGCCCGCGGCGGCGAACGAGGCGATGGCCACCGGCGGCGTGATCGCCGAGAGCATGCCCCAGTAGAAGATGAACATGTGCACCGCGAGCTTGTTGAGCCCCGCCTTCTCCAGCGCCGGGCCCACCAGGATGGCGAGGAAGATGTAGCAGGCCGTGGTGGTGAGGCCGAGCCCCAGCACGAGGCTCGTCAGCGCGGTCATCGTGAGCAGCAGCAGCGCGTTGCTGCCGGCGATGCGCAGCATGTCGTTGGCGATGCTCGACACCACGCCGGTGAGCGAGAACGCGCCGATCAGCAGCCCGCAGCCGGCGAGGATGCCCACCAGCTCCGCGAAGGTGCGGCCGTTCAGCTCCAGGAACTTCGCCACCGTGGCCCAGGTCCAGCGCTCGCGGTTGAACGCCTGGTTGAGCGCGAGCAGCAGCACCGTGGCGTAGAACGGCGCGTGGCTCTCGCGCTTCATCACCAGCATCATGAAGACCAGCAGCGCGATCACCAGCACGAAGTACCAGCCCTCCTTCAGCGTGACCCACATGCGCGGCAGCTCCGCGCGCGGCAGGCCCTTCAGGCCGTGGCGCGCGGCGTAGGCGTCCACCTGCATGAACAGGCCGAAGTAGTACAGCGCGGCGGGGATGGTGGCGGCGAGCGCCACCTCGGCGTAGCTCATGTTGAGGAACTGCGCCATGACGAAGGCGGTGGCCCCCATGACCGGCGGCGCGAGCACCGCGCCGGTCGAGGCGCAGGCCTCGATCGCGCCGGCGTAGGAGGCGCGGAAACCCGTCTTCTTCATCACGGGAATGGTCATGGTGCCCGCGGTGAGCACGTTGCTGACCACCGAGCCCGACATCATGCCGAGCAGCGCGCTGGCGAAGATGCCCACCTTGGCCGCGCCGCCGCGGAACGTGCCGCACAGCGCGAACGCGAGGTTGATGAAGAAGCGCCCGGCGCCGGTCATCATCAGCGCGGTGCCGAAGACGAGGAAGCCGATGACGACCTCGGCGAAGGCCTGCAGCGGGATGCCGAGCACGCTCTCCACCGACAGCATGTGATAGGCGCTCGCCTGCGCCGCCGTCGACTGGGTGCCCTTCAATGGCCCGAGCCAGCCGGCGCCCGCGAACAGCGGGTACAGGGTGAACGGCAGCACCGAGAGCACCAGGCCCCAGCCGCCGGTGCGCCGCAGCGCCTCCATCAGCAGCGCCCACATGACGAAGCCGGCGGCCACCACGTCGCGCGGCGCGCCGCCGAACTCCCAGCCCAATTCCGCAGCCCTGCGGATATGCGCAAGCAGGTAGGCGGCCGTGGCCGCGGTGACGACGAACAGCACCGTGTCGTACCAGGGCACGCCGTCCAGGCGGGCGCGCGGCCCGCCCGGGAAGAGCACGTACACGAAGGGCAGCACCACCAGCACCAGCGCGTAGTAGTACTCGGTGTTGAGCGGGGTGAAGCCGACGAAGAAGCGCAGGACGAACTGCTGGTTGACGCACAGGAAGATCGTGGCCGCGGCGCCCACCATGAGCAGGAAGCGCCACGCGCGCCCGAGCCGGCGCGAGCGCAGCACCTCCGCTTCCATCGGCGCCGGCGCGTGCGGGTCGCCCGACCCCTTGCCGCCGGCGCTCACGGCGCGATCCGCCGTGGGGCTATTCGAAGACTGGGTCGAAGCCGGCCTTCTTCAGCGCGGCGCCGCGTGCTGCCATCCAGCCCTTGCGCATCGCCTCCCGGTCCTCCGGGGGGCTGGTCTTCAGGAAAGCCTCCCACGCGCCGGCGAGCGTCGCCTGCCGCGCGAGCGCCTTTTGCTGGTGCGCCTCGTGCTCGGACTTCCACACGCCGGCCTCCTTGAACGCGCGCACCGCGCCGTCGTGGTACGGAACCACCCAGGCGAGGTTCTGGCGCGAAAGCTCGAGGCCCGCTGCGCCCGGGGCGCCGTCCTTGTACGCGGCATAGTCGGCGATCATCGCCTTGGTGATGGCATGGATCTCGTCGGCGGACTGCGAGGCGTAGGCCATCAGGATCGGGTAGGGATAGTTCGGCAGCTCGACGGGATTCTGCGCTGAGATGCCCGCCCCGCAAGTCGCCTTGTGCGGCGCGTAATAAGGCCCGAACTTGTGCAAGCGCGCCCAGCCGGCCTTGTCCGCCGCGGGGGTCGGCGGGTAGACGAGCCCGCGCGGCGAGGCCTCGGCTTCCTTCGCCTGGCCGGAGATGGTCGAGGCGATCGCCGCGTCCACCTCGTTGTTGATGATGCCCTTCCACATCGCCCCGTAGCTGGAGAATTCGACCAGCTTCACGTCGTTGCGCGTGAGCCCGCCGAAGGCGAGCACCGCGAAGGCGTTCTGGTTGAGCGCGGGGGAGCCCACCACCATGCCGACGCGCTTGCCTTTCAGGTCCTTCACTTCCTTCACGCCGGTGTCCTTGGCGACGCCGAGCGAGATCGCGTTGCAGTCGCTCGAGGCAAGCATGAGGCGCAGCGGCTGCGGGCCCCAGTCCTTGACGCCGAACTCGAAGACGCCTTCCTGCGCGAAGTACACGCCGATGCCCATGTAGGAGGCCTGCGCACGCCCGCCCTTCAGGGGCGCGAGGCGCGCCACGTCGTTGCCCGCGGGCAGCACGCGCGTGTCCATGCCGTGCTTGTCCTTCATCGCCTTGCCCACGGCGACGGCGATGTTGAATCCGGACGACCCCGTGTCGTACGCGGTCACGGTAAACGTCGCGGGCAGCTTGCCCGATTGCGCCACTGCGCCGGCAGCCATAGCCGCAAGCGCGGCGCCCAGCACGAGTCTAGTGAAAGCCATGGTCCCCTCCTCCAAGGTTTTACGGCGAGCCCGATGTTGCCGTGCCCGGCGCATTCTGTCGAGCACTGCCGTGGCGCCCAAGCGCCCAGGCGACGTGCTCGCGCACCAGCGCCGAGGGGTGGTCGGCGCGGGCGCGCAGGGTGCGCACGACCTCCGGCGTGGGGGGCGCATTGCCCAGGCCCACGGCCAGGTTGCGCAGCCAGCGCTCGTAGCCGATGCGCCGGATCGCAGAGCCCGCCATGCGCTCGTCGAACTGCGCCTCGCTCCAGGCAAAGAGCTCGACCAGCGTCGCGCGGTCCAGGCCATGGCGCACCGCGAAGTCGGGCTCGGGGGTCGGCCGCGCGAACGAGTTCCACGGGCAGACCGCCTGGCAGTCGTCGCAGCCGTAGACACGGTTGCCGATGAGCGGGCGCAATTCCTCCGGAATGCTGCCCCGCAGCTCGATCGTGAGGTACGAAATGCAGCGGCGCGCGTCGAGCTGGTAGGGCGCGCGGATCGCCTGCGTGGGACACACGTCGATGCACTGCGTGCAGGTGCCGCAATGCTCGGTCGCCGGGGCATCCACCGGCAGCGGCAGGCTGGTGTAGGCCTCGCCAAGAAAGAACCAGGAGCCCGCTTCGCGCGAGAGCAGCAGGGTGTGCTTGCCGCGCCAGCCGAGGCCCGCCTTGGCGGCGAGCGCCACTTCCATGACCGGCGCCGAGTCCGCGAACACGCGGTAGTCGAACGGGCCGGCCTCGGCCGCGATGCGATCGCACAGCTTCTGCAGCCGCGCGCGCATCACCTTGTGGTAGTCGCGGCCGCGCGCATAGCGCGCGACCGCGGCCAGCAGCGGGTCCTCGGCAGCTTCGTCCGCCTCCGGCAGGTAGTCCATGCGGCAGCAGATGACGCGCTCGGTGCCCGGCACCAGCTCGGCCGGGCGCGCGCGGAGCGCGCCGTGCCGCGCCATATAATCCATCTCGCCGTGCCAGCCTTTGCCGAGCCAGTCGCCGAGCCGGCGTTCCGCGGCGCTCAACTCGGTGTCCGCGATGCCCACCGCCTGGAAGCCCAGATCCCGTCCCCACTGCTTGATGCGCGTCGCGAGCGCGGCGTAGTCCATGGCCGAGTCTAGCGTCCTGCTGGCCGACGAAGCCGCCACGCTGCGCCTGGGCGCGGCGCTCGCCGAGGGCATCGGCCCGGGGCGGGTGCTGCACCTCTCGGGAGAGCTGGGCGCGGGCAAGACGACCCTGGTCCGGGGGCTGTTGCGTGAACTGGGTCACACCGGCCGGGTCAAGAGCCCCACCTACACGCTGGTTGAACTTTACGTCGTTTCGCGATTACACTTGTATCACTTTGATTTTTATCGATTCAAAGAACGGAGCGAATGGCAGGACTCGGGCTTCCGCGAGTACTTCAATCCGCACTCGGCCTGCGTGGTCGAGTGGCCGGAGCGCGCGGGCAGCGACCTCGCCCCGCCCGACCTGGCGGTTCGCCTGGCGATCGACGACGGAGGGCGCCGCGCATGGCTGAGCTCGCGCACCGCAGCCGGCGAAGCGTGGCTTGCGCGCTCGCTGCGGCGCTTTTCCTCGGCGAGCTAGCGTCGGCGCAGGCGCAATTCGTCGCCACGCGCGTCTGGCCCGCGCGCGACTACACGCGCGTGACCTTCGAGTCGCGCCACGTGCTGGACTACACCCTGTTTCCCCTGAAGAACCCCGAGCGCCTGGTGCTCGACCTGGGCGGCGAGGACGCGGGCGGCGTGCTCGCGTCGCTGCAGGAAAAAGTCGCCGCGGGCGATCCGTACATCGCCGCGCTGCGCGTGGCCGCGAACCGCCCCGGCGTCACGCGCATCGTGCTCGACCTGAAGGCCGAAGTCCGGCCGCAGCTGTTCGCCTTGAAGCCCGTCGCCGACTACGGGCACCGGCTCGTGCTCGACCTCTACCCCATGGTGCCGCCGGATCCGCTCGCCGCGCTGCTCGAGCTGAACGGCCAGATCGGCACGGCGCCGGCACAGCCGCGCCCGGAGGGCGGCAAGCCGTCGGTCGCGCGCCTCGCCACGGTGGTGATCGACGCCGGGCACGGCGGCGAGGATCCCGGCGCGCGCGGGCGCCGCGGCACGCTGGAAAAGGACATCACCCTGCTGATCGCGCGGCGCCTGAAGGCGCTGATCGACGCCGAGCCCGGCATGCGCGCGGTGCTGACGCGCGACGGCGACTACTACCTCGCGCTCGGCGACCGCGTGCAGAAGGCGCGCAACGTCAAGGCGGACCTGTTCATCTCGGTGCACGCCGACGCCTTCATCCGCCCGCACGCGCGCGGCTCCTCGGTGTTCATGCTCTCGCAGCGGCCGACCTCCCAGGCCGCGGCCTGGCTCGCCCAGCAGGAGAACGACTCCGACCTGATCGGCGGGGTGAACCTCGACACGCGCGACCCCTACCTCAAGCAGGTGCTGGTGGACCTGTCGCAGACCGCGACCAACGACCACAGCCTGAAGCTCGCCGGCGCCGTGCTCGCCGAGCTCGGCCAGATCAACACGCTGCACAAGCCGCACGTGGAGCGCGCCGGCTTCGCGGTGCTCAAGGCGCCCGACGTGCCCTCGATCCTCGTCGAGACCGCGTTCATCTCCAATCCGCAGGAAGAGCGGCGCCTGCAGGACCAGGCCTACCAGGACAAGATGGCGCGCGCCATCCTCGCGGGCGTCAAGCGCTACTTCACCCGCCACCCGCCGCGGCCGC
>DATFEJ010000283.1:0-4596 GCA_035251235.1 Burkholderiales bacterium
CCTGCGCGCCGCCGAAGGGCTGGAGCGCACCGCGGTGATCGCCGGCGCCAACGAGCTCGCCCGGCGCCTCGCCGAGCGCATCGAGGCGAGCCCGCTGCTCGGCTTGCGCGTCGCCGGCTACTTCGACGACCGGGACGCCGCGCGCCTCGAAGCGGTCGACGCCGCGCGCCTGCTGGGGCGGCTCGACCGGCTCGCCGAGTACGTCAAGGCGCACCGCGTGGAGGTCATCTACATCACGATGCCGATGGCCGCGCAGCCCCGCATCCTGCAGCTGCTGGAAGGGCTGAGCGACACGACCGCGTCCATCTATTTCGTGCCCGACGTGCTGCTGTTCGACCTGATCCAGGCGCGCGTCGACTCGATCGGCGGCATCCCGGCGCTCGCCGTGTGCGAGTCGCCGTTCCGCGGGCTGGACGCCGCGCTCAAGCGAGCCAGCGACCTCGTGCTCGCCGCCGTGATCCTCGCGCTGATCGCGCCGCTCATGCTCGCCATCGCGCTCGGCGTGAAGTGGAGCTCGCCCGGGCCGGTGCTGTTCCGCCAGCGCCGCTACGGCCTGGACGGCCGCGAGATCGTGGTCTACAAGTTCCGCACCATGACCTGCCTGGAGGACGGCAGCCGGGTGCGGCAGACGACGCGCGACGATCCGCGCGTGACGCCCTTCGGCGCGTTGCTGCGCAGGTACTCGCTCGACGAGCTGCCGCAGTTCGTCAACGTCCTGCAGGGCCGCATGAGCGTGGTGGGACCGCGCCCGCACGCAGTCGCGCACAACGAGCTGTACCGCAGGCTGATCCGCGGCTACATGATCCGCCACAAGGTGAAGCCCGGCATCACGGGCCTGGCGCAGGTGAACGGCCTGCGCGGCGAGACCGAGTCGCTGGACAAGATGCGCGCGCGCATCGAGTACGACCTCGCCTACCTGCGCAACTGGTCGCTGCTGCTTGACCTGCAGATCGTGCTGAAGACCGTCGCCGTCGTGCTGAAAGGGCACAATGCCTACTGAGGCGTCACGCCGCCTTGGCGCGCGGCACGGATCCGGGCTGGCCCCGGAATCGCGCCAGGTCGGTCACCGTCGCCGGCGCCGGCGGGATCTCGGCCCGGAGGCGGTAGCCCGCGCCGCGCACCGTCTCGACCAGCGCGTCGTGCCCGCTCGGCGCGAGCGCCTGGCGCAGCCGCCGGATGTGCACGTCGACGGTGCGCTCTTCGACGAACACGTGGTCGCCCCAGATCTCGTCGAGCAGCCGCGCGCGGCTGAGGATGCGCCCCGGGTGCGTCACCAAGTAATGCAGTATGCGGAACTCGGTCGACCACAGCCCGAGATCGCGGCCCGCGGCGCTTGCGCGCCGCGCCGCGGGGTCGACGCTCAGCCCGGCGATCTCCACGACCTCTTCCGCGAGCTGCGGCGTGCGCCGGCGCAACACCGCGCGGATGCGCGCGAGCAGCTCGCGCATGGAGAAGGGCTTCGCGACGAAGTCGTCCACGCCGCTCTCCAGGGCGGCGATGCGGTCCTGCTCGTCGGCACGGGCGCTCAGCATGACGAGCGAGATGCCCGCGGTGCGGGCATCGGCGCGCAGCTGCCGGGCAAGCATCAGTCCGGACGTGCCCGGCAGCATCCAGTCGAGCAGCGCCAGGTGCGGGCGCGCGTCGCGCAGCCGAGCCTCGGCTTCCGTCGCGTGCGCGGCGCAGGCCACGCGGAAGCCGGCGTCCTTGAGATTGCAGGCGAGCAGCTCGCGGATCGCCGGGTCATCGTCTACCAGCAGGATCAGGCCTTCCATGACGTAGCACGCTCCTCTTGACGCAGACCGCGCCATCGTAGGCAATCCGGACCAGTGCCGGCTATCGACCGGCGCTGCTTTCGCGGGTCGGGCGATAGCGGCTCCCTGTCGCCGGCCGACTACATTGCCTGCCGGCCGCTCGATCAGGTCGAAAGGTGGTTGAGGGCGACGTCGAACGCGTCGAAGTTGCGCAGGCGCGCCTTGCCCGGGATTCCTTCCGTCTTGCGGTTGAAGAGCAGCGGCACCGGTTGCTCGGAAATCCCGCCGTGCGATCGCAGCGGCGCATCCAGCCCCGAGAGGTCGTGGCGCGCGCGGCTCGTGCCCAGCACGAAGTTCTTCTCCGAGACGACGATCACGTCGCCCAGGCGATCCGGCGGCAGCTCGAAGCGCGCGCAGGCTTCGGCGTTGCCGAGCGCAAGCTGCACGCCCTGTACCGCCTGCAGGCGCGCGATCGTCGACCGTACGTCCGCCTGCGGCGGCAGATATACCGTGGCGAACGAGCCGAGCGCGCCGTGGTGCACCACGTACGGGTCGGTGATCGGCAGGATGACGCGCGCCGCGCCCTTGCCCAGCCATTCGTCCAGGATGTCCTGCAGGTAGAGGGCGTTCGGCTGGCCGTCGGCGCCGAACTTGTCGTTCATGCCGTGATCGGCCGTCAGTGCGATGGTCGCGCCGAGCGCGTCCAGGCGCGCGAGGTACGGATCCATCATGGCGTAGAAGGCATTCGCCGCCGCCGAGCCCGGCGCCGCCTTGTGCTGAACGTAGTCCGTCGTGGAGAGGTACATGAGGTCCGGGCGCTCCTTCTCCATCAGCTTCACGCCCGCGGCGAACACGAACTCGGACAACTCCGCGCTGTAGACCGAGGGCACGGGCTTGCCGACCAGCGCCTGCATCGCCGCATCGGCCTTCTCGGCGGAGAAGCAGATCCCCTGCAGATCCTTGCCCAGCAGCGCGCGCAGCTTGTCCTTCGCCGTGACCACCGCCACCCTGGCGCCCGCCTGCGCGAAGGCGGCGAGGATCGTGCCGGCGCGCAGGTATTTCGGGTCGTTCATCATCACCTCGGCGCCCGACTCGCGATCGTAGAAATAGTTGCCGCAAATGCCGTGCACGGCAGGCGGCACGCCGGTGACGATGGACAGGTTGTTCGGGTTGGTGAAGGTGGGCACCACGCTGTCGGCCTCGAATGCCGCGCCCGCGGCGAGCATCCGGCCGAGGAACGGCGCCACGCCGTCGGCCACCGCGCGGCGCACGTAGTCGAACTCGCAGCCGTCCACGCAGACGACCACCAGCGGCCGGTCCATCCAGCGGTAGCTGCGGCCGTTCACTGACAAGGACACCCGGTGATTCATGCGCGCCACCTTACCTCACAATGGGCGCCGCGGTAGACTCGGCTCGCCATGGCTTCCACGGTCCTCGATTCGCTCCTCTTTCGCGACTCCTTCGGCACGCCGGCGATGCGCGGGATTTTCGAGGACGCCGCGCTCCTCGCCCGCTACACCGAGGTCGAAGTGGCGCTCGCCCGGGCGCAGGGGCGCCTGGGCGTCATTCCCGCGCCGGCGGCAAAGGAGATCGCCGCCCAGTGCGACGCCTCGAAGCTCGACCTCGAGCGCCTGAAGAAGGAAACCGAGGTCGTCGGCTACCCCATCCTGCCGCTCGTGCGCCAGCTCGCCGCCCAGTGCGGCGAGGCGGGCAAGTTCCTGCACTGGGGCGCCACCACGCAGGACATCATGGACACGGCGGTCGTGCTCCAGGTGCGCGACGCGCTCGCGCTGATCGAGAAGGACCTCGAGGAGCTGCGCGCCATCGTCGCGCAGCAGGCGAAGCGATATCGCGACACGCCGATGCCCGGGCGCACGCACCTGCAGCAGGCGCTGCCCGTCACCTTCGGCTACAAGCTCGCCATCTGGCTGGCGATGCTCGACCGGCACGCCGAGCGCCTGCAGCAGATGAAGCCGCGCGTGCTCGTGGGCCAGTTCGCCGGCGCCGCCGGGACCCTCGCCTCGCTCGGCGAGCGCGGCATGGAGGTGCAGCAGGCGCTGTGCGCGGAGCTCAAGCTTGCGCAGCCCGCGGCCACCTGGCACGCGGCGCGCGACGGGCTCGCCGAGGCGGTGAACTTCCTCGGACTCGTGACCGGGTCGCTCGGCAAGATCGCCTTCGACGTGATCCTGCTCGCCTCGACCGAGGTGGCCGAGGTGAGCGAGCCCTTCGTGCATGGACGCGGCGGAAGCAGCACCATGCCGCAGAAGCGCAATCCCATTTCCTCCGAGCTGATCCTCGCCGCGGCCAAGGCCGTGCGCCAGCACGCGGGATTGATGCTGGATGCCATGGTGCAGGATTACGAGCGCGCCACGGGCCCCTGGCACGCCGAGTGGATCGCGCTGCCCGAAGCGTTCATCCTCACGGGCGGCGCGCTGCACCAGGCGAAGTTCATGCTGGCGGGCCTCGTCGTGGACGAGGCGCGCATGAGGAAGAACCTCGACATGACGCACGGCCTCATCGTCGCGGAAGCCGTGATGATGGGCCTCGCCCCGCACCTCGGCAGGAACGAGGCGCACGACATCGTCTACGACGCCTGCCGCGCCGTCGCCGAGAGGGGCGGCAGCCTCGCGGACGCGCTCGCCAGGGTGCCCGAAGTGACGAGGCACCTCGACCGCACGGCGCTGGACAAGCTCACCGATCCCGCGAACTACCTCGGCGCGGCGCAGGAGATGGTGGACCGCGTCGTCGGCAAGCGCAGCTAGCGTGCAGACCGTCGTCGAGGCCATCGGCCGTCACTCCGCCGGGAAAGGCGGCGAGCGCGCCTACTGGACGCCGCGGCGCACCT
>DATFEJ010000156.1:0-2543 GCA_035251235.1 Burkholderiales bacterium
CGCCGCCTCCGGCGAGACGTGCAGCACGATGGTCCCGTAGGCCGTGCCGCTCATGCGCGCATCCGAGATGCGCACCATGTCCTTCACGCCGGCGCGCGCGAGCTTGGCCGGAATCGGCAGGTAGCCGGCTTCCGGCATGGCGTAGCCGGATTTCGGCCCCGCGTTCTGCAGCACCATGAAATCCTCGGGCCCGACGTCGAGCGCAGGATCGTCGACCCGCGCGGCGAGATCGTCGAGCGAAGTGAACACCACCGCGCGGCCTTCTTTTTCGAAGAGTTTCGGGTCGGCCGCCGAGCGCTTGAGGATCGCGCCGTTCGGCGCGAGCGAGCCGAACAGCGCCACCAGCCCGCCCTCCTTCGCCAGCGGCTCGGCCAGCGGCCGCACCACCGCGCGGTCCACCCAGGCGCCTTGTTCGTGCGCGAGGCGCCCGCCGAGCGTCTCGCCGGTCACCGTCATGCAATCGAGATTGAGAAGGGGCTTGAGCTCTCTCAGCACCGCGCCCACCCCGCCCGCGGCGTACAGGTCCGACATGTAGAACTGGCCCGTGGGCTTCAAGTCCACCAGCACCGGGGTGGAGTCGGAGAGCGCGTTCAGCCGGTTGAGATCGATCTTCAGGCCCGCGCGCCCGGCGATGGCGGTGAGGTGCACGATGGCGTTGGTCGAGCCGCCGATGGCGAGCAGCACGCGGATCGCGTTTTCCACCGACTGCGCCGTGATGATCTGCGAGGGCCGGATCGGGTTGGCCACCAGCTCCACGGCGCGCCGCCCGCTCGCCTCCGCGGCGCGCAGGCGGTCGGCGTGCACCGCGGGAATCGCCGCGCTGCCGGGGAGCGCCATGCCGAGCGCCTCTGCGATCGCGGCCATGGTCGAGGCCGTGCCCATCACCGCGCAAGTGCCGGCGGTGGTGGCGAGATTGCCCTCCACCTCATTGATGCCCGCCTCGTCCACCTTGCCCGCGCGGTGCAGCGCCCAGAAGCGCCGGCAGTCGGTGCAGGCCCCGAGGCGCTCGCCATGGAACGAGGTGGGCATCATCGGGCCGGCGAGCAGCTGGATGGCCGGCACGTCGGCGGAAGCCGCGCCCATCAGCTGCGCGGGCACCGTCTTGTCGCAACCCCCCACCAGCACCACCGCGTCCATCGGCTGCGCGCGGATCATCTCCTCGACGTCGATCGACATCAGGTTGCGGAACATCATCGAGGTGGGGTTGAGGAACACTTCGCCCAGCGACACCGTGGGAAAGTCGATCGGCAGGCCGCCCGCGGCGAGCACGCCGCGCTTCACCGCCTCGATCAGCTCGGGGAAATGGCGGTGGCAGTTGTTGAAGCCGCTCTTGGAGTCGGCGATGCCCACTACCGGGCGCGCGAGCATCTCGCCCGAGTAGCCCATGCTCCTGGCGAACGAGCGCCTGAGATAGAGCGAAAACCCGGCGTCGCCGTAATTGGTGAGGCCCCGCGCGAGGCCCTGCGGCTTCCTTGCGGCCATGCTCAGCCCTGCACCACCGCTTCCACGTAGATCTCGACGCGCCGGTTGGCCCGGCGCCCGGCCTCGGTGGCGTTCGGCTGGAGCGGATCCAGCTCGCCGCGCCCCGCGGTCGCCAGGCGCATGCCGTTCACGCGCTGCGTCTCGAGGTACTGCGCCACCGAGAGCGCGCGCCGCTGCGACAGGTTCTGGTTGTACTCGTTGCTGCCGACGTTGTCGGTGTGGCCGACGACGGTCAGCGTGGTCTTGCCGTAGCGCACGACGACATCCGCCAGCTTGTTCAGCGTGCTGTGGAACCCGGGCTTGATGGCCGACGAGTCGGTGTCGAACGCCGTCTGGCTGGTCATGGTGACCACCACCACCTGGTCGGAAATCTTCTGCACGCGCACCTGGCCGGCCTGGATCTCCGCGGCGAGATTCTTCTCCAGGTCGCGCTTCTGGTTGTCCATGTAGGTGCCGATCGCGCCGCCCGCCAGGCCACCGCCCACCGCGCCGATCACGGCGCCCTTGGTGCGGTTCTTCCGGTACGCCGCCGCGCCGATGACGGCGCCGCTGGTGACACCGATGATCGCGCCGGTCTCCGCGTACGTCAGCGGCCGGTCGGCGCATGCGGCGAGGGCCAGGCTCGCCGCGATCGTCGTGAGCAAGTGCTTGTTCATGCTGCCTCCATCGCTTTCGAACCCCTACTTTGGCTCTGCAATCCTAACCTGTTGATTTATTGTAGTGGGATGCATCCCACTTGTTCCGGCGTCCAGACTGTGGTTGCCTTCCCACCATTGCCATCGTTACTTTGACGGCCGAAGGAGGGGTGACATGCTGGAGACGCTCGCACCGCCAAAGAGCGCCGGGTTGCTCGACAGTATCGCCGATTTCTGCCGCAGCACCGGCATGGCGGAGTCCACCTTCGGCCGCCGCGCGGTGAACGACGGCAAGTTCGTCGCGCGCCTGCGCGACGGCGCGCGCATCACGCCCGAGACCCTCGAGCGCGTGGCGGCTTACATGGCGAGCCGCGGCGCCACCGCCCCCGAGTCGCCGCGCGAGCTCATGCCGCTGCTGCGCGTCGC
>DATFEJ010000035.1:0-9613 GCA_035251235.1 Burkholderiales bacterium
CGGTGATCGCGCTGGTCGGCCTGGGCCTGGCGCTCGGCTTCGCGGCGACGGTCGGCACGCAGGTGATGGTCGCGGTGACCGGCACCGACAAATTCTGCGGCGGCGCCTGCCATTCGATGCAGTGGGTGGCGAAAGAGCATCAGCAGAGCGTGCACGGCGCCAATCGCACGGGCGTGGGCGCCGGCTGCCACGACTGCCATCTGCCGAAGGAATACCCGCAGCTGCTCTGGGTCAAGGCGAAGAAGGGCACCAAGGACATCATCGGTGAGATCCGTGGCGTGATTTCAACCGAGGAGAAGTTCAACAAAGAGCGCCTGCGAATGGCGCAGGTGGTCTGGGCCGAGTTCAAGGCCGACAACTCGCACAACTGCCGCAGCTGCCACCTGTTCACGCCCGCAGTGCTCGCCAAGCAGAAGGAGTTCGCCCAGCCGATGCACCAGCAGGTGATGGAGGGCAAGGCGACCTGCATCGACTGCCACAAGGGCGTCGGCCACACCGCACCGAAGGAGTGAAGCGGCGGGGCGCACCGGATGCGTCCGGCCGCCGCCGATTCCTGCGGGCCCTCGTCGCGGCTGGCGTTTCGCGCGCGCTGCCCGGCAGCGCGCAGGCGCCTTCGCATTCGCTCGGCCCGTTCACCCTCGGCGTCGCCTCGGGCTATCCGCATCCGGGCGGCGTGGTGCTCTGGACGCGGCTGCTGGGCGTGGATCCCGTGTCCATCCCGGTGCGCTGGGAGCTCGCGGCGGACGAAGGCCTGCGTCGCATCGTCGCCTCGGGCAGCGTGGCGGCCCAGCCGGAGTGGGCCCACTCGGTGCACGTGGAGGCGCAGGGGCTCGAGCCCGACCGCTGGTACTGGTACCGCTTCACGGCGCGTGGCGCCGAGAGCCCGATCGCGCGCACGCGCACCGCGCCGCGGCCAGACGCCGCCGTCGCGCAGCTGCGCTTCGCCTTCGCCTCCTGCCAGCAGTACGAGCAGGGCTACTTCGCCGCCCATCGGCACATCGCCGCCGATGCGCCGGACCTGGTGGCGTTCCTCGGCGACTACGTCTACGAATCGTCCTGGGGCAAGGACCACGTGCGCAAGCACGCCGCCGGCGAACCGTACACGCTCGAGGACTACCGCGCGCGCTACGCGCTGTACAAGTCCGACCCCGATCTGCAGGCCGCGCACGCCGCCTGCCCCTGGGTGGTCACCTGGGATGATCACGAGGTGGACAACGACTACGCGGACAACCGACCCGAGGACGGCATGCCGCCGGAGCAGTTCCTGCTGCGGCGCGCCGCCGCGTATCGCGCGTTCTACGAGCACATGCCGCTGCCCGAGCGCATGCGGCCGCAGGGCCCGGACATGCGGCTCTACACGCAGCTGGGCTGGGGAGCGCTCGGGCGCTTCTATCTGCTGGACGACCGGCAGTACCGCACGTGGCAGGCCTGCGTGCGTCGCGGCAGGGGCGGCGGGTCGAACACCGTGGACGTGGACAAGTGCGAGTCCCTGCTCGATCCGCGGCGCTCGATGCTCGGCCCCGCGCAGGAGCGCTGGCTGGAAGGCGCGCTCGCGGGGTCCAGTGCGCGCTGGAACATGCTCGCGCAGCAGACGCGCATGGCGCAGTTCGACCAGAAGCCGGGGCCGGGGCGGCGCGCCTGGACCGACGGCTGGGACGGCTATCCGGCGGCGCGGCAGCGCCTGCTCGACTATCTCGCCGAGCGCAGGATCGCCAACCCGGTGGTGATCGGCGGCGACGTGCACAACTTCCAGGTGGCGGACCTCAAGCGCGACTTCGACGAACCGCAGTCGCCCGTCGTGGCGAGCGAGTTGGTCGGCACTTCCATCACCTCGCAGGGCTGGGCGCAGGAGCGGCTGGAGAGATTCCTGCCCGACAACCCGCACCTGAAGTACGTGGAGAGCCGTTACCGCGGCTATGTGCGCATGCAGGTCACGGCGAAGGCGCTGCGCGCGGAGCTGCGCGCGATGGACACGGTGAAGGAGCCGGGCGGGGCGTGCAGTACCCTCGCGACGTTCGTGGTGGAGGACGGACGGCCCGGGCCGCAGCGGGCCTGAGCCGGCCGGCTAGAACACCCGCTCAGCGCCCGTCCTCGGGCAGCAGCGTGCGGAAGTGCTTCTCCTGGTCGGTCTTGGTCTGGAACCGGCGCCAGTACTCGGTGTAGATCTCCTGCATGCGCGCCTGGTTGTCCTTGAACCACTTGGCCGCCTCCTCGGTCGGCTCGAGGCGCTTGGTGCCCGCGTTCCAATCCCTGAACTCCTGGCCGCCGAAGGTGGGCTCGTTGGCGCTGGCGTGGCGGATCGGCGTCGGCGCGAAGCCGCCGGTGCCCCAGTTGGGCCGCACGATGGAGTAGTAGGTCTTGCCGCCCTGGAGCTTCGCCAGCATGAAGTCCGCCGCCGTGCCGTAGGCCATGAACACCTTGTCGCCCGGCGTGGTCTCGTACGCCACCTTGTTGCCGGTGGGCAACTGGCCGATGTAGTGCAGCTTGCCGTCGATCACTTCGAACAGGTCGCAGCCGATCGCCCCCGCGACGAACGAAGTGCGCATGAAGACCACCTTCGCCTTATCGGGCCCGGGCGCCGAGACCTGCTCGCTCGCCGCCGGGCGCATCACGCTCGCGCAGCCTGAGGCAAGGAAACTTGCCGCCACGACCGCCGCCTGCAGTGCTTTCACCATGGTGCCCTCCCCGGGTATCCGGCTCTGCCAGTATCTCGTGATTCTAGGCGTCCTTGCCCTCCGGCGGCCGCGCCGGCGCGGCATACCACTGGTCCTTCGGCACGACCTGCGGCTCCTTGGGATCGAGCACGTAGTGCGGCGACATGATCTGCACGCCGTGCTCGTTGAACACGTCCTGGATGTTGCCGTGCAGATGGTGCAGCACCTCCGCGCGCGGCGCCGGCTGCTCGAGCGGCGTGTAGGCGATCAGGCGGTACTCGACGTAGTAGTCCGAGAGCGCGGTCTGCCGCACCCGCGGCTCGGGCTCGTGGGCGATGTCCTTCGTGCGCCGCGCCGCCTCGAGCAGCATGGCCTCCACCTGCCGCCACGGCGTGGCGTAGCCGATGGTCACCACCGTGTCGACCACGAAACCCGTGCCGGGCACGGCACGCGAGTAGTTCTTGGTGGTCGCCGCCATGACGCTCGAGTTGGAGATGGTGATCTCCTCGCCCAGTCCGGTGCGCAGGCGGGTGGCGAACATGCCGAGGTCGGTCACGGTGCCCTCGTGCTCGCCGATGCGCACGTAGTCCCCGCGGCGGAACACGCCGGCATACATCAGGGTGAGCCCGCTGAACGCCTGGCCGATCACGCTCGCGCCGCCGAGCGACACCATCAGGCCGACCAGCACCGAGATGCCCTTGAAGGCGTCGGTGCTGGAACCCGGCAGGTAGGGATAGGCCATGGCGAGCGCGAACAGCCAGGCGACGAAGGCGAAGATGCGCCGCGTCGGGCCCACCGTGTCCTCGTTCAGCCACTTGAGCTGCAGCTGGCCGTACTCGACTCGGTCGAAGAACGCGCGGCCCAGGCCGATGAGCGCCTTGGTGATCACGAAGATGATCGCGACCACGATCAGGCCCGGCGTCGCGCCGACGATCGCCACCAGCACCTGCACTGCGAGGTCGAGCAGGTTGAACGTCAGCCGCTCGCCCCAGGCGCGCGTGTAGGGGAAGCGTTCCAGCACGTAGGCGAGCCACGACGTGGTGAGCGTGAGTGCGAGCAGCCAGGCGGCCACCGTGACGGCGCGGCTGGCGAGGCGGCTCACGCCGCCCATGTTGAGCCGGCGCGCGCGCTCCTCGGCGGCATTCGCCACCCGCAGGCCGGCCCAGCGGTTCACGCGCACGAGCAGCCAGAGGAGCACGCCATATAGGAGCGTCGCCGCCAGGGCGAACCCGGCGGCGGTCGCCATGTAGCGCGGCGAGCTCTGCTCGCGGCGCTCGGCGATCGCCTGCTCCAGGCGCTTGATCGCCTCGCGCGCCACGATCTGCGTGGTCTCTCCCGCCGCCTCGTCGATGTCGATCTTCGTGACGAGAAAAGCGTGGCGGCCGCCGACCCGCACGCGCGTGCCCTCCTCGGCGTCGCCGTACGACACCTCGGCCTTCGGGTCGGCGTCGAGCGCCGCCTCGA
Organism: Burkholderiales bacterium; assembly: GCA_035251235.1. Lineage (GTDB taxonomy): Bacteria > Pseudomonadota > Gammaproteobacteria > Burkholderiales > SG8-39 > JAABQT01. Next base: position 4,119 of record DATFEJ010000035.1, read on the forward strand.
TGCGCGCGATGGTGTTCTTGGCGCGCTCCTCGGCCGTGTAGCCCGCGATCGGGCCGCGCAGGTGGATGATGGTGCGGTTGGCGATCACCACCGGCGCGCTCTGGCGCACGGCCGGCTCCTGGGCGGGCAGGGCCAGGGGCAGGAGCAGCAGGACGCAGGCGAAAGCCCTTGGGAACGTCACGGCGCGCATCATAGCCCGCCCGGACGGCGCTATCTGCACTTCAGGTTCGCCGACGCGTCGACGATCGGCTGCGTGCAGTCCTGCTCGTTCACCCGCCGCGCGGCATCCATGGGCGGCGGCCGGTCCGCGAGCGGCTGCGTCGGATTATTGGCTTCCATGCCGATGAGGAAGACGCCGACGAGCAACCACCCGGTGCCGCTCGAGCTCGACGCGCAGCCCGTGAGCAGGACCACGGCCAATACCAGGAGTCGCCTCATGTCGTCGCGCGCACCAGCCGGTCCCGCACTCCGGCCCATTCCGGGGTCTCGGGCGGCGCCTCGATGAGGATACTCTCGCAGCCGGCCTCGTCCAGCTCGCGCAGCGCGGCGTACAGGCGCTGCGCGTAGCCGAGCGGCTCGCGCGGCAGGCGCAGCCAGTAGTCCACGCGCTCGTCGGGGCGCGAAAAGGCGAGCACCGCAACCTTGTCCTTGAGCCGCGCGATCTCGCGGTCGAGCTCGTGCGGCGGCACGAGGCGCGCGGGCGTCTTCGGCGCGTAGTGGCGCTCGAGCCCGCCGGAATGGCGCGGAGAGTCCGCGCGCCGCTCGGACACGGGAGCGCCGAGCACCTGCTCGAGCTCCGGCCGCGTGATGCGCCCGGGCCGGAGCAGCACGGGCGCTTCGCCCGACAGATCGACGATGGTGGACTCGATCCCCACTTCGCTCGGCCCGCCGTCCAGCACCAGCGCGACGTCCTCGCCGAGGTCCGCGCGCACGTGCGCCGCGGTCGTCGGCGAGACTGCGCCGAAGCGGTTCGCGGAAGGCGCGGCGATGCCGCCGCCGAAGGCCTTGAGCAGCGCCTGCGCCACCGGGTGCGCCGGCACGCGCAGGCCGATCGTGTCCTGGCCGCCGGTGACGAAGTCGCCCGCCTTGGCCGAGCGCTTGAGGATCATGGTGAGCGGCCCGGGCCAGAACTTCGCCGCGAGCTTCCGCGCGCTGTCCGGCACGTCGCGCGCCCAAGCGAACGCGCTCTCGGCGTCCGCGAAATGCACGATCACCGGGTGGTCCGCCGGGCGGCGCTTGGCAGCGTACAGGCGCGCCACCGCCTCGCGGCTGGACGCATCCGCGCCCAGGCCATAGACGGTCTCGGTGGGAAAGCCGACCAGCCCGCCGCGCTCGAGGATCTGCGCGGCGCGCTGGACGTCGGGGCTCACAGCTTGAGCGGCGCGGCCTTGAGGACGGCTTCGGTCTGCTTCGCGCGGAAGTCGTGCAGCTTCTTCGCCATCGCCTTGTCGGACACGGCGATGATGGCGACCGCGAAGAGCGCGGCGTTCGCCGCGCCCGCCTCGCCGATGGCGAAGGTGGCCACCGGAATGCCTTTCGGCATCTGCACGGTGGAGAGCAGCGAATCCAGCCCCTGCAGGTGCTTGGAGGGCATGGGCACGCCGAGCACGGGAATCGTCGTGTGTGCCGCCACCACCCCCGCGAGGTGCGCCGCGCCGCCCGCGGCCGCGATGATCGCCGTCATGCCGCGCGCCGCCGCGCCCTCGGCCCAGGCGGCCACTTCATGGGGCGTACGGTGCGCGGACATGGCCTTCGCCTCGTAGGCGACGCCGAAGTCCTCGAGCATCTTCGCCGCCGCCTTCATGGTCTCCCAGTCCGAGGTGGACCCCATCACGATGCCGATCATGCGAGCTTTCTCCCGGTCAGGCGCTCCAGCGCCTCGCGATATTTCTGCGACGTCCTGGCGATCACCTCGGGCGGGAGCTTCGGCGCCGGCGGCGTCTTGTCCCAAGCCAGGGTTTCCAGGTAATCGCGCACGTACTGCTTGTCGTAGGACGGCGGGCTGATGCCCACCTTGTAGGAGTCCGCGGGCCAGAAGCGCGAGGAGTCCGCCGTCAGCACCTCGTCGATGAGGACGAGGTTTCCCTGCGCATCGGTGCCGAACTCGAACTTGGTGTCGGCGATGATGATGCCCTTGGTGGCCGCGTACTCGGAGGCCTCCTTGTACAGGCGGATCGAGACGCCGCGCACCTTTTCGGCGAGCTCCTTGCCGATCAGCTGCACGACCTCCTCGAAAGAGATGTTCTCGTCGTGGCCTTCCTCGGCCTTGGTCGCCGGCGTGAAGATGGGCTCGGGCAGCTTCTGCGCCTGCGCCAGGCCCTTGGGCAGCCCGATGCCACAGACCTTGCCGGTCGCCTGGTAGTCCTTCCAGCCCGAGCCGATCAGGTAGCCGCGCACCACCGCCTCGATCGGCAGGGGCTTGAGTTTCTTCACCACCACCGAGCGGCCCTTCACCTGCGCCTTTTCCGCCGGATCCTGCACCACGCTCTCCGGGTCGATGCCGGTGAGCTGGTTGGGCACGATGTGGCCGAGCTTGCCGAACCAGAAGTCCGCCATTTCGTTCAGCACGCGCCCCTTGTCGGGGATGGGATCGGGCAGCACCACGTCGAAGGCCGAGAGGCGATCGCTGGTGACGATCAGCATCTTGTCCTCGCCCACCGCGTAGATGTCGCGCACCTTGCCGCGCCCGAGGCGCTTGAGGCTCTTCAAGCTCGATTCGTAGAGCGCCTGTCCCATCTCAGGCCGCCTGCCTTTCCAGCTCGGGCTTCCACTTGCCCATCGCCGCCAGGCCGTTCATGTGCGCGCGGTGGTGGAACGCCTTCTGCGCCGCGACCGCGTTCTTCGCCTCGCCGCGCCACGCCTTGAGCGCCGGGTTCTGCAGCGCGCGCGAATACGAAAACGTCAGCGGCCAGGGCAGGCCCTTCATCGCCGCCATGGCGTTCAGGTGCGCGGTGGCCGCCTCGTCCGTCTGCCCGCCCGAGAGGAACACGATGCCCGGCTGGGCGGCGGGCACGGTGCGCTTGAGCACGCGCACCGTGCGCTCGGCGACCTCGTCCACGGGAGCCTGGCGCGCGTGCTCCTTGCCCGAAACCACCATGCTCGTCTTCAGGATCAGGTGCTCCACCGACACGTGGTGCGCGGCGCACGCGGCGTAGGTGGCGCGCAGCGTGGCCTCCGTCACCTCTTCGCTGCGCTCCACCGAGTGGTTGCCGTCGAGCAGCACCTCGGGCTCGATCATCGGCACGATGGACGCTTCCTGGCAGAGCGCCGCGTAACGCGCGAGCGCGTGCGCGTTGGCGTACAGGCACGCATGGCTGGGGATGCCCTCGCCGATGGTGATCACCGCGCGCCACTTGGCGAAGCGCGCGCCGAGCTTGAAGTACTCGGCCAGGCGCCCGCGCAGGCCGTCCAGGCCCTCGGTCACCTTCTCGCCCGGGCAGAGCGCCATGTCCATCGCGCCCTTGTCCACCTTGATGCCGGGGATGATGCCCTTGCCGGCGAGGTAGGCCGGAAACGGCGTGCCGTCGTTCGCCTTCTGGCGGATGGTCTCGTCGAACAGGATCACGCCCGAGATGTACTGCTCGGCGCCCGGGGTGGTGAAGAGCAGCCCGCGGTAGGCCCGGCGGCTCTCCTCCGTGCACTCGACGTTGACCGACTTGAAGCGCTTCTCGCAGGTGCCGCTCGACTCGTCGGCGGCCAGCACCCCCTTGCCGCGCGCCACCATGGCCGCCGCGGTTCTGGATAGCAATGCCTTGTCCATCCTTTCGTCCCTCTCTGCCTGGTCAGAACTCGATGTCGTCGCGGATCGCTGCGATGCCCGCCTCGGCGCAGGCGTCGTCGTCCTTGCCGGCTGGCGCGCCGGACACGCCGATCGCACCGAGCAGCGAACCGCCCGCCTGGATCATGAGCCCGCCGCCCACGGCCGCCACGCCCGGGAGGTCGCGGATGCCGCTCTGCGGGCGACCGGCCTGCGTCGCCTCGGCGAGCTCGGTCGTGTTGGTGCGGAAGCTCACCGCGCTGTAGGCCTTGGACTTCGCGGTGCGCACCGTGTGCGGCCCGGCGAAGCGGTCGCGGATCAGGACCTGGGTGACGCCCATGCGGTCCACCACGGCGACCGTCACCTGGAAGCTGCCGGCGCGGCATTTCTTCAGCGCCGCCTGCGCGGCCTTGAGCGCGGTGTCGGGCGTGAGCAGCTTGATGGTATGCGTGCCCTGCGCCTGCGCGGCGAGGGGAAACGCGGCGAGAAGGAGGCAGACCAGGGCGGGCTTCATGCGCCGTATTTTACCGGCGGCTCAGCCGCCCATGCGCCAGTATTGATACTTCATGGTGAGCGCGGCGCCGGCGACGATCGCGCCGAACGTGACGAACGAGCCGAGCGCCAGCGTCGAGATGCCGGTGATGCCCTGCCCTACGGTGCAGCCGAGCGCCGTGATGCCGCCGAAGCCCATGAGGATGCCGCCGATCACGTGGTTGGCGGTGTCCTCGGCATCCCGGAACCCCTCCCAGCGGAAGCTGCGCGTGGCGAGCGCGTAGGCGGCCGAGCCGGCGATCACGCCGACGCCCGAGGCGATGCCGTAGGTGACGATCTTCGACTTGTCGGTCCACAGCATCAGGTACTCGAGCGTGAAGGCCATCGGCGAGACGAAGGAGAACGACTCCATGCGCCCGGTGTTGGTGGCGATGAAGGCCTCCTGCAGCGTCTCGGGGTGCTCCTCGACGTAGCCGAGCACTCCGCTCACGTACCAGCCGCCCACCACCACCAGCCCGGTGACCACGCCGCCCAGCGTGTAGTCGAAGCTCGCGCGGAAGTCCCGGCTCCAGTAGACGAATACGAGCAGGCCGCCGCCGATCAGCCCGGCGAGGATCCCGCGGTGCACGCCGAGCAGCGAGGGCAGGTCCTGGCCGGAGGCCAGCGTCACCGACGCGGGCTCCAGCACGCCGACGCGGAACGCGCCGAACAGGCCGCGCAGCGTCATGTAGGCGGCGATGCCGAGGAACACGAACACGACCAGCGACTTCAGGTTCCCGCCGCCGATGCGGATCAGCGTCTTCGAGCCGCAGCCCGAGCCGAGCGTCATGCCGACGCCGAACAGGAACCCGCCGACGATGTAGGACAGCCACGTGAAGTTCGAGCCGAGGTAGATGGACTTGGACAAATCCACGACGCCGCCGAGCGCGAGCGCGCTCGTGCCCAGCAGCGCCACCGCGATGGCGAGCAGCCACATGCGCATGCGATTGGTGTCGCCCATGTTCACCCAGTCGGACACCGCGCCCATGGTGCAGAAGTTGGTCTTGTTGCCGACCGCGCCGAAGAGGAAGGCGAGCAGGAACGCGCCGCCGGTGACGTAGGTCGCGAGCTGCGCGGGATTGGCTTCGTTCATCGCAGATGCTCCAGTGGTTTGCCCTGGTCGAGCACGCCGCGCACCGCGCCGGCGGCCTCCTTGAGCGAGCCGTGGCGCCCGAGATGCCACAGGCACAGCGCCGCGCCGTACACC
>DATFEJ010000277.1:0-7355 GCA_035251235.1 Burkholderiales bacterium
CGGGCATCGTGGAGCGCCAATTGCGCGCCCAGGGCGTGCGCCAGGGCGTGCAGGGCAACCTGCATCCGCACATGCTGCGCCATTCGTTCGCCTCGCACGTGCTGCAGTCCTCGCAGGACCTGCGCGCCGTGCAGGAGATGCTGGGGCACGCGAGCATCGGCACCACGCAGGTGTACACGCACCTCGACTTCCAGGCGCTCGCCAAGGTGTACGACGCCGCGCACCCGCGGGCGAAGAAGAAATGAGCGCGCTCATCCTCAAGAAGGGGCGCGAGAAATCGCTCCTGCGGCGCCACCCCTGGATCTTCTCCGGGGCGGTGGAGCGCGTCTCGGGCAAGCCCGCGCCGGGCGAGACCGTGCAAGTGAGGAGCGCGGCGGGCGCGGTGCTCGCGCAGGCCGCCTGGAGCCCGGAATCGCAGATCCGCGCGCGCGTGTGGAGCTTCGCGCCGGAGGAAGCGATCGACGCCGCGTTCTTCCGGCGGCGCGTGCGCGCCGCGCTCAGCCTGCGCGCGACGCTCGCCGCTGCCAAGCACAGCAATGCGCTGCGCCTGGTGCACGGCGAGTCCGACGGGCTGCCCGGCGTGGTGGTGGACCGCTACGCCGACGTGCTCGTGGCGCAGTTCCTCTCGGCGGGCGCGGAGCGCTGGCGCGAGGCGATCCTCGATGCGCTGGCCGAAGAAACGCATTGCGAGGCCGTGTACGAAAGGTCCGACGCCGAGGTGCGCAAGCTCGAGGGGCTGGAGGCGCGCGCCGGGTTCGCGAGGGGCAACCGCGAGGCGCGGCGCTGCCCGATCATCGAGTACGGGCTCAATTTCCGCGTCGACGTGGAGGAAGGCCAGAAGACCGGGTTCTTCCTCGACCAGCGCGAGAATCGCCAGCGCGTGCGCGCGCTCGCCGCGGGGCGCGAGGTGCTGGACGGCTTTTGCTACACCGGCGGCTTCGCCATCGCCGCGGCCGCGGGCGGCGCGAAGCACGTGCTCGCGGTGGAGAGCTCGGCGCCGGCGCTCGAAGTGGCGCGCGACAACCTCGCCGCCAACCCGCTCGACGCGGCGAAGGTGGAGTTCGCCAAGGCGGACGTCTTCGCGCACCTGCGCACCCTGCGCGACGCGGGCGCGAAGTTCGACCTCGTGGTGCTCGACCCGCCGAAGTTCGCGCCCACCGCCGCGCAGGCGCGAAACGCCGCGCGCGCCTACAAGGACGTGAACCTGCTCGCCTTCAAGCTGCTCGCGCCGGGCGGGCTGCTGGCCACCTTTTCCTGCTCGGGCGGCGTGTCGGCCGAGCTCTTCCAGTCGATCGTCGCCGGCGCGGCGCTCGACGCCGGGGCGCACGCCGCCATCCTCGAGCGCTTCCACGCCGCGCCCGACCACCCCGTGGCCCTCGAATTCCCCGAGGGCGATTACCTCAAGGGCCTGCTGGTGCGCAAGGCTTAAAAGGGGACAGACCCTATTTTTCTCATTTGCGAAGCAGTCGCAAATGAGAAAAATAGGGTCTGTCCCCATTTATACTGCTGCCATGCAACAAGACCAGATGGTGCCGGTGACGATCCTCACCGGGTTTCTCGGCGCGGGCAAGACGACGCTTTTGAACCGCATCCTCAAGGAAGACCACGGGCAGAAGATCGCCGTGATCGAGAACGAGTTCGGCGAGGTGGGCGTCGACACCGACTTCATCGAGAAGTCCGACGAGCAGATCGTCGAGATGAACAACGGCTGCATCTGCTGCACGGTGCGCGGCGACCTGATCCGCATCCTCGGCACGCTGAAGGAGCGGCGCGGCAAGGGCGAGCTCGAGTTCGACCGCGTGGTGATCGAGACCACCGGCATGGCCGATCCCGGCCCGGTAGCGCAGACCTTCTTTACCGACGAGGAGATCGGCAACTATTACCTGCTCGACTCCATCCTCACGGTGGTGGACGCCAAGCACGCGCCGAAGCAGCTCGACGAGTTCCACGAGGCGCAGGAGCAGGTCGGCTTCGCCGACCGCATCCTCATGTCGAAGACCGACCTGGTGGGCGAGGACGAGGTCAAGTCGCTCGTCGAGCGCCTGAAGCGCATGAACCCGCGCGCGCCGGTGAAGAGGGTGCACTTCGGCGAGGCGCCGATCGAGGAGATCCTCGACATCCGCGGCTTCAACCTGAACGCCATCCTCGAGCTCGACCCCGAGTTCCTGGTGGACGCGCACCACGAGCACCACGACGAGGTGGCGTCCTTCGTGTTCCGCTCCGACAAGCCCTTCGACGGCGACAAGCTGGAGAACTTCCTCTCCGGCATGATCCAGGTCTACGGGCCTGATCTCTTGCGCTACAAGGGCGTGCTGTGGATGAAGGGCAAGCAGAACCGCGTCGTCTTCCAGGGCGTGCACATGATGATGGGCGGCGACATGGGCAAGCCCTGGGCGAAGGGCGAGAAGAAGGAGTCGATTCTCGTCTTCATCGGCAAGAACCTGCCCAGGGACCTCTTTCTCGCCGGGCTGGAGCAGTGCCTGGCCTAGCCTAGGACCCGGCGCTCAGGTCGATCTCGGCAAGCTCGCGCACCGCGCGGCGCAGGAACTCCATCTGCCGGCCCGCGCGCCGGCAGCCCACGCAGATCGCGGAGTGCACGCGCAAGGCGACGCGCTCGTTGAAGGCGAGCTCGCGATCGAGCCCCTGCGACACGAGGCGCGTGGATTCCTTGCAGGAAATGATCCCCATCATTTTGCGAACCAGGTCTGCTGCAGGCATTCGCGCAGCACCATGCGTGCGCGGTACAGCATCACCCAGCAGTGAGTCGGGGTGATGCCCAGTTCCTTACAGATCTCGCCGGTCTCCTGGCCGAGGTGCTCGCGCATCATGAAGACCCGGGCAGTGCGCGCGGGCAGCCGCTCGAGGCACATCTGCAGCGCGCGGAAGAACTGCGACTGCTCGAGCGCGCCGTCGGGGTCCGCCCAGCCCATGGGCCGCTCGGCCCAGTGGCCGTTGCGGGTGAACAGCCCGTCGAGCTCGTCCAGCCCGTCCTCCGCCTCCTCCGGCAAAGACGGCTCCCTCGCCTGGCGCCGGATGATGTCGACGATCTTGTGCTTGAGGATCCCGGTCACCCAGGTGCGCAGGTTGGCCCGGCCGGCGAAGCTCGCCTCGCCGGCGAGCGCGGCCAGCAGCGCCTCCTGCACCGCATCCTCGGCGGCGGTCGCGTCCCGCAGCTGCAGGCTGGCGAAGCGCACCAGGTAGGGTCGCAGGGCCTCGAGCTGCTTGCGGAAGTCGTCCTGGGCGGCCATGGGGGTGGGGGGATTCTAAAGGAGGGGGGTCTTGAAACGCCCGGGGAGGGCCCCATGTAACCGCGGCGGGGCTGGTGCCCCAACGGACATGCAAAGGAGAGACGACATGAGCAACATCACCCGTTTTGACCCGTTCAATGAGCTGGTGGACGACCTGTTCAAGGGCTTCCTGGTCCGTCCCTACGGCTACGAGCCGCGCGAGGCGGTCGCCCCGCGCATGAAGGTGGACGTCGCCGAGAAGAACGGCGCCTACCTGGTGACGGCCGAGATCCCGGGCGTGAAGAAGGAAGACATCAAGGTCAGCGTCGACGGCACGCAGGTCACGCTGGAGGCCGAAGTGAAGCAGGAGCGCGAGGCGGCGCAGGACGAGCGCGTGCTGCACGTCGAGCGCGCCTACGGCAAGGCGATGCGCAGCTTCACCCTGCCGCAGGAGCTGGACGAAGCCAAGGTCGAGGCCAAGTACCGCGACGGCGTGCTCGAGCTGACGCTGCCCAAGAAGGCCGCGGCGGCGCGCAAGCAGATCGCGATCCAGTAAGTTCGCCGATCGGCAACGAAAGGGCGGGTGCGCGAGCACCGGCCCTTTTTTTGTCTGTAGAATCGGGCGGACCGTCATGAACGCGCCTCTCGACCCCCAGGCGGACGCCGCGCAGAAGGCGCGCATCCTCGCCGAGGCGCTGCCCTACATCCAGCGCTTCCACGGCAAGACGATCGTCGTCAAGTTCGGCGGCAACGCCATGACCGACGACGCGCTCAAGGCGAACTTCGCGCGCGACGTGGCGCTGCTGAAGCTGGTGGGCATGAACCCGGTGGTGGTGCACGGCGGCGGGCCGCAGATCGAGCAGATGCTCGCCAAGCTCGGCAAGAAGGGCGAGTTCATCCAGGGCATGCGCGTCACCGACCGCGAGACCATGGACGTGGTGGAGATGGTGCTCGGCGGCACGGTGAACAAGGAGGTGGTCGAGCTCATCAACCAGGCGGGCGGCAAGGCGGTGGGCCTCACCGGCCAGGACGGCGTGTTCATCCGCGCGAAGAAGATGCTGCTCACCTCGAAGGGCAACGGCCAGGTGGACCTCGGCCAGGTGGGCGAGATCGAGTCGATCGACCCGGCGATCATCTCGGCGCTCGAGCAGGCGGGCTTCATCCCGGTGGTGGCGCCGATCGGCACCGGGGCGGACGGCACCACCTACAACATCAACGCCGACCTGGTCGCCGGCAAGCTCGCCGAGATCCTGCGCGCCGAGAAGCTGGTCGTGCTCACCAACACGCCCGGCGTGCTCGACAAGGACGGCAAGCTGCTCACCGGCCTGACGCCGAAGAGGATCGACGACCTGGTGGCCAAGGGCGTGATCTCGGGCGGCATGCTGCCCAAGATCGCCTCCGCCCTGGACGCCGCCCGCAACGGCGTGAAGAGCGTGCACATCATCGACGGCCGCGTGCCGCACGCGCTGCTGCTCGAAGTGATGACCGACCAGGGCGTCGGCACGCTCATCAAGAGCAAGTAGCTTCCATGCACCTCGTCGGCCTGCCGCCCGCGCGGCGGGTGTGGATCTTCGATCTGGACAACACGCTGCACGACGCGCACGCGAAGATCTTCCCGTCGATGCACGAGCAGATCAACGCCTACCTGAGGAAGCGCTTCGACCTGGACGAGGCGGGCGCCAACGAGATGCGCCGCGGCTTCTGGCAGCGCTACGGCACGACCATGAACGGCCTCATGCGGCACCACGGCACCGATCCGCGGGAGTTCCTCGCCGCCACGCACCAGTTTCCGGAGCTCGCCGACATGGTGGTGCACGAGTCCGCGGTGCGCCACGCGCTGGCGCGGCTGCCGGGCAGGAAGCTCATCTTCTCCAACGCGCCGCGCCACTACGTCGAGGGCGTGGTGAAGGCCCTCGGCGTCGCGCGCTTCTTCGCCGCGGTGTACACCATCGAGAGCACGCGCTTCCGGCCCAAGCCCTCGTTCCAGGGCTTTCGCGTTTTGCTGCGCCGCCACCAACTCGACCCCCGGCGCTGCGCGCTGGTCGACGACATGCTGGAGAACCTGCGCGCCGCCAAGCGTCTGGGCATGGCGACGGTCTGGGTGAGCCGTGAACGGCGCAGCGTTCCTTACGTTGATTTGCGCATTAGCTCGGTCACGCAGCTGCCGGGCCTCGTTTTTCGCTACTCGCGCTAGTAGAATCTTTTCATGCCCCGGGTGAAAGGCGAGCGCCGACTCGAGATCCTGAAGGCCCTCGCGCACATGCTCGAGGCGCCGCGCTGGGAGCGCATCACCACCGCCGCGCTGGCGGCCCGGCTGGAGGTCTCGGAGGCCGCGCTCTACCGGCACTTCGCGTCGAAAGCGCAGATGTTCGAGGGGCTGATCGAGTTCATCGAGAGCTCGGTGTTCACGCTGGCCAACAAGATCACCGCCGACGAAGCCGACGGCCGCAAGCAGGCCGACCAGCTGGTCGAGATGCTGCTCGCCTTTGCCGAGAAGAACCCGGGCATGGTGCGCGTGATGACCGGCGACGCGCTGGTCGGCGAGCACGAGCGGCTGCAGGCGCGCATGAACCAGTTCTTCGACCGCTTCGAGGCGACGCTCAAGCAGGCGCTGCGCGCCGCCGCCGACGGCGACGCCGCGGCGCACGCCGCGGCGCTGCTCCGGTACGCCATCGGCGCGCTGCACCAGTTCGCCAAGAGCGGCTTCGCCCGGCGTCCGACGGAAGGCTACGCGGCGCAGCGCGCGTTCCTCGCCGCTTGAGCCGCGCGCTCGCCCTCGCGCTGCTCTTCTGGAGCGGGACGTCGGTCTCGCAGAGCGGCATGGCAGTGACGCCGGCGCGCACCGAGGCCGCGGGCTACGCGGTGACGCACGGCCTCGTGGTGCACAACCTCGTGCGCAATTGCGCCAGGTTCCGCGATCGCCTGAAGCAGGACCCGGACGCCGCGCTCGCCGAATGGCGGCAACGCAATGCCGAGCGCGCCTCCGCCGCCGACAGCTACTTCGTGTACGCGGCCGCGGCGATCGAGCGCCAGCAAGGCGCGGCGGCGGCCGAGCGGTTCAACGCGCAGACGCGCCGCGTCTTCCTGCGCAAGGCGAACGACACGCTGAACGACATCTTCGAGCGCACGGCGCCGCAGCCCTGGGTGTGCGAGCGCTGGATCGACGCCATCGCGCAGGGCAAGACCGACCTCGACTGGGAGTCGAAGTACCTGAACACGCTGGACGAGCTGGTGGCCTTCGAGCGCGCCCTGCGCTCGGGAGCGGGAAAGTAGCGCTCTGGACGGCGCCACGCTGACCGTCGTGCTGTGCGTCGCCGGGGCGGGACTCGCCGCCGGCATCGAGCGGCTGCTGCGCAAGCCCGAGGGCGAGCTGACGTCGGTCGACCGCACGCTCGCCTACCTGTTCGTCGGGCGCTATTTCACGCGCTTGCGCAAGCGCGGATACCTGCTGCCCGCCCGTGGATGGTGGGCGCTGCTGTCCGTGCTCGCCGCCGTGGCGCTCGCCGCGCTGCTCGCGCGCTAGCGCGCGCCGCACACCGCGCAGCGCGGATCCTTCTTCACCTTCACGCCGCGCAGCTCGGAGCGCAAGGCGTCGATGAGCGTCAGCTGCCCGAGCGGCGTCTCGCCGGCGCCGGCGAGCAGCTTGACCGCTTCGAGCGCCTGCAGCGCGCCGATGGTGCCGGTGAGCGGCGCGAGCACGCCCATGACGTTGCACTGCACGTCCTCGACCTCGCCCTCCTCGGGAAAGAGGCACGCGTAGCAGGGGGCTTCCGGCCGGCGCAGGTCGAACACCATGAGCTGGCCGTCGAAGCGGATGGCCGCGCCCGAGACGAGCGGCTTGCCGCGCTGCACGCAGGCGCGGTTCAGCAGGTGGCGCGTGGCGAAATTGTCCGAGCAGTCGAGCACCACGTCGGCGTCCTCGACCAGGCGGTCGACGTCCGCCGCCGCGACGCGCTGCGCGAGCGGCACGACCTCGACCTCGGGATTCACCGCCTGCAGGGTCTTCCTGGCCTCCTCGACCTTCCGGCCGCCGACCGAATCGGTGCGATACAGGATCTGGCGCTGCAGGTTGGTGAGGTCGACCGAGTCGGCGTCGGCGAGGACGAGGCGCCCGACGCCGCTCGCCGC
>DATFEJ010000023.1:0-8295 GCA_035251235.1 Burkholderiales bacterium
AGAGCACGAAGCCGGTGCGCGGCATGATGTCGGCCCAGTCGCTCGCCTCGTTCTGCTGCAGCAGCCGCCAGCGCGGATGCTCCTGGCAGCGCAGCCAGGCGAGTGCGCGCTCCACCTGGCGCGCGTAGCGGCGGCGCAGCCCGAGGAAGTCCACCGCGAGCAGCCACCAGAGCGTGGCGTCGATGCAGCCCACGTACCAGAAATCGCCGCGCTCGCGCGGCCCGTCCACGAGCTTCGGGATCTGGCCGTTCTCCGCCTGGCGTGCGGCGAGCGTCGCCAGTCCCTGGGCCGCCGCGCGCTGCAATCCCGGGTCGCCGGACACCGCCATGCCGAGCGCGCAGATCGAGGCATCGCGCCCGAACACCGCGTCGTAGCGCCGCTCGCGCGCGCGCCCGTTAGGGGTCGCAGCGCGCACGCCGCCCGGCCCGAGGTTGGCGCGCAGCAGCGCGAGCGCGCGCTGCCGGCACTCCTCGACCAGCGCCTCGCTCAAGCGAGGCCCTCGAAGGGCTGCACCTGCACCCGCTCGCCGGCCGCGACGCGCCCGCGCTCGTGCTCGAGCACGATGAAGCAGTTCGCTTCCGACATCGAGCGTAGCACGCCCGAGCCCTGCTGCCCGGTGGTCTTCACCTTCAGGCCGCCCGCGTCGCGATACAGGATGCCGCGCTGATACTCGGTGCGCCCCGGCACCTTGCGCATGGGCTCCGCGGCGCTCGCCTCGAGCGCGAGCGGCGCGCAGTCGCCCGCGCGACCGCCGAGCACCAGCAGCGCTTCGCGCACGAACTGGTAGAAGGTGACCATCACGGCGACCGGGTTGCCCGGCAGCCCGAAGAGGAACGCCTGGCCGATGCGGCCGAAGGCCATCGGGCGCCCGGGGCGCATGGCGATGCGCCAGAAGAGCGCCTCGCCGAGCTTGGCCATCATGGGCTTGACGAAGTCGGCCTCTCCCACCGACACGCCGCCGGTGGTGATGATCGCATCCGCGTGCTCCGCTGCCTTGCGGAACGCCGCCTCGAGCTGTGCCGGGTCGTCGCGCACCACGCCCAGGTCGCGGATCTCGACGCCCATGCGCGCGAGCATGCCGTGCAGCGTGTAGCGGTTGGAATCGTAGACCTCGCCTTGCTTCAGCGCCGTGCCGATCGAGGCGAGCTCGTCGCCCGTGGAGAAGAAAGCCACGCGCACGCGCCGGCGCACGGCCACCTCGCCGATGCCGAGCGAGGCGATGAGGCCGAGCTCCGCGGGGTGCAGCAGCTGCCCGGGCTGCAGCACCGCGACGCCCTTCTTCAGGTCCTCGCCGGCGTAGCGCACGTTCTGCCCCGCCTTCTGTCCGGGCGGGATGACGATCTTCCCATCCTTCGCCTGCACCACCTCCTGCACCACTACGGTATCGGCGCCCGCCGGCATGACCGCGCCGGTGGTCACGCGCACGCACTGCCCGGCGCGGAGCGTGCCCGCGAAGGCCTTGCCGGCGAGCGCCGCGCCTGCCTCCTCGAGGACGGTATCGCCTGCGCCCAGATCGGCGAAGCGCAGCGCGTAGCCGTCCATCGCCGTGTTGTCGTGCCCCGGCACGTCGATCGAGGGCACGATGTCCTCGGCGAGCACGCGCCCGAGCGCTTCGCGCACCGGCACGCGCTCCATTGCCGTGATCGGACTCAGGCACGCGCGGATCGCGGCGCGCGCCTTGTCCACGTGCAACGCATCCGGGTCGTAGCCTTCGATGGCGTGCGCGATGTCGATGATGCGCTTCATGCGTCGTTCAGCTCCTCGCGCGTGTTGATGTTGCGGAAGGCCTCGGCCTCGTCGTCGAACGGCACCTCGACCACCTTGAGGCTCGCGTACCAGGCGTCGATCTTGCGGCCGCCGCCGGCGAGGAAGGCGGCGAGGTGCGCGTGCACCGAGCGGCGCACGAGCGAGAACACCGGGTGGGGCTGGTCGCCGGTCTTCGCGACGGCGAGGTCGTTCGCGCCAAGGGCTTCTCCCAGCCGCGCGACGAGGTCGAGCGGCAGGAAGGGCGAATCGCAGGGCACGGTGACCGCGAGAGGCTGCTGCGCAGCCGCGAGGCCCGCGTGCAAGCCGGCGAGCGGCCCGGCGAAGCCGCCGATCGCGTCGGGCACCACGCGGTGGCCGAAGGCCGCGTACGCCTCGAGGTTCTGGTTGGCGTTGATGAGGATCTCGTCCACCTGAGGCTTCAGGCGCTCGAGCACCCATTGCGCCATGGGCTTGCCGCGCAGGAGCACGAGCCCCTTGTCCACGCCGCCCATGCGACGGCCCTGGCCGCCGGCGAGCACGATTCCTGAAACAGCGTCCATGCCCCGGATTCTAAGAGGTAAGCTTGCCCCATGACCCATAACCGCTGGCTCGTGCCCTTCCTCAACCTCGGGCATCTGCTCGACCACCTGGTGATGCTGGTCTTTCCCACCGCGGTGGTGGCGCTCGGGCGCGAATGGGGCCGGCCGTACTCGGAGCTTCTGCCGCTCGCGCTCGGCAGCTTCATCGCCTTCGGCGCCTTCGCCATCCCCGCCGGCTGGCTCGCCGACCACTGGAGCCGCTACCGCACCATGGTCATCTTCTACTTCGGCATCGGCGCGTCGCTGTTCGTCACCGGCTTCGCGCAGTCGCCCTGGCAGATCGCCGCCGGCCTCACGCTCACCGGCGCCTTTGCCGCCATCTACCACCCGGTGGGCATCGCCATGCTGGTGGCCTCGCCCGAGAGGATGGGGCGCACGCTGGGCTGGAACGGCCTGTGGGGGAACCTGGGACTTGCCGCCGCGGCGCTCGTCACCGGCGCGCTGGTGGACTTCGCCGGCTGGCGCGCGGCGTTCTTCGTCCCGGGCCTTGCCTGCGTGGCCGCGGGCATCGGCTTCCTCGTGCTGGTGAAGGATCCGGGCCGGGTGAAGAAGACGGCCAAGGGCATCGGCCTGCACATCGACGGCCGCACCATGGCGCGCATCTTCGCGGTGCTGCTCATCGCCACCGCCTGCGGCGGCATCATCTTCAATTCGACCACCGTGTCGATGCCCAAGGTGTTCGACGAGCGCCTGCAGGCGCTGACGCAGACCAACTTCGGCATCGGCGCGCTGGTGGCGGCGGTCTACACGGTGGCGGCCTTCGCGCAGGTGGCGATGGGCGCGCTCATCGACCGTTTCGAGCTGAAGCGCCTGATGATGGGCGTGGCGCTGGCGCAGATCCCGCTGCTGGCGCTCGCCGCCAACACCCAGGGCTGGGCGATGCTGGGGGCGGCGGTGCTCATGATGCTCGCCGTCTTCGGCCAGATCCCGCTGAACGACGCCATCGTCGGCAGGTATTGCGCGGACGAGTACCGCGCGCGCGTGCTCTCGGTGCGCTACGTGGTCTCGCTGGGCGTGGCTGCGGTCGCCGTGCCGATGATCGCGGTCCTGCACCGCACCGAGGGCGGCTTCGGCAACGTGTTCCTGGTGCTCGCCGTGCTCGCCGCCGGCATGCTGGCGGCGACGCTGTTCTTCCCCGGGCGCGAGGCGCTGGCCGCGAGCCGGCAGCGCGCCGCGCAGCCGGCCTAGGCGGCCTTCTTGTAGGTATCCAGGCGAATGCGCTCGCGCTCGAGCGCGGCGGCCACCGGCGGCGCCTGCATCACGCGCTCGATGTAGGCCTTGTAGCCGGGCAGCGTGTCCGGGTCGATGCCCGCGTAGCCTCCCCAGCGCAGCAGGGTGAAGGCATAGGCATCGTGGAAGGACACGCGCTCGCCGAACCAGTAGGGCGCGGCGCTCTTCGTCCAGCCCTGGATGCGCGCGAGGTGGCGGCCGAGATCCTTGACCGCCAGGGCCTTCACGTCGGCCTGCGCGCTCTCGCTCTCGGCGAAGTAGTAGGAGCGGAACCAGCGCGTAAACGTGGTGTGCGCGGTGTTGTTGAACCACGCGAGCTGCGACATCGCCTGCGCGCGCGCCCAGGACTCGGTCGGCAGCAGGCCCGCCTGCGGGCAGCGCCGGTCGAGGTAGTCGCAGATGGCGACGATCTGCGCCAGCGGCTTGCCCTCCACCAGCAGCACCGGCACCTGGCCTTCCGGGTTCATGGCCAGGTACTCGGGCGTGCGGTTCTCGTTCTTGTGGAATTTGACGATGCTGGGCTTGAAGTCCTCGCCCGTGGCGGCCTTGATTGCCTCGAGGCCGACGTGCGGCACGAACGAGCAGGCGCCGGGGGAGAAATACAGTTCGAGCATGTCCGTTCTCCTAAGCGACGGCGGTGGGTTGCGGCGCGGTGCGCACCAGGCGCTCGCGCCCCGTGAAGGCGAGGTAGTGCCGGCCGCTCGCGCGGCCGAGCATGGTGATGCCGGTCTTCTGCGCGATCTGGTAGCCCATCTGCGTGAGGCCGGAGCGCGAGACGAGGAACGGGATCGCCATCTGCGCGCACTTGATCACCATTTCCGATGTGAGGCGGCCGGTGGTGTAGAACACCTTGTCCGACCCGTCGATGGCCTCGAGCCACATGAAGCCGGCGATCGCGTCCACCGCGTTGTGGCGGCCGACGTCCTCGACGAACATGAGGATCTCGCCCGCGCGCGAGGCGAGCGCGCAGCCGTGCACCGCGCCCGCCTGCTTGTAGATGGTCTCGTACTTGCGCACCTTCTCGATCAGGGCGAAGAGCTGCTCGTCGCTCAGCGTCACGTCCTGGCGCAGCTTCACCTGGTCGATCTCGTCCATCAGGCTGCCGAACATCGTGCCCTGGCCGCAGCCGCTGGTGACGGTGCGCTTGCCCGTCCTCTTGTGCAGGTCCTTGACGCCCTTGCGCGTCGTGATGGCGCAGGAGTCGGTCTCCCAGTCCACCTGCACTGCGGTGATGTCCTGCAGCGCGCCCACCAGGCGCTGGTTGCGCAGGTAGCCGATGGCGAGCGCCTCGGGCGCGTGGCCGAGCGTCATCAGCGTCACCAGCTCCTTCTTGTCCAGGTAGAGCGTGAGCGGATGCTCGCCGGCCACCGCCGTGGGCACCATCTCGCCGCGCTCGTTCACCGCCTCGACCTCGAAGGTGGTCGGCTTCGCGGCGTCGGTGAGCAGGGGCTTAGCCGCCAATGTAGGACATCTCGATCTTGCGCGCCTTGGCCGTCTCCGCGGTGCGGATCTCGGAGTAGCGGTCGCCGCGCGCGCGCCACACGGCGGCGATCTCGTCGACGATCTGCTCGTCCGTGCCGCCATGGCGCAGCAGCCACTTGAGGTCGTGGCCGTGCTGCGCAAAGAGGCACGTGTACAGCGACCCTTCGGCCGACAGGCGCAGCCGGTTGCAGCTCGCGCAGAACGCCTGCGTCACCGACGAGATGACGCCGATCTCTCCCGCGCCGTCCCGGTAGCGCCAGCGCTGGGCCACTTCGCCCGTGTAGTTGGGGTCGGCCGGCTCGAGGGCGTGGCGCGCGCCGATCATCTTCACGATTTCCGCGGAGGGCACCACGTCGTCCATGCGCCAGCCGTTCGAGCTGCCCACGTCCATGTACTCGATGAAGCGCACGATGTGCTCGGTGCCGCGCCAGCGCTCGGCCATCTCCAGCACGTGGCGCTCGTTCGTGCCGCGCTTGACCACCATGTTGATCTTGATCGGGGACATGCCGGCCGCGGCCGCCGCCTCGATGCCCTCGAGCACGCGCGCCACGGGGTAGTCGGCGTCGTTCATGGCGCGGAACGTCGCGTCGTCCAGCGAGTCCAGGCTCACCGTGACGCGCTGCAGGCCCGCGCGCGCCAGCGCCTCGGCATGTTTGGCGAGCAGCGAGCCGTTGGTGGTCAGCGTCAGGTCCAGGCCCGGAATCGCGGCCAGCATCTCGACCAGGCGCGGCAGGTCGCGCCGCACCAGCGGCTCGCCGCCGGTGAGCCGCAGCTTCTTCACGCCCAGGCCGGCGAACAGGCGCGCCAGGCGCGCGATCTCCTCGAAGTGCAGGATTTCGTCGTGCGGCAGGAACTTGAAGTCGTGGTCGAATGTTTCCCGCGGCATGCAGTACACGCAGCGGAAGTTGCAGCGGTCGGTGACCGAGATGCGCAGGTCGCGCAGCCCCCGGCCGAGCGTGTCGGCGAGCGGCGCGCCGTCGTGGGGCGGGGCCGGCGCGCGGGGGGAACGGATCGGAAAAACCTTCTGCGTCATGGTGTTTCTCGCTTGCGGAACATCATAGCAAACAGGGGTTATGAGCTATAGTTCCCAGGATGGAAAACACGGCGTTTCCCGTATCGGTGGTGATGCAGCGTCGCGAGCTGCAGAACCGCTGGCAGAGCGAGGCCTGGGAGCCGCTGGCCGTGCTGCCGGAAGCGGGCGAGGGCGCGCCGCGCGTGTGCCACGAGGCGCCGGGCGTGCGCCAGTGGCTTTACCCGGCCATGCGGCTCGCGCTGCGCGTGGCCGACGCCGACGGCTATTTCCTCAACGTATCGACCGCCGAGCCCAGCGTGTTCGTGCTCTGGCGCATGCAGGATGCGCTTGGCGTGCCGGTGCACCTCACCGCCAGCTACAGCGAGGCGAGCAGCTGGATGGACGGCGGCGAGCAGGTGGACCGCGTGCCCATGCCGCGGGAGATCTACGACTGGGTGAGCGCGTTCGTGCAGCGCCACTACCGGCCGCAGCCCAAGAAGAAGATCCGGCCGCAATCGTTCAAGAGCCCCAAGGACCGGGCACGCATCTGATGGCGCAGGATCGCGACGACTTCCTGCGCCGCTGGTCGCGGCGCAAGCAGGTGGCCGCCGCGCAAGGCCCGGCGCCCAAGCCGGCCGCCGATGCGCCGGCGCCTAAGCTGCCGTCGATCGACAGCCTGACCTTCGAGTCGGACTTCAAGGACTTCATGCACGCCAAGGTCGAGGAGAGCGTGAAGCGCGCGGCGCTGAAGAAGCTGTTTTCCGACCCGCGCTTCAACATCATGGACGGGCTGGACGTCTACATCGACGACTACTCGCAGGACGACCCGATTCCGCAGGCGATGCTGGCGAAGCTCGAGCACGCGAAAGCGACGCTGTTCGGGCGAGAGGAGGACAAGCCGCCGGAATCCGCGCAGCCGGAGAAGCCGGAGGTGGCCCAGGCACCCGCCGAGGCGACGAAGAAGAAGGAAGACGATGGCGCTGCAGGATAAGACGATCCGGCTGTGCAGCTGCAACGGCACGATGGCGCTCGACGCCAAGGCGCTCGCGGCGGCGCTCAGGCTCGGCACGCCGCTGACGGTGAACACCGAATTGTGCCGGCGCGAAGCCGGCGCCTTCCAGGCCGCGCTCGGTGAGCCCGAGGTGCTGGTCGCCTGCACGCAGGAGGCGGCCCTGTTCAACGAGCTCGCGCACGCTGCGGACTCGAAGGCACAGCTGGACTTCGTCAACATCCGCGAAGCCGCGGGCTGGTCCGCCGAAGGCAGGCGCGCCACGCCGAAGATCGCGGCGCTCCTCGCTGCGGCGGCGCTGCCCGCGCCGGAGCCGGTGCCGAGCGTCGAGTACAAGTCCGGCGGCCAGCTGCTCGTCATCGGGCCTTCGGCCGCGGCGCTCGACTGGGCGCAGCGCCTGGCCGGCGGCACGCTCGAGCCGAGCGTGCTCGTGACGCGCGGCGAGGGCGGCGAGCTGCCCGCGGATCGCAACTACCCGGTGTGGTCGGGCAAGCCCGTGCGCGTGAGCGGCCACCTGGGCGCGTTCGAAGTCGAGTGGCGGCAGGAGAACCCGATCGACCTCGAGCTGTGCACGCGCTGCAACGCGTGCGTGGATGCCTGCCCCGAGAATGCGATCGACTTCACCTACCAGATCGATCTCGACAAGTGCAAGGCGCACCGCAAGTGCGTGGCCGCCTGCGGCGCGATCGGCGCGGTGGACTTCTCGCGCGCCGATGCCGCGCGGCGCGAGACCTTCGACCTCGTGCTGGATCTCTCTGCGCAGCCGCTGCTCTCGATGCCCGACCTGCCGCAGGGCTATCTCGCCCCGGGCGCCGATCCGCTCGCGCAGGCGCTCGCCGCGGCGAAGCTCGCGCAGCTGGTCGGCGAGTTCGAGAAACCCAGGTTCTTCCAGTACCGGGAGGCGATCTGCGCGCACGGCCGCTCGGGCAAGACCGGCTGCACGCGATGCCTCGACGTGTGCTCGACGGGCGCGATCCGCGAGGATGGCGACAAGGTCAAGGTCGATCCGCACCTGTGCGCGGGCTGCGGCGGCTGCAGCATGGTGTGCCCCTCGGGCGCCATGACCTACGCGTACCCCCGCGCGCCGGATCTCGGCCGGCGGCTGAAGACGATGCTCGGCACCTTCCGCGAGGCCGGCGGGCAAGAGGCCTGCGTGCTCATCCACGACCTGGAGGAGGGACGCGCGCTCGTCTACGGCGCGGGCCGCCGCGCGATCC
>DATFEJ010000019.1:0-2241 GCA_035251235.1 Burkholderiales bacterium
GGCCGTGCGCGGCGAGCGGCGCGGCCTCGACCGCGACGAGGTTGCCCCAGCCGGCGCCGCCGTAGGCCTTGGCGTCGCTGTTCAGCAGCTCGCGCCACGGGCCGGCGCGCGGCACGCCGAGGACGGCGTTCTCCCGCGGCACCGGCGTCAGGTTGCAGGCCACGGCGACCATCGGCCCGGCTGCCTTCGGCTTGCGCAGGAACGCGATCACGCTGTGCTCGGCGTCGTTGGCGTCGATCCATTCGAAGCCCTCGTGCGAGAAGTCTACCTGCCAGAGCGCGGGCTCGTCGCGGTAGACGCGGTTGAGGTCCGCGACCCAGCGGCGCACGCCCTCGTGCTCGGGACGCCCGCATACCCACCACTCGAGCTCGCCATCGTGCGTCCACTCGCGCCGCTGGCCGAACTCGCCGCCCATGAACAGCAGCTTCTTGCCCGGGTGGCCCCACAGGTAGCCGTACAGCGCGCGCAGGTTGGCGAACTGCTGCCAGGCATCGCCCGGCATCTTGCCGATGAGCGAGCCCTTGCCGTGCACCACCTCGTCGTGCGAGAGCGGCAGCGCGAAGTTTTCGTTGAAGGCGTAGATCAGGGAGAACGTCAGGCGCCCATGGTGGTACTTGCGATGAATCGGGTCCTCCTTGAAGTACGCGAGCGTGTCGTGCATCCAGCCCATGTTCCACTTCATGCCGAACCCGAGGCCCCCGAGCCAGGTAGGCCGCGACACCATCGGCCAGGCAGTGGACTCCTCGGCCACCGTGAAGCAGTCCGGGTAGTCGCGGTACACGGCTTCGTTCAGCGCGCGCAGGAAGTCGATGGCCTCCAGGTTCTCCTTGCCGCCGTAGCGGTTCGGAATCCACTCGCCGTCCTTCCTCGCGTAGTCGAGGTACAGCATCGAGGCCACCGCATCCACGCGCAGGCCGTCGACGTGGTATTTGTCGAGCCAGAACAGCGCCGACGAGAGCAGGAAGGCGCGCACCTCGTTCCGGCCGTAGTTGAAGATGCTCGAGTTCCACTCCGGGTGGAAACCCTGGCGCGGGTCTGCGTGCTCGTACAGGTGCGTGCCATCGAACTTGGCGAGGCCGTGCGCGTCGGCGGGGAAATGCGAGGGCACCCAGTCGAGGATCACGCCGATGCCGGCCTGGTGCAGGTGATCGACCAGGTACATGAGGTCCTGCGGCGTGCCATAGCGCGCGGTGGGCGCAAAGTAGCCGGTGCACTGGTAGCCCCAGGAGCCGTAGAACGGGTGCTCGGTGAGCGGCATGAGTTCCACGTGCGTGAAGCCGGTTTCCTTCAGGTAGGCGGCGAGCTCGTGCGCGAGCGCACGGTAGCCGAGGAAGGCGCCGTCCTTGCGCTTCCAGGAGCCGGCATGCACCTCGTAGATGGACATCGGCGCGTCGAGCGCGTTCCGCGGCGCGCGCGTGCGCATCCACTCGGCGTCGCCCCAGTCGTACTCGAGCGTCCAGGCGCGCGAGGCGGTGGCGGGCGGCAGCTCGCTCGCCACGGCGAACGGATCGGCTTTCTCGCCGACGTGGCCGCCGGCGCGCGACTCGATGCGGAACTTGTAGGCCTGGCCGCGCTCGACGCCGCGCGCCGCGCCTTCCCAGATGCCGCTGTGGTCGCCGCGCGGCGCGAGCGCGTCCGCGCCCGCGCGCCAGCCGTTCCAGTCGCCGACCACGGACACCGCGCTTGCGTTGGGCGCCCACACGCCGAAGCGCGCGCCGGGCGTGCTCAGGCAATTGACGCACACCGTGGTGCTCGCCGGCTTCCAGTCGCCGAAATACTGCTCGAGCACGGCAACCATGCCGTCCATGTCGCGCATGTCGGTGAGGTACTTGGTGATCTTCACCACGTGCCGCCAGCCCAGGCCTTCCCGGTCCAGCACGCGCTTGACGTTCTCCAGCGCGAGCCGCGTCTGGCCCTCGATGTCGTTCGGATGCACGTGCTCCGCGAGCACGTGCGGATGCCGGTGGTAGAGCGGCGACGGCGTGGCGCCGGACACGAACAGGATGTCGGCGGGCCCTTCCACGCGCACCGCCGGCGCATAGGGCATGAGCGCCTCCAGCTCCGGGCGCGGCTGCACCACCGCCGGCAGGCGGCCTTCAGTACGGGTTGGCAATCGGCAGCTCCTGCGCGGGGTAGAGCGAAATTATCTGCGCGCCTTTCGGCGTGAGGATCACTTCCTCCTCGATGCGCGCGGCGGAGATCCCGTCGCTCGCCGGGCAATAGGTCTCGACCGCGAACACC
>DATFEJ010000018.1:0-55436 GCA_035251235.1 Burkholderiales bacterium
GGCCGTGCCAAGCGCGCGCTTGAGCGGCACATTGCAGCGCACCAGGAACGGGATCGAGAGAAAAGCGCCACCGGCCGCAAGCACGCTGGAGATGCCGCCGAACACCGCGCCGGTGGCGAACAGCCCGGCGCGACCGGGCAATTCGCGCTCAGGCTTGGGCGTCGACTCGATGAACATCTGCAGCGAGGCATAGAACATGAACGCGGTGAACAGGATCGCCAGCGGCCGCGTCGGTATCAGGCCCGCGATCTGCGTGGCGGCAAGCGCGCCTACGACGATGCCGGGCGCCATCGCGCGCGCAACCGGCCAGTCCACCGCACCGTGCTTGTGGTGCGCACGCACGCTGGAGAGCGACGTGAACACGATGGTTGCCATCGCCGTCGCGAGCGCGAGGTGCATCATGTGCTCGGCCGGAAAGCCCTTCGCCGTGAACACGAACACCAGCATCGGCACCATGATCATGCCGCCGCCGATGCCGAGCAGCCCCGCGAGAAAGCCGACCACGACCCCGATCGCCAGGTACGCCCACCACCATTCCACTAAGGCTCCCCGAGCAGATGGCCGACCAGCTCGGCAAATCCTGCGCCCGCTTCGTGCGCGGCGACGAACTTCGGCTCGGCGGCAAGGTGGCCGGCGAAGCGGCGAACGTTCGCCATGCCCACCGAGTTGGCGAAGTAGGCGAACATGGGCGCATCGTTGGGCGAGTCGCCGGCGAACGCGTACTCGACGTTCGCGCGGTCCAGGTCCGCGCCAAAGCGCTCGGCGAACAGCGTCTTGGTCATCGCCAGCTTGTCGTAGTCGCCGAACCAGCCGTTCACGTGGATCGAGCTGATCTTCGCGGTGAGCCCCGCCCGGCGCATGAGCGCGGCGATGCGTTCGGCGTCCGCGAGCGGCAGGCGCGGCACGTCCTCGCAGTAGTCGACCGCCAGGTCGGCTTCCCGGTACGGCTGGTCGGAGGCGAGCGCGGTACCCGGGACCTCGGCCAGGATGCGCTCGGCGATGGCACCGAGCCGCGCGCGCTTCGCCGCGCGCACGTCGTCGGCATCGTGATAGCGCCGGTGCAGCCTGCCGTTCGCGTAATGGAAATAGAAGGCGCCGTTCTCCCCGACCACCGCGTCCACCGGCCACATGCGCGCAATGTGATCGCACCAACCGGCCGGCCGGCCGGTCACGGCGACGGACCGGCGTCCCGCGGCGTGCAGGCGCTCGAGCGCCCCGTAGGCCTCGGCAGTCAGCCGGCCGTCGGTCGTCAGCGTGTCATCGATATCGAACAGGAGCCCGCGCAGCCGGGAAGCGTCGCGCAGCTCCGACAAGGGCTTCATCGGCCGGTGCTCCTGAGGGAGCCGGAATTCTAGCGCGCCACCGGCAGGTGCACGCGCACGATGACGCCGTCGCGCGCGGCCGTATCGGCGGCTTCGATCGCGCCGCCGTGAAACTCGGCGATCAGCCGCGCGACGTACAAGCCGAGTCCCAGGTGCGGCGCGGCACCGGAGGCCGGCTCGCGCACCGAGACCATAGACTCGAACAGGCGGCCGCGCATCTCGGCGGGCAGCACGGGCCCCTTGTTCTGCACCGAGAGCTGCGCATAGCGCCCCTGGCCTTCCAGCGCGACGCGCACCGGCGCGCCGGCACTGGAGAAATCGACCGCGTTCTCCACGAGCTTGTCCAGCATCTGCGCAGCGAGGTCCGGGGAGCCGGAGACCTCCAGTGGCTCCGATGGTGCTTCGAGCTGGAACGGCGTGGCGGCGTACGCCAGCCGGTAGCCCTCGACGCAACCGCGCACCAGCGCGGCGAGGTCGTAGCGCTCCCGCTCCGCGGTGCGCAGCGCCTGCTCCAGGCGCGTGGCCTCGCTCATCCTTTGCAGGATGGTATTGAGGCGCGCGAGCCCCTCTTCCGCGCGCGCCACGTAGGTGCGCAACTCCTCGGGCGTGCTGGCGAGCTTGAGGTTCTCGAGCGAAGAACGCACCACCGCGATGGGCGTGCGCAGCTCGTGCGACAGGCGGCCCGCCATGCTCTCCAGGTAGGCATGGTGCTGCGCCAGGCGCGCGAGCATGGCCGAGAAGCTGCGCGACAGGTCGCCGATCTCGTCGCCGGCATCCGAGCCGGCAGAGAGGCGCGCGAGCCGCCCGCGTGCGTCGAATGCGCTTTCCGCCTCGTCGCGCAGGCGGCGGATGCGCGTGGAGATCCGGGTCGCGTAGCCGATCAGCAGCGCGGCCGTGCCGACGAAGGCGGTCAACGTCAGCAGCAACAGGCGCTCCAGCGCATCGCTGCGCAGGCTGGCGACCGGATTGGTCGATTCCTCGACGACGACCGCGCCTGCGACCTCGTTGCCGTTCCACACCGGGTGCGCGGCCGACATGACCACGGCGCGGCCGTCCGGCGTCCGGCGCGTGCGCGTGCCCGGCGTGCCCTGCAGGGCCGCGCTGATGTCGCGCCCCGTGGCGAGCACGTCGTCGGGAACGGCTTCGGCGAAGTCTTCGCTCGGCCGCTCGATCAACCAGCCGGCGGCGCGGCGCCATGCCGCCTGCAGCCAGGGCTCCTCGGCAGCCTGCACCGGCGCGCGGCGCAGGCTGCCTTCGAGCGCGAGCACCTGGTAGCGCCGGTTCACCACCCAGAGCCGCGACTCGGTGCGCTGCACGCCCCGCAGGATGGCGGCGAGCTCCTCCTTCGCCTTGCGCGCGGCGAGCTCCGCCTCGCGACCCAGGGTGCGCGGCGCGGCCGACTCCTCCGGCGGAGGTCCTTCACCCTGCGCGATGCGCTGCAGCTCGAGCTCGGCTTCGCGCCGCACGGCATCGTCCCGCTCTGGCACCGCGACCAGCAGCTGCGGACGGTCGTGCAGCGCGGTCGCTACGGCGCGCGCCGTGGCCAGCAGTGCATGCTCCTGCCCGGCGAGCAGCACGCGCTCGAGCTCGTTCACGTAGCTCAAGCCCGCCCAGGGCAGCCCGAGCAGCACCAGCGCGACCAGCCCCAGCTTGACGCGCAGGCTGAGGGCGAAGCGGCGCCTCACTCCTGCCAACGGTAGCCCATGCCGTAGGCGGTCTCGATGTGCTCGAAGGCGGGGTCGATGGCCTGGAACTTGCGGCGGATGCGCTTCACGTGCGAGGTGATCGTGCCATCGTCGACCACGAGGTTCGCCTCGCGCATCAGCTGCTCGCGGCTCTTCACGTGGCCCGGATGGCGCGCGAGCGCGTACACCATCCAGAACTCGGTCAGCGTGAGCGGCACGGGCTGGCCGCGCCAGGCGACGCTGAAGCGCTTCAGGTCGAGCGTCAGCTCGCCGCGCGCCAGCGTCTCTTCCTGCGCATCGGGCTCGCGCGACAGATCGGCGCGCCGGAAGAGCGCCGCGATGCGCGCCAAGAGGTGCGGCAGGCTCACGTCCTTGGTGAGATAGTCGTCGGCCCCCAGGCGCAGGCCCGACACGACGTCGAAGTCGCTGTCGCGCGCCGTGAGGAAGATGATCGGCAGCGAGGAGGAGAGGCCGCGCAGCTCGCGGCACAGGACGAACCCCGCGTCCGCGTCCCCCGCCAGGCCGATGTCGATCACCGCCAGGTCGGGCAGGCGGGCGCGCATCGCCGCCAGCGCTTCGGCGCGCGCGCCGTAGGCGCTGACCTCGAAGCCATGCTTGCGCAGCGCGTCGGCGTAATTGGCGCGGATGGCCGGATCGTCTTCGACGATGGCGATGCGGCGGGGCATGGCGCAACGACTATAGCCCATCGCCGCGGTGTCCTCGGCGCCTGCCCGCGGTTTGCCAGAATTCTTCCGCGGCCTGCCCGCTTTCGCGCCGCGCGCCGCCCCGCGGGAAGCATGCAATGCACCCTCAGCCAACGACACGCCGAGGAAGACGCCGCCATGCAGCCCGATTCCCCCGTCCGCCACAGCCGCGTCGTCGCCCTGGACATGCTGGCCTTCGTCGGGCTCGCCGCCGCGGTGGCGCTCGCGGCGGCGCTGGTGCTCGTCGCCGCGGTCCTGCTGCTCGCCGGCCGCGCCGAGGCTGCCCAGTCGGAGCCGGGGGCGCTGCTTCTGCGCACGGTGGACGGGCGGGAGCTGCCCAAGGCGCCTTTGCTCTCGACCGACGTGTCGTTCCGCGTTTCGGGCATGGTGGCCCGCGCCCGCGTCGTCCAGGTCTTTCAGAACGCCTCCGCGGACTGGGTGGAGGGGGTGTATGTCTTCCCGCTGCCGGAGAGCGCGGCGGTCGACCGCCTGCGCATGCAGGTCGGCGAGCGCGAGATCGAGGGCGAGATGCACGAGCGCGAGGCCGCGCGGCGCACCTATCAGGCGGCACGCGACGGCGGCCGGCGGGCGGCGCTCATGGACCAGGAGCGGCCCAATATCTTCACCACGCGCGTCGCCAATATCGGACCGCAGGAAAGCATCGCGGTCGAGCTCGAGTACCAGCAGACCTTGCGCTACGACGGCGGGCGCTACTCCCTGCGCTTTCCGATGGTGGTCGGTCCGCGATACATCCCGGGCTTCGTGCGCACTTCCACGCCGGAGCCGCTCGGCTGGAGCCCGAACACCGACCAGGTGCCGGATGCCGCGCGCATCACGCCGCCCGTGCTGCGCCCGGAGGCGGGCCCCGTCAATCCGGTCAGCATTCGCGTGGCGCTCGATGCCGGCGTGCAGATCGAAGAGGTATCGAGCACCTACCACCCGGTGACGGTCGCTGCGCCGTCGGCGAACCGCCGCGAGATCGCGCTGGCCGCCGGATCCACGCCAGCCAATCGCGATTTCGAGCTCGCCTGGACGCTGCAGCGCGCGCAAGCCCCGCAACTCGCGTGGTTCACCGAGGAGAAAGCGGGCCGCCACTACGGGGTGCTCATGCTCCTGCCGCCCGCACCCGCGCCCGGCGTCCGCCTGGCGCGCGAAGTGGTGTTCGTCCTCGACACTTCGGGCTCGATGGCCGGCGCCTCGATCCGGCAGGCGAAGGATGCATTGCAGCTGGCGCTGGCGCGCCTCGCGCCGGGCGATGCGTTCAACGTCATCGAGTTCAACTCGGCGGCGCAGGCCCTGCACCCACGCGCCGTGCCCGTCAATCCCGGCAACGTCCGCCGCGCAATCGATTGGGTGCAAGCGCTGCAGGCGCGCGGCGGCACCGAGATGGCCTCCGCTCTGGCGCTCGCGCTGGACGGGTCGGACGAGGCCGGCCGCGTGCGCCAGGTGGTCTTCCTCACCGACGGCGCGGTCGGCAACGAGGATGCGCTGTTCCGGCTCGTGCGCGCGCGGCTCGGCGGCACGCGGCTGTTCACGATCGGCATCGGCTCCGCGCCGAACAGCCACTTCATGACGAAAGCGGCGGAACTCGGGCGCGGCACGTTCACGTACATCGGCCGGATCGACGAAGTGCAGGAGAAGATGGCGGCGCTGTTCGCCAAGCTCGAATCGCCCGTCCTCAAGGGTCTGGAAGTGCTCTGGCCCGAGGGCGTGCACGCGGAGTCCTGGCCGGCACGCCTGCCGGACCTGTACGCCGGGGAGCCCGTGGTGGTCGCGGCGGCGCTGCAGCGGCTCGAGGGCTCGGTGCGCGTGCGCGGCACGCGCGAAGGCCGCCTCTGGGAAGCGCAGGTGCCGCTCGCGCATAGCGTCGGCAATGCCGGCATGGGGTCGCTCTGGGCGCGCGGCAAGGTCGAAGGGCTCATGGACTCGATCCGCGAGGGCGCTGCCGAGGACAAGGTGCGCGCCGAGGTGATCGATCTCGCACTGGCGCACCGCTTGGTCACCAAGTACACGAGCTTCGTCGCCGTGGACAAGACGCCGGCGCGCGTGAGCGATGCGCAGCTCAAGCTCGCCGCGGTGCCGACCAACCTGCCCGAGGGCTGGGAATACGACAAGGTGTTCGGCGAGTTGCCGCAAGGTGCGACCGACAGCCGCTTTGCCATGCTGAGCGGTGCGCTCCTCCTGCTGCTCGCGCTGGCGATGCTGCGCTGGAGGACGGCGTGAAGCCCGAGCTTGCCTGGGGTGCGGAGTGCGCCTGGCCGGTGACCCGGCGAGCCCGGTGTCTGCCCTGGCGTTCGCTCGCGCTCGCCCTGGCGCTCATCGGCGCCCTGCAATTCGGACACGGTGCATGGATCCAGGCGAAGGCCTGGCTCGCGCAGGCGCTGATCGCGCGCGCTTGGGATCGTACGTTGCAGGGCGAGCGTCAGGTACGGCCCTGGCCGTGGGCGGATACCTGGCCGGTCGCGCGCCTGACGTTGCCGGCGATGGGAGTCGAGCGCTATGTGCTCGCCGGGGCGGACGGCAGTGCGCTCGCTTTCGGCCCCGGCCACCTTCATGGCACGCCCACCCCGGGCAACGCCGGCAACAGCGTCGTCGGCGGGCACCGGGATACCCATCTCGCATTCCTGCGCGACGTGCGGCCCGGCCAGCGCATCGAAATTGAGCGCGCGGACGGCCAGCGCGTCGTCTACCGGGTGATCGAGGCCGCCGTGCTGGACAAGCGCGATGTGTGGGTGGCGAAGCAGGAGGGCCCCACGCGACTCACGCTGGTGACCTGCTTTCCATTCGACGCCCTGCGCGCCGGGGGGCCGCAGCGCTACGTAGTCTTTGCCTTCGAACTCGAGAACCGCGGCGGCGAGCGCGGGATGCGGGGCTAGCTTCCTCCCCTGGCTGCCCTTCCCCGCTCGCCTGCTTCGGCGAGCATCTGCACCGCCCGCACGGCGTGATGAAATTGACGGCAGGACGCCGCCCGGACGCCTATAGTGGCCGGACCGATCCGGATCGAGGGATGCCGATGAAGCGACTTCTCGCTTTGACCACCGTCGCGGTGCTCGCCGGCTGCGGCGTGGAAACCGCCAGCACCGCCGCGACCGCCGCCGCGCTGAAGAAACAGGAAGTGGAACAGGGCCAGAAGACCACGCAGCGCGCGCAGCAGAAGATCGACAGCGCGCTGCAGCAGTCGCAGCAGCGCGCCGACAGCGCCGCCGACGAGCACTAAGGCCGGTCCGCCCGGCTCGCTACTTCTTGCGCAGCTTGCGGATGGCCGCGAGCTGCGCCGCCAGCGACGCCACTTCGCTTTCCACCGCCGCGATCTCCTGCTTGTCGCGCGCCTTGGCGCGTGCCTCTTCGGCTTTCTTCAGCGCCTCTTCCGCCTTCGCGGCATCGAGGTCGGCGCCGCGAATCGCGGTGTCGGCGAGCACCGTGATCAGCTTGGGCTGGACTTCGAGTATGCCGCCGGCGACGAAGATCAGCTCCTCCGCGCCGCCGCCCGCGGGCATGATGCGCACGGCGCCCGGCTTGATGCGCGTGATGAGCGGGGTGTGGCGCGGATAGATGCCGAGCTCGCCCGCCTCGCCGGGCAGCACGACGAACTCGGCCTCGCCCGAGTAGATCGAGGCCTCGTTGCTGACGACGTCGACGTGGATGGTGGCGGCGGCCATTTACTGCAGCGTCTTCGCTTTTTCGAAGGCCTCTTCGATGGTGCCGACCATGTAGAACGCCTGCTCGGGCAGCTGGTCGCACTCGCCGTTGACGATCATCTTGAAGCCCTTGATGGTGTCCTTGAGCGACACGTACTTGCCCGGGGTGCCGGTGAAGTTCTGCGCCACGGTGAAGGGCTGCGACAGGAATCGCTGGATCTTGCGCGCGCGCGCCACCGCCAGCTTGTCCTCGGGCGCGAGCTCGTCCATGCCGAGGATGGCGATGATGTCGCGCAGCTCCTTGTAGCGCTGCAGCGTCGCCTGCACCGCGCGCGTCGTACTGTAATGCTCTTCGCCGATGGTGTTCGGGTCCACCTGGCGCGAGGTGGAATCCAGCGGATCCACCGCGGGGTAGATGCCGAGCGACGCGATGTCGCGCGACAGCACGACGGTCGCATCGAGGTGGCCGAAGGTCGTCGCCGGCGACGGGTCGGTCAGGTCATCCGCCGGCACGTACACTGCCTGGATCGAGGTGATGGAGCCGGTCTTCGTCGAGGTAATGCGCTCCTGCAGCCGGCCCATCTCCTCGGCGAGCGTCGGCTGGTAGCCCACGGCGGAGGGCATGCGGCCGAGCAGCGCCGACACTTCGGTGCCCGCGAGCGTGAAGCGATAGATGTTGTCGACGAAGAACAGGATGTCCTTGCCCTCGTCGCGGAAGCTCTCGGCCATGGTGAGGCCGGTGAGCGCCACGCGCAGGCGGTTGCCCGGCGGCTCGTTCATCTGGCCGAACACCATGGCGACCTTGGACTCGGTCAGATTGTCCGTCTTCACCACGCCGGCTTCGATCATCTCGTGATAGAAGTCGTTGCCCTCGCGCGTGCGCTCGCCCACGCCGGCGAACACCGACAGGCCCGAGTGCTGAGTGGCGATGTTGTTGATGAGCTCCAGCATGTTCACGGTCTTGCCGACGCCCGCGCCGCCGAACAGGCCGATCTTGCCGCCCTTGGCGAACGGGCAGATCAGGTCGATCACCTTGATGCCCGTCTCGAGCAGCTCGACGGAAGGACTGAGCTCGTCGAATTTGGGCGCCACTTGGTGGATCGAGCGCAGCTTCTCGGACTTGATCGGGCCGACCTCGTCGATCGGGCGGCCGAGCACGTCCATGATGCGCCCGAGCGTGCCCAGCCCGACCGGCACCGAGATCGGCGCGCCGGTGGAGCGCACCTTCATGCCGCGGCGCAGGCCGTCGGAGGAGCCCAGCGCGATGCAGCGCACCACGCCGTCGCCGAGCTGCTGCTCGACTTCGAAGGTGAGGCCCTTTTCGGCGAGCCCGCCTTCCGCCGTGTCCTCGAGAACCAGCGCATCATAGATCCCGGGCATCGCATCGCGCGGAAACTCGATGTCGGTGACCGCGCCGATGCACTGGACGATGGTGCCCTGGGTTTTGTTTTGCGTCGTTGCCATGGTTCGCTTCCTTAAACGGCGGCCGCGCCGCCCACGATTTCAGAGAGTTCCTTGGTGATGCCGGCCTGCCGGTTCTTGTTGTAGATCAGCGTCAGCTCGTCGATGAGCGTGGTCGCATTGTCGGAGGCGGCCTTCATCGCCACCATGCGCGCCGACTGCTCGGAGGCCATGTTCTCGGCCACCGCCTGGAAGATGATGGTCTCGATGTAGCGCGTCATCACCTGGTCGAGCACCGCCTTCGCTTCCGGCTCGTAGATGTAGTCCCACAGCGACTCCGGCGCGCCCATGCGCTCGCCCGAGAGCGGCAGCAGCTGCTCCATCACCGGTTCCTGCTTCATGGTGTTGATGAAGCGCGTGTAGGCGATCATCAGCCGGTCGAAGCGGTCGCCCGTGTAGCCGTCGAGCATCACCTTGACGGCGCCGATCAGCTTGTCCATCTGCGGCCGGTCGCCCAGCTGCACCGCCTGCGAGACGATGTGGCCGCCCAGGCGCTGCATGAAGCCCAGGCCCTTGTTGCCGAGGCAGCAGACGTCGACCTCCTCGCCCTCGGCCTGCCAGGCCTTGTACTGGTTGAGCACCAGGCGCAGCAGGTTGGTGTTCAACGCGCCGCACAGCCCCTTGTCGGTCGTGACCACGATCAGGCCGACGCGCTTCACGGTGTTGCGTTCCACCAGGAACGGATGCCGGTACTCGGGATTGGCGTGGCTGATGTTCGCGGCGACGTGGCGGATCTTCTCGCCATAGGGCCGCGCCATGCGCATGCGCTCCTGGGCCTTCCTCATCTTCGAGGCGGACACCATTTCCATCGCCTTGGTGATCTTGCGAGTGTTCTGCACACTCTTGATCTTCAGGCGGATCTCTTTTGTGCCGGGCATGGCGCTCGCTCAGTAGGACCCGTTCTTCTTCCAGTCCTCGATCGCGGCCTTCAGCGCCTTCTCGTCGTCCGCGGCAAGATCCTTCTTGTCCTCCATGCGCTTGACCAGTTCCGCGTACTTGCCCTTCACGTAGTCGCGCATCGAGCGCTCGGCGGCGAGCGCCTTCTTCACGTCGACGTCGTCGTAGTACGCGTTGTTCACCGCGAACAGCGTCAGCGCCATCTCCCACACCTGCAGCGGCTGGTACTGGGCCTGCTTCATCAGCTCCGTCACCAGCTTGCCGCGCTCGAGCTGCTTGCGGGTGGCTTCATCCAGGTCGGAGGCGAACTGCGCGAACGCGGCGAGCTCGCGGTACTGGGCGAGCGCGAGGCGCACGCCGCCGCCAGTGTCGCGGCGCTTCATGATCTTGGTCTGCGCGGCGCCGCCTACCCGCGACACCGAGATGCCCGCGTTGATCGCCGGGCGGATGCCGGCGTTGAACAGGTCCGTCTCCAGGAAGATC
Organism: Burkholderiales bacterium; assembly: GCA_035251235.1. GTDB lineage: Bacteria > Pseudomonadota > Gammaproteobacteria > Burkholderiales > SG8-39 > JAABQT01. Next base: position 10,191 of record DATFEJ010000018.1, read on the forward strand.
TGGCCGTCGGTGATCGAGATGACGTTGGTCGGCACGAACGCGGTCACGTCGCCGGCCTGCGTCTCGATGACCGGCAGCGCGGTGAGCGATCCGGTCTTGCCCTTGACCGCGCCCTTGGTGAACTTCTCGACGTACTCGGGATTGACGCGCGCGGCGCGCTCCAAGAGGCGCGAGTGCAGGTAGAACACATCGCCCGGGTAGGCCTCGCGTCCCGGCGGGCGGCGCAGCAGTAGCGACACCTGCCGGTAGGCCCAGGCCTGCTTGGTCAGGTCGTCGTAGATGATGAGCGCATCCTGGCCGCGATCGCGGAAGTACTCGCCCATGGTGCAGCCCGAGTACGGCGCGATGTACTGCATGGCGGCGGATTCGGAGGCGGAAGCCGCGACCACGATGGTGTAGGCCATCGCACCGTGCTCCTCGAGCTTTCTCACCACGTTGGCGATGGTCGAGGCCTTCTGCCCGATCGCCACGTAGACGCAGAACAGGTCCTTGCCCTTCTGGTTGATGATGGTGTCGACCGCCACCGCCGTCTTGCCGGTCTGGCGGTCGCCGATGATCAGCTCGCGCTGGCCGCGGCCGATCGGCACCATCGCGTCGATCGCCTTCAGGCCGGTCTGCACCGGCTGCGACACCGACTGGCGCGCGATCACGCCGGGCGCCACTTTCTCGATGACGTCGGTCATCTTGGCGTTGATCGGGCCCTTGCCGTCGATCGGCTGGCCGAGCGAGTTCACCACGCGGCCGAGCAGCTCCGGGCCGACCGGCACCGAGAGGATCTTGCCCGTGCACTTCACGGTATCGCCTTCCGTGATGTGCTCGTAGGCGCCCAGGATCACCGAGCCGACCGAGTCGCGCTCCAGGTTCAGCGCCAGGCCGAAGGTGTTGTTCGGGAATTCCAGCATCTCGCCCTGCATCACGTCCGAGAGCCCGTGGATGCGGCAGATGCCGTCGGTCACCGACACCACGGTGCCCTGGGTGCGCATCTGCGCGCCGGCATCCAGGTTCTGGATCCGGTTCTTGATCAGTTCCGAGATTTCGGACGGATTGAGTTGCATGCCAGCTCCTTAAGCGTGCTGCTTCTATGCCTTGAGTGCGTTCTCGAGCGCGCCCAGCTGGGCGCGCGCGGAACCGTCGATGACCTTGTCGCCGATCACCACCTTGACGCCGCCGATGAGGGCCTTGTCCACGCTGACGCGGGCCTTCACCTTGCGGCCGGAGCTCTTCTCCAGCCGCGCGACCAGGTCGGCAACCTGGGCCTGGTCCATCTCGAACGCCGAATAGATCTCCGCCTCCAGCGTGCCTTCGCGCTCGTTCTTCAGCGCCTCGAAATGCGCGCGGATCTCCGACACCACGTCCAGGCGCCCGTTGTCCGCGAGCACGCGCACGAAGTTCTCCGCATCGCCGGACAGCTTGCCGGCGAGGATCGAGAGGATCAGTCCGGCGGCCTTTGCTGCAGGCAGGTTCGGATCGGCGACCGCCATGCGTACCCGCTCGTCCGCCGCCACCGCGGCGAGGTTGGCGAGCGCGGCCGACCATTCGGCGAGCTTGCCCTGCGCGTCGGCCAGCTTGAAGGCGGCGTCGGCGTAAGGGCGCGCGATGGTGGTGGGTTCGGCCATCTCTGGTTCTAAAGCTGCTTCTTGATGCCGTCGAGCAGGTCGGAGTGCGCCTTGGCGTCGACCTCGCGTCGCAGGATCTTCTCAGCACCGGCCACCGCCAGCGCGGCGACGTCGTCACGCAGCTTTTCGCGCGCGCGCGAGACCTCCTGCTGGATCTCGGCCTTGGCCGCGGCCTTCTCCCGCTCGCCTTCCGCGCGCGCCGCCTGCTTGGCCTCGTCGAGCATCTGCAGCGCGCGCTTTTCCGCCTGCGCCAGGATCTCGCTCGCCCGCCCGCGCGCCTGCTCGATCGCATCGCTCGCCTGCCGCTTGGAGCTCTCGAGCGACTTGTGGCCCTGCTCTGCCGCCGCGAGGCCGTCGGCGATGGTCTTCTGGCGCGCCTCGATGGCGCGCAGCATGAATGGCCAGACCACCTTCGCCGTGAACCAGATGAACAGCGCGAAGGTCAGCGCTTGGGCGATCAGCGTCAGATTGAAGCTCATGGCGACTCCCTGCGCGTCGGTGCGCTTACTGGATGACGGCGAGCAGCGGGTTGGCGAAGGCGAACATCATGGCCAGGCCGACGCCGATGATGAACGACGCGTCGATCAGGCCGAGCAGCAGGAACACCTTGGCCTGCAGCGAGTTGGTGAGCTCGGGCTGGCGCGCGGCAGCCTCCAGGAACCGGCTGCACATGACGCCGACGCCGATGCACGCGCCCGCGGCGCCCACGCCGATCATCAGGCCGATGCCGATCCCGGTATAGGCCTGGATCATCGCCAAATATTGCAGTTTCTCCATGATTCTTTCCTTTCTGAGCGGGAATTGCGATTGGGTCCGGAGCTAGTGATGCTCGTGCGCCATGGCGATGTACACCACGGTGAGCATCATGAAAATGTAGGCCTGCAGCGCGACGATCAGGATATGGAAGATCGCCCAGCCCAGCCCGAGCAGCGTCGCGACGATGGTGCCGAACAGGCCCGTGGCGGCGAGCAGCCACAGCAGCAGGAAGATGATTTCGCCGGCGTACATGTTGCCGAACAGCCGCAGCGCGTGGGACAGGGGCTTGGACACGTACTCGATGAAGTTGAACAGCAAGTTGGCGGGCCAGAGCAGCGGGTTGCTGCCGAAAGGCGCGCAGAACAGCTCGTGGATCCAGCCCCACAGCCCCTTGGCGGCGATCGAGAACCAGATCATCAGCAGCCAGACCGAGAGCGCGAGCGCGAAGGTCGTATTGACGTCCGCAGTGGGCACGGGACGCCAGGCGTGCAGGCCCATCCACTCCAGCGGCGTGACGACGATGTCGATGGGCAGGAAGTCCATCGCGTTCATCACCAGCACCCAGACGAACACGGTAAGCGCGACAGGCGCGACGAAGCGGTTGCGATCGCCGTGGTGGAAGATGCCCTTGACCTGCTCGTCGATGAATTCGATGAGCAGCTCGACCAGTGCCTGTCGCCGGTTCGGCACGCCGGCGGTCGCGCCGCGCACCACCCACCAGATGGCACCCATCGCCAGGATACCGACCAGCGCGGCGGTGATCACCGAATCGACGTTCAGCGACCAGAACCCGCCGTCTCCCACGGGCTTCGTGAGAAAGGTCAGGTGGTGCTGGATGTAGTCCGTGGCGTTGAAGTCTTTGCCGGCAGCCATTGGTTCAGTCGTATTCGCGTACAAAGAACGCCATGCCGAAGATCAGGACCGTCGCGATGAACGATCCGAAAAACGCGGGCGCGACGACGCTCTTGTACGTCGCCAGCACCAGCCACAGCAGGAGCACGATGAGGCCGATCTTCACGCCTTCGGCCGCCAACGCGCTGATCAGGACGTCTCCTGCGGTCCGCGCCTTGCCCTTCGATGCCACCACCGCGGATACCCAGCCGGCGCAGACGCTGATCGCCCCACCCAGGGCGGCGGACAGCGCGCCGTCGACTCCGGCCAGAATCCCCCCGGCGAGCGTCAAGGCAGCGGTGGCGATCAGTTGCCACCGCAGAACGGTGCGGATCGGCTTGCGCAGGGCGCCCAGACTGGCGTTCATGCTCTTGGCGGCCTGCAAAGCCGCGCGATTTTACGGGTTGCCCCAACAACGGTCAACGCATTGCGCTGCAACATACTGCTCGTTTCGCCCTCAGCGCAGTTTCTTCAGTAGTTGGTCGAGGTGATCGAGGCCCGAGTAGTGCAGGATGATCTTTCCTCGGCCTTTGCGCCCGGCGCGAATCTCCACCGTCGTTCCGAGCCGTCCCGAGACCTCCTCCTCGAGGCGTGCGAGGTCCCGGTCGACCTTCGGCCGGCGCTGCGCACCCTGGCCGCGCTGGGCGCGCGCCGCAAGCGCTTCGGCCTCGCGCACGGACAACCCGCGCGCCACGATCCGGTTCGCCGCTTCGATCTGGCGCGCGCCCTCGAGCGCCAGCAGGGCGCGCGCGTGGCCCATCTCCAGGACCCCCTCCATGACCATGGCCTGCACCGGTTTGGCCAGTCGCAACAGCCGCAGCAGGTTGGTGGTCGCGCTGCGCGAGCGGCCGACGGCGTCCGCCACCTGCTCGTGGGTCATGCGGAACTCGTCCGCCAGCCGCTGCAGTCCGGCGGCTTCCTCCATCGGATTGAGGTTCTCGCGCTGGATATTCTCGATGAGCGACATGGCGAGCGCGGATTCGTCGGCCACCTCGCGTACGAGTGCGGGAATCTCCTGCAGGCCGGCCATTTGCGCCGCGCGCCAGCGGCGCTCGCCGGCGATCAGCTCATAGCGGTCGCGATCCACCGGCCGGACCAGCACCGGCTGCATCAGCCCCTGCGACTTGATGGATGCCGCAAGCTCGGCGAGCGCTTCCTGTCCCATCCGCGTGCGCGGCTGGTATCGGCCCGGGCGAATGCGCGTGACCGGCAGCGTGGTGAGCGCATCGCGCGGCGGCTCATCGCCGCCCAGCAACGCTTCCAGGCCGCGCCCAAGTCCTTTTCGCCGGATGTTCATGAGATTCGCTTTCGTCGGATTCAGGCGGCCGTCGCGGCGGTCGCGCGCTCGAGCATTTCCTGCGCCAGCGCGGTGTATGCCTGCGCGCCCTTGGATTCCGCGTCCCAGACGACCGCCGGCGTGCCGTAGCTCGGCGCCTCGGCCAGGCGGACGTTGCGCGGCACGATGGTGCGATAGACCTTGTCGCCGAAGTGCTCCTCGAGCTGGGCCGAGACCTGCTGGGCCAGCGTATTGCGCGCGTCGTACATCGTGCGCACCAGCCCGGCGATGTCGAGCCCGGGATTGAGGTGCGTACGTACGCGCTTGATCGTACCCACCAGATCGGACAGGCCTTCGAGCGCGTAGTACTCGCACTGCATCGGGATGAGCACCGACTGCGCGGCGACCAGGCCGTTCAGCGTCAGCAGGGACAGCGACGGCGGGCAATCGATGAACACGAAGTCGTACTCGGCGAGCACGCCGGCGAGCGCCGACTTCAGCCGGCTTTCCCGGCGCTCGAGCTCGACCAGCTCGACTTCGGCGCCGGCGAGCTCGCGGTTCGCCGGCAGCAGGTCGAAGCCGCCGCGCTCGACCCGCACGCGGATGTTCGCGATGTCGCCCAGCCCCAGGAGGACGTGATAGACGGTACGCGCCGCCGCGCGCTTGTCCACGCCGCAGCCCATCGTGGCGTTGCCCTGCGGATCGAGATCGATGAGCAGCGTGCGTTGCCCCGTGAGAGCGAGGGCGGCGGCCAGGTTGACGCTCGTCGTGGTCTTGCCGACGCCGCCCTTCTGATTGACCACCGCGTAGACGTGCGCAGCGCTCATGTTGCGCAATGGCAAAAGACCAGGTGACGTTCGGCCTCCAGCTGAGGCACGTGCAGGCGGCGCACGTCCGAGCAATCGGCGCCGTCGGGCACGCGGCGCAGCTCGTCCACGGGGAACGATCCTTTCATCGCCACCAGCACCCCGCCCGGCGCGAGAAGGTGACGGCAGGCGGCGATGAAGCGCCCCAACTCGGCGAAGCCGCGCGAGATCACGCAGTCGAACTTTTGCTGGGGCTGCCACGCCTCCACCCGCCCGGCGTGAAGGTCCGCGTTCGGGATGCCGATCTCGATCAATGCCTGCCGCAGGAAAGCGGCCTTCTTCTGGCTGGCGTCGTTCAGCGTGACGCGCCTTTCCGGTTCCACGATGGCGACCGGGATTCCCGGAAGACCCGCGCCGGCGCCGACGTCGGCGAGCGTGCCGGCGCGCAGGTGCGGCACGACGGCGAGCGAGTCCAGGAGGTGGTGACTGATCATGCGTAGCGGATCTCGAATGGCGGTCAGGTTGTAGGTCTTGTTCCACTTGGCGAGCAGCTCGAGGTACGCCAGCAGCTTTTCCTGGTCGCCGGCCGATACAGAGATGCCAAGCGACTGGATGCCCTGTGCAAGGGCCGCTCGCGGTGTCATGCGCGCTTTTTCTGCGGCGCCGTCCCTCGCTTCAAGTGCACGAGCAGCAGGGAAATCGCGGCTGGCGTCACGCCCGAGAGACGCGCCGCTTGACCGATGGTTTCCGGGCGATGCGAGGCGAGCTTCTGCTGCACCTCCTTCGACAGACCCCTTACGGAGGCGTAGTCCAGATCGGAAGGCAGGGGTTGCCCTTCTTCCCCAGACCTGCGTTCTACCTCGGCGCGCTGCCGCTCGACGTATCCGTGGTACTTGGCCTGGATCTCGATCTGCTCGATCACCGCTTCATCCTGCACAAGCGCGCCGGAGTTAGGGAATTCTGAAAGTGAACGATAACTTACATTAGGACGGCGCAGCAGCGAGGCGAGCGTGTACTCGCGCTCCAGGCCTTGGCCTAGGACACGCTCCGCGATCTCTCGGGTCGTACTCCGCGGACCCACCCACACGCTATTGAGGCGCTCCTGCTCGACACCAATCGCGTCCCGCTTGCGGCAGAAAGCGTCCCAGCGCTCATCGCCGACGATGCCGAGGCGGCGACCGTGCTCCGTAAGCCGCAGGTCCGCATTGTCCTCGCGGAGCATCAGCCGGAACTCCGCCCTGCTGGTGAACATCCGGTAGGGCTCCGAAACACCCCGGGTCACCAGATCATCCACGAGGACACCCAGGTACGCCTCGTCTCGCCGGGGAGTCCAAGGCTCCTCGTCGCGCGCCTGACGTCCAGCGTTGATTCCTGCCAGGAGCCCTTGTGCGGCGGCCTCTTCGTACCCGGTCGTTCCGTTGATCTGCCCGGCGAAGAACAACCCGCGCACCGACTTGGTTTCGAGAGAAGCCCTGAGCTGGCGGGGATCGAAGTAGTCGTACTCGATCGCATAACCCGGGCGCAGGATATGCGCCTGCTCCAGGCCGCGGATGGAGCGCACCAGCTCCCACTGTACGTCGAATGGCAGGCTGGTCGAGATGCCGTTCGGGTAGATCTCGTGCGTCTCCAACCCCTCCGGCTCTAGAAAGACCTGGTGGCTCGCCTTGTCGGCGAACCGGTGGATCTTGTCTTCGATCGAGGGGCAGTAACGCGGCCCCACGCCCTGGATCACGCCCGTGTACATGGGCGAGCGATCGAGGCCTCGCCGGATCGCGTCGTGCGTCCGCTCATTGGTGTGCGCGATCCAGCAGGGTCGCTGCTCCGGGTGCATCGCGCGGCTTCCGAGATACGAGAACACCGGCTCCGGTGAATCGCCCGGCTGCAACTCCAGGACCGAAAGGTCGATCGTCCTGCCATCGAGCCTCGGCGGGGTGCCGGTTTTCAGTCGCCCTGCGGGCAGCTGCATTTCCCTCAGCCGGGCGGCAAGCGTGACGGACGCGGGATCGCCAGCCCGGCCCGCCTCATAGCTCTCCAGGCCCACATGTACGCGGCCGGAAAGGAAAGTCCCAGCCGTCAGCACGACCGTACGCCCCATGAAACGAATGCCGAGTTGGGTCAGGACGCCGGCGACGCGATCTCCGACCAGGAGAATGTCGTCCACGGCTTGCTGAAACAGGGTCAGATTCTCCTGGCCCTCGAGCCGCCGGCGAATTGCGCGCCGGTAGAGCACGCGGTCTGCTTGCGCACGCGTCGCCCGCACCGCGGGCCCCTTGGACGAGTTCAGAGTGCGGAATTGGATGCCCGCCTCATCGGCAGCCAGCGCCATCGCCCCGCCCAGGGCGTCGACTTCCTTGACCAAGTGTCCCTTGCCGATGCCGCCGATCGAGGGGTTGCAGGACATCTGCCCCAGCGTTTCGAGGCTGTGCGTCAGAAGCAGGGTTTGGCACCCCATCCGGGCGGCCGCGAGTGCGGCCTCGGTGCCCGCATGGCCACCACCGATCACGATCACGTCAAACTCTCTGGGAAACTGCATGCGGGCCGGCTCGGGAGAGGGCGCATGATACGTGAATGTTCCACGTGAAACTAGCGAGGGCCTTTCAATCCTTGGCTGTTCCACGTGGAACAAGAGAGACTTAGGACATTGCTGCGCCGCAGCATCCCCCCTCTGCGTGCGACAATCGCGGCCCCTTGGCGCCGCCTTCCCCGTGATCTCACTTACCCGTTACGCCACGCTGCTCGAGCGTCCCGAGCTTCGCCGAACGATCGTGGCATCGGTCATCGGCCGGCTGCCGATCGGCATCCTCGGACTTGCGATCCTGCTCGCCTCGCAAGCATCGAGCGGCTCCTTTGGCGTGGCGGGCGCCGTCGCGGCGAGCTACCTGGCCGGCCTCGCGGCGATGGCGCCCGTGCTTGGCCGCCTGATCGACCGCGCGGGCCCGCGCAGGGTGCTGACCGTATGCGCCGGCGCCTTTCCAGCCACCTTGATCACGCTTGTCGCGGCTTTGCGGCTGGACGCGCCCCAGTGGACGGCTTTCGTGCTGGCGGCGGCCGCGGGCGCGACCTTTCCGCCGATCACCGTCAGCTTGCGCACGTTCCTGCGACAACGCCTGGCGGACGAAGCGCAGCTTTCCACGGCCTATTCGCTCGAGTCGGTGCTCATCGAAACGATCTTCATCATCGGTCCGATGCTCGTCGCGCTCTTCGTCGCCTACTTGTCGGCCGCGGCGGCCGTGATCTTCGCTGCCGGCTGCGGCCTCATCGGTACCCTGCTGTTCCTTCGCTCACCCGTGCTCGCGCACTGGCGCATCGAGAAGCGCACTGGTTCCAGCATGCTCGGGCCGCTATCGGTGCCCGGTTTTGTGCCGCTCCTCGCCGTCATCCTCGCCTATTCCGGCGCGTTCGGACTGCTCGAAATCGGTGTCACCGCCTTCGCGACCGAATCCGGCAAGCCGGCGCTCGCGGGAATCATCCTCGGCTTGATGAGCGTTGGCAGCGCAGCGGGCGGACTCGCCTATGGCAGCCGCAGCTGGCGGCCGCCACTGACGCACCAGTTCGCCCTGATGCTTTTCCTGATGGGCGCAGGGCTCGCTGCACTGGCCTATGTGGCGAACGCTGCCGCATTCACGATCCTCGGCATTCTCGCGGGGATCGTGATGGCGCCCGCGCTCATCATCCAGTCCATGCTGGTCGCGAAGACGGCGCCGGCGCAGTACGCGACCGAGGCGTTTACCTGGTCGACGTCCTGCCTCCTGACCGGCGTCGGCCTCGGCCTCGCCCTGGGCGGGCTGATCCTCGAGCGCGCAACCTCGAGCGCAGTATTCGCCACCGCCGGCCTGGTCTCCGTCGGCGCCGCCGTACTGGCCGGCGTTTCCCTGCGCACGCGCTAGCCGCGCCGTCGCCGCCGGCCCCTGCTCCGCTGCAGAAAGTAGACGAAAGCGAGCAGTGCGAGCGCGGGAAGGTAGACCCAATGCTCCGAAGGCCGATCGGTCGGCACCTTGACCGCCGCAACCTCGAATCCCTGCTCGAACCCCGATTTCTTCGCGCGGCTGCCGAATCGCACCGCCGCGACGCGCACGTTCTCCCCGAGCGCCGTGATCGTCAGGCCCGAGGCAGCGAGCCTCTTGCGCCCCTCTCCGGGTTCCACGAGCTGCACGGCCACCGTCTTGCGTACGTCCTCGCCCTCGATGTTGGTGCCCTTGATGACGAGCACCAGCCGTTCCTTCTCGCCCAGCTCACCAGCGACGCGGAAGACCTCTTTTGCCGGCACTTCCGTGTAGGGGGGATAGAGCTTGTCCATGAAGAAGTCCGGGCGGAACAGCGCGAACGTGCCGGCCAGCAGCAGCGCGATCTCCCACCAGCGGCAGCGCGAGTGAAACCAGCCAAGGGTGGCCGCCGAGAACGCGAGAGATGCCACCGTCGCCGCGAACGCCACTAGCAGCACTTCCCACCAGCTGCGCACGTCGATCAACAGCAGCATGGGGTTGAAAACGAAGACGAAGGGCAGCACCACCGTGCGCAGGGCGTAGACCGACCCCTGGATGCCGGTCTTGATCGCGTCTTCTCCCGAGATCGCCGCCGCGGCGAACGTTGCCAGACCGACCGGAGGCGTGATGTCGCCCATGATGCCGTAGTAGAAAACGAACAGGTGCACGGCGATGAGTGGAATCACCAGCCCCGATTGCGCGCCCAGCTCGACGATCACCGGCGCCATGAGGGTCGCCACGAGGATGTAATTGGCGGTCGTCGGCACGCCGAGCCCGAGCACCAGGCAGACGAATGCCGTGAATAACAGCATCAAGACCACGTTGCCCTGGGAGACGACCTCGACGAAATCGGTCATGCGGAATCCGAGCCCGGTCAGCGTGATGCCGCCGACGATGATCCCCGCGGTGGCGGTGGCGATGGCGATGGAAATCATGTTGCGGGCGCCGTCGTTCAGGCCATCCACAACTTCCTTCAAGCCGCGCTTGACCATCCCCGCCATCCTGCGGCGACCGCGGAAGTATGCGGTCAACGGATGCTGCGTCGCCATCAGCGCGATGAGCGTCGCTGTGGCCCAGAACGCCGACAGCGCCGGCGAAAGTTCCTCGATCATCAGGCACCAGATGAGCACGCCGATCGGGATCAGAAAGTGCACGCCCGCCTTTACCGTCGGCCAGGTGTCGGGCAGCACTGGATTGTCGACGTCGATGTCCTGCGGCAGGTCCGGACAGCGCGCGGCCACCCTGACCGTGAAGACGTAGAGCGCCGCCAGCAGTGCGCCAAGCACCCATGGCGCCACGGCCGGGCCCAGCGCATTTTTCGCGCCTTCCGCGGCCCAGTAGATGACGCTGCACACGACGATCGATCCCGAGACGCCCAGGCCCCAGCCCGTCAGCTTTTGCTGGAACGGGCGCGCGCGAGCGCGCGCCGTCGGCTCGAGGCCGAGCTTCAGTGCTTCCAGATGGACGATATAGAAAAGCGCAATGTAGGAGATGAGCGCGGGCAGGAAGGCATGCTTGATGACGTCGGTATAGGGAATGCCCACGTACTCCACCATCAGGAATGCCGCCGCTCCCATGACCGGCGGCATGATCTGCCCGTTCACCGAAGATGCAGTCTCGATCGCCCCCGCCTTCACGCCGCCGTAGCCCGCCTTGGTCATCAGCGGAATGGTGAAGATGCCGCCGGATACGACGTTCGACACCGAAGAACCCGAGATCAAGCCGTTCAGGCCGGAGGAGACGACCGCGACCTTGGCCGGCCCGCCACGCAAGTGCCCGAGCATGGCGAACGACACCTGCATCATGTAGTTGCCGGCGCCAGCCTTGTCGAGCAGCGAACCGAACAACACGAAAATGAAGATGTAGCCCACCGACACGCCGAGCGCCACGCCGAACACGCCTTCGGTGGTCAGCCACTGATGCACCAGCATGCGTTCCCACGACGCGCCCTTGTGCGCGATGACCTCGGGCAGGAACTTGCCGAGCATGATGTAGGCGAGGAAGACCAGCGCAAGGATCGTCATCGGCATGCCCACTGCCCGGCGCGTGGCTTCCAGCAGGAGCACGATGCCGACCGAAGCGACGATGATGTCCTGGAGATTCGGCTGGCCGGGGCGATTTGCCAGCTGCGCGTAGAAGAACAGGAAGTACGCGCCCGCGGCCCCCGCAGCGAGACCGAGGATCCAGTCGAACCACGGGATGCGATGGCGCTGCGACGCCGTGCGCATGGCCGGATAGCAGAGGAAGGCGAGCAACAGCCCGACTCCCAGGTGCAAAGAGCGCGCTTCGGTGTCGTTGAGGATGGCCCAGCCGAACGTAAAGGGCAAAGGCGAGGCGTACCAGAGCTGGAACAGCGACCAGCCGATCGCCAGCACGAAGATCAGCTTGCCGAGGATGCCCTTCGCGGCGCGTCCGCCCGTGTCCGCGTCGGCGACGAACTGCTGAAGATCGGGACTCGGTCCGTGGCCCTTCTTGGACATGGCCTTGCCTCCCCAGGAAACAAAAAGGGGCGAAACTCGCGTCCCGCCCCTTTCTTGCGCTTACCCGGCCGGCTGGCCTATTTCAACCAGCCCTTTTCGCGATAGTAACGAGCCGCACCATCGTGCAATGGCGCCGACAGCCCGTCCTTGATCATGTTCTCGGGCTTGAGGACCTGGAATGCTGGATGCAGCTTCTTGAACTCGTCGAAGTTGTCGAACACGGCCTTCACTACCTGGTACACGGTCTCGGCCGGGACCTTCGACGAGGACACGACCGAGGCGAGCACGCCATAGGTCTTGGTCTCCTGGGGGTTGTTGGGATACAGCCCGCCCGGGATCGTCGCGTGCGCGTAGTACGCGTTCGCGCTCACCAGCTTGTCCACCGCTGCTCCGGTGACCGACACGAGTTTCGCGCCGCAGACCGTGGTCGGATCCTGGATGTTGGCCGACGGATGGCCCACCAGATAGAAGAAGCCGTCGATCTTGCCGTCGCAAAGCGCGGGCCCGTGCTCGTCCGCCTTCAGCTCCGAGGCGAGCGCGAAAGCCGACAAGTTCCATCCCATGGCGCCGATCAGCTCATCGAGCGTGGCGCGCGTTCCCGAGCCCGGGTTGCCGACGTTGAATTTCTTGCCTTTCAGGTCTTCGAACTTGCTGACGCCGGACTCCTTGCGCACGACCACCGTCACCGGCTCCGGATGCAACGCGAACACCGCGCGCAGCTCGGCCATGGGTTCCTTGAACTGCGCCTTGCCCTTGACGGCGTTGTATTGAACGTCGGATTGCGCGACGCCCATGTCGAGCTCGCCCGCCTTGATGGTATTGATGTTGAACACCGAGCCGCCGGTGGATTCCACCGAGCAGCGGATGCCGTGCTTTGCGCGGTCCTTGTTGACCAGGCGGCAGATCGCGCCGCCCGCCGGGTAGTAGACGCCGGTGACACCGCCGGTCCCGATGGTGATGTACTTCTGCTGGGCCTGGGCCACAGGGGCGAGGACGCCGGCCGCGAGCAGGCCGGCAGCCAGCGCTGCGAATTTACGCATGTTGGTCTCCTTGGGATGGACGCCGCTAGCTTAGCGGAAGCCGTGCTCAGACGGCAACCGCCGAGCGCAGCACCGCGTCGAGCGCCTGTGCCAGCCCGGACACCAGCTCGTCCAGCTGTTGCTCCTCGAGGATGAACGGCGGCGCGAGCAACACGTGGTCGCCGCGCTCGCCGTCGATGGTTCCGCCCATCGGATAGCACAGCAGCCCCGCCTTGAGCGCCTCGACCTTGACGCGCGCATGAATGCGGGCGCGCGGGTCGAAGGGGGTCTTGCGCTCCCGGTCGGCGACCAGCTCCAGTCCCCAGAACAGCCCGCGCCCGCGAATGTCCCCGACGTGCGGATGCGCGTCGAAGGCCGAGCGCAACTTCGATTCGAGCACCGCGCCCAGAGCAGAGACGCGCGCCAGCAAACCGTCGTCGTGCAGGCGGCGCTGCACCGCCAGCGCGCCCGCGCAGGCCGCGGCGTGGCCCAGGTAGGTATGGCCATGCTGAAAGAAGCCGCTGCCGGCGACGATTGCGTCGAAAATGCGGCCGCTCACCATCACGGCGCCGATCGGCTGGTAGCCCGCGCCCAGGCCCTTGGCGATCACCGCCAGGTCGGGCACGACGCCTTCTTGCGTGAAGGTCCAGAGCGAACCGCAGCGGCCCATGCCGCACATGACCTCGTCGAGAATGAGCAGCACGCCATAGCGGTCGCAGACCTCGCGCACGCGCCTGAAGTATCCCTCGGCCGGGGGAACGGCACCCAGCGTCGCGCCGGCGACGGTCTCGGCAATGAAGGCCATCACGCGGTCCTCGCCCAGCCGGCAGATCTCGCGTTCTAGCTCGGCTGCCAGCCGAGCGCCGTAGGCATCGTCGGACTCGCCAGCGAGCCTTTCACGATAGGCGTAACACGGAGAAACGTGCGTCGCCTCGATCAGCAGCGGCTCGAACTGGCGGCGCCGCCACTGGTTGCCGCCCACGGCGAGCGCGCCGAGGGTATTGCCGTGGTAGGACTGGCGCCGGCCGATCACGTGCCGGCGCTGGGGCTCGCCTTTCTCGACGAAGTACTGCCGCGCGAGCTTCAGCGCCGCTTCGACCGCCTCGGAGCCCCCGGAGACGAAGTACACCTTCTCGAGCGGCGCGGGCGCGCGCGCGACCAGCGCGTCGGCGAGCGCTTCCATCGGCTCGTTGCTGAAGAAGGACGTGTGGGCGAACGGCAGGCGCGCGAGCTGCTCGCGGATGGCGCGCACCACCGCTTCGTCGGAATGCCCAAGGCACGAAACCGCGGCGCCCCCCGAGGCATCCAGATAGCGCTTGCCTTCCCGATCGATCAGATACGCGCCTTCCCCGCGCACCGCGACCGGGTAGACCGAGCGCGGATTACGGTGAAAGACGTGCGTCACGTCAGGCCGCGAGCTTGCCGTGCAGCTGTGAGCGGCACAGCGCCAGCGCGGGCGGCAGCCGCGTGCCGAGCTGCTCGAGCAACTGGTCGTGCGCCACGACCTCCTCGCGCCACGCGGCGGCGTCCACGCGCGAGATCTCCTCGTACTGCTCGGGCAGGAACGTCTGCAGGCCGCTCCAGTTCAGGTCCTCGTGGCGCGGGATGATGCCCAGCGTGGTGTTCACGCCGTGCGCGATGCCGTGGCAGCGCCCCACGATCCACTCGAGCACGCGCATGTTCTCGCCGAAGCCGGGCCAGATGAACTTGCCGCGCGCGTCCTTGCGGAACCAGTTGACGCGGAAGATGCGCGGCGGATGGCGCACCGCCTTGCCCATCTTCAGCCAGTGCGCGAAGTAATCGCCCATGTGGTAGCCGCAGAACGCGATCATCGCCATCGGGTCGCGGCGCACGACCCCGACCTTGCCGGTGATCGCCGCGGTGGTTTCCGAACCGAGCGTGGCGCCCATGTACACGCCGTCTTCCCACGTCGGCGCCTCCACCACGAGCGGCACGGTGCTCGAGCGCCGGCCGCCGAAGAGGAACGCGGAGATCGGCACGCCGCCTGCGTCTTCCCACTTCGGGTCCATGGACGGGCACTGTGCGGCGGCCACCGTGAAGCGCGAGTTGGGATGCGCGGCCACCCGCCCGCAGCCGGGCGTCCATTCCTTGCCTTGCCAGTCGATCAGGCGCGCCGGCGGCTGCTCGGTCATGCCTTCCCACCAGACGTCGCCCTCGGGCGTGAGCGCGACGTTGGTGAAGATCACGTTCGAGCGGAGCGAGCGCATCGCGTTGGGATTGGTGGCCTCCGAGGTACCCGGCGCGACGCCGAAGAAGCCGGCCTCCGGGTTGATGGCGTAGAAACGCCCGTCGTGTCCCGGCTTGATCCAGGCGATGTCTTCGCCGATCGTCGTCACCTTCCAGCCCCGGTACGCGGCGGGCGGAATGAGCATGGCGAAGTTGGTCTTGCCGCAAGCGCTCGGAAACGCCGCCGCCACGTAGTGCTTGTGGCCTTGCGGCGACTCCACGCCGAGGATCAGCATGTGCTCGGCAAGCCAGCCCTCGTCGCGCGCCATCACCGAGGCGATGCGCAGCGCGAGGCACTTCTTGCCCAGCAGCGCGTTCCCCCCGTAGCCGGAGCCGTAGGACCAGATCTCGCGCGTCTCGGGGAAGTGGACGATCCACTTCTCCTGGTCGTTGCACGGCCAGGGCACGTCCCTCTGCCCGGCGGCGAGCGGTGCGCCTACCGAATGCACGCCGGGAACGAAGTCGCCGTCCTCATCGAGCCACTCCGCGACGGCGCGGCCCATGCGCGTCATGATGCGCATGTTGATCGCCACGTACGCCGAGTCGGAGATCTCGACGCCGATCTGCGCGATGTGCGAGCCGATCGGCCCCATCGAATAGGGCATCACGTACATCGTGCGCCCGCGCATGCAGCCATCGAATAGCCGCCGCAGCGTGGTGCGCATCTCGCGCGGCTCCATCCAGTTGTTGGTCGGCCCGGCCTGCTCCTTTTTCTCGCTGCAGATGAATGTCCGGTCTTCCATGCGCGCCACGTCGCTCGGATTGGAGCGCGCGAGATAGCTGTCGGGCCGCAGCTTCTCGTTCAGCTTGATCATCGTGCCCGCCGCGACGAGCTCGGCGCACAAGCGGTCGTACTCGGCCTGCGAGCCATCGCACCAGACGATGCGCTCGGGCTTCGCGAGCTGCGCGATTTCCGACACCCACTGCCGCAATCCCGCGTGCCGCACCCAGTCGGGTGCGTGAGACTGGTCCTTGTGCGCGGCGCCCGGTGCGTTCATCTCGGTGAACTCCTGAAAGCAAAACGGCCCGGAAGGGGCCGCCAAGGTGCTTGAGATGGACGCATTCTACCGCGTGCCGTTGCCCGATGCCATGCGCGAAAAGCTTGATGGATCAATAAGTTCGTCGCTGCTTTGCGCGCCACGGACCGCAGCACGCCTGCGCGTGCCACGACTACTTGCCGATGCAAAAGCGGCCGAAGATCTCCCCCAGCAGGTCATCCGCCGTGAACTCGCCCGTGATGCGGGACAGGGCTTCCTGCGCGAGTCTGAGTTCCTCCGCAAAAATCTCCCAGCGGCGGCCTTCGTCCGCCGCTGCGGCGAGGTGCGAGGCCGCTTGCTGCAGCGCATGCAGGTGCCTTTCGCGCGCGATGAACACCGATTCCCCTGCAGCGCGCCAGCCCGCCGCCGCGAGCAGGGCCGCGCGCAGCGCGTCCAGGCCTGCGCCGGTCTTGGCGGACACCGCGACGGCGCCGTGCGGAGCGACAAAGCCCGGGGCCAGATCCACCTTGTTGTAGACCTCGAGCCGCGCCACGCCTGCGGGCAGGTCTTCCAGCGGCGCGTGCGCCGTGCCGGCCTCGAACACCAGCATGACGAGGTCAGCCTCCTGCAGCTCGCGCTGCGTGCGCTCGATGCCAAGGCGCTCGAGCGGGTCGGCCGAAGGCCGCAGTCCCGCGGTGTCGATGACCACGAGCGGCACGCCGTCGATCAGGATCGACTCGCGCAGCGCATCGCGCGTCGTGCCGGCGATCGGCGTCACGATGGCGCGTTCCTCGCCGGCCAGCCGGTTGAGTAGGCTCGACTTGCCGACGTTCGGCCGGCCCGCGATCACCACGCGGATGCCCGAGCGCAGCAGGCTGCCCTGGCGGCTCTTGCGCAGCACATCCTCCAGTGCCGCGCGCACGCCCGCCAGCCGCTTGGCCGCGTCCGCACGATGCAGGACGTCCACGTCCTCCTCCGGAAAATCGAGCATCGCTTCGGTCAGGGCGCGCAATTCGACCAGTTGCGCCACCAACGCGTGGATGGCGGACGAAAACTCGCCACGCAGCGAGCGCAGCGCCGATGTGGCGGCTTCGCGGCTCGCGGCCTCGATCAGGTCGGCGACCGCCTCGGCCTGCGCGAGGTCCATGCGCCCGTTGAGGAAGGCGCGGCGCGTGAATTCCCCGGGCTGTGCGAGCCGCGCGCCCGCCGCCACGCAAGCGCTCAGCAGGGATTGCATGACCACCGGTCCGCCATGGCCCTGGAACTCGAAGACGGGCTCTCCCGTGTACGAGTGCGGCGCGGCAAAGAAGAGCGCAATGCCCTGGTCGATCAGCGCGCCGCGTGCGTCGCGCGCGGTCGCCAGGGTCGCCTGGCGCGCCGGCGGCACACGCCCCAGCAGGCGCTCGGCGATGCGCGACGCCTGCGCGCCGGAGACGCGCACCACGCCGATGCCCCCGATTCCCGGGGGCGTCGCTACCGCGGCGATCGTATCCGGGAGGGGGTCTGCAGGCTTAGTGCTTCCCACGCGCAGACTTGTCGCGATTGAACATGCGCTGGATCTGCCATTGCTGAGCGATGGAAAGGATGTTGTTGACCAGCCAGTACAGCACCAGCCCGGCCGGGAAGAAGAAGAAGAACACGCTGAATACGTACGGCATGAACTGCATGACCTTCGCCTGCACCGGGTCGGGCGGCACGGGGTTCATGCGCGTCTGCAGGACCATGCTCGCCGCCATCAGGATGGGAAGCACGAAGTACGGATCCTGCGCCGAGAGGTCCTTGATCCACAGGATGAAGGGCGCATGGCGCAGCTCGATCGCTGCCAGCAGGGTCCAATACAACGCGATGAACACCGGGATCTGCACGAGGATCGGGAAGCAGCCGCCGAGCGGGTTGATCTTCTCGGTCTTGTACAGCTCCATCATCGCCTGGTTCATGCGCGCGCGATCGTTGCCGTACATCTCGCGGATCTTGGTCAGGCGCGGCGTGACCAGCTTCATCTTCGCCATGGACTTGTAGCTCGCCGCCGACAGCGGGAAGAACACGAGCTTGATCAGGATCGTGAGCAGGATGATGGCCACGCCCCAGTTCTGCGTCCAGCGGTGGAAGAACTCCAGCACCGCGAACAGCGGCCAGGCGAGGATCGCCAGCCAGCCGTAGTCGACCACCAGATCCAGTCCGGGCGCCGCCTGCTTCAGGCGCTGCTGCTCCTCCGGCCCGGCGAACAGGCGCACCGAGACGCGAGACGCGCCGCCCGCCTCCGCCGGCGGCGCGGCGACGATGACACCAGAGGCAAACAGCCCGTCCGGCAGCTTGCGTGCGAAGTACTCGCGCGGCGCCTGCTCTGGCGGCAGCCAGGCCGAGACGAAATAGTGCTGCATGATGCCGATCCAGCCGTCGGTCGCCTCTTTCGGCAGGTCGATCTTGCCTTTCTCGACGTCCGAGTACTCCAGCTTGTGAAACGCGCGCTCCTTCGTGTAGTACACGGGCCCCGTGTACACGTACATCATCGCGTTCTGTCCGGCCGGCGCCTTGTCGTCGCGCACGACCTGGTAGTAGGCGTACGCGGAAACGGGTGCGCCGCCGGCGTTCTTCAGCTCGAAGCCCACGTCGATCAGGTAGCTGTCCCGGCGGAACGTGTAGATTTTCTCGACCACCACGCCCGCCGGCCCGTCCGCGGCAAACCGCACCTGCAGCTGGTCTGCGCCTGCGCCCAGCGTGCGTTCGCCAGGCAGCGCTCGCCAGACGGACCGGTGGTTGGGCATGCCCTCGCCGATCAGACCGCTCTGCGCGCCGTACGAGTGCTGCGGGCCGAAGAGCACGAAGTTCTTCTTCGGGTCTTCGGCGTCCTTGTGCTTGAGGAGCTCCAGGCGCGACAGGGTTGCGCCCAGGGTGTCGATCTCCGCGACCAGGAGGTCGGTGCTGACCTGCACCTTCTCGGACGTGGACACCGGCGCGGCAGGCGCTACCCCAGGCACGGCGGTTGCCGCCGGTTTGGCAGGCGCGGGCGCGCTCAAGGGTGCGGCCGGCGTCGGCACCCCTTGCTGCGCCTGCGGCACGCTCGTCTGCGCGGGCGGCTTGGGCTGCTGTTCCTTCTGCCACGCATCCCAAAGCAGGAGCAGCGAAAAGCTGAAGATGAAAAAGAGGATCAGTCTCTGGGTATCCATGTCGCTTCGCCTCTCGCCCTACCGCTCATCGCGCCGCGGGACCGGATCGAACCCGCCCGGATGCCAGGGACCGCAACGGCAAAGCCGCCGTGTCGCCAGCCAGCCCCCGCGCAGCAGCCCGTGCTGCTCGAGCGCCTCCTCGGCATACTGGGAGCAGCTCGGATGGAACCGGCAGGAAGGCCCGAGCCAGGGACTCAGGAAATATCGGTAGCCGCGCAGGGCAAGGCGCACAAAGCCCGTCACGACGCGATCCTGCCCAGCAGCTCCCGTACGCGGGCCAGCATGGCGCCCGATGCGCGCGCCGCCAGGGGCGGGCGAATCAGCACGTCCAAGCCCTCGAGCCGGGATTGCTCGAGCCTGAACGCTTCGCGTATGCACCGCTTGATGCCATTGCGTTCCGTCGCCTTTGCCGAGTGCCGTTTCGACACCAGAATGCCCAGCCGGGGCGCGCCCGCGCCGCGGCGTTCGAGGTAGAACGTATAGCCGGAGAAGCTGCGGCGCGTACCGTGCGTCAGCAGCCGCTCGAAGTCGCCGCGTCGCGAGAGTCTGCGATCCGGACCGAATCCGAAGCGTGCATGCCGGGCGCGATTCGGCACGCCCCTCTCGGGACTAGACCGAAAGCCGCTTGCGGCCGCGTGCGCGTCGCGCGCGCAGCACTGCCCGGCCCGAGGCGGACCGGCTGCGGACGAGGAATCCATGGCGCCGTGCGCGGCGCGTCTTGGAGGGTTGGTAGGTACGCTTCATCGAGCTGCTCTCGGGAAAAAGGGCGGTATTAGAGCCTGTGGCCGTCGGCGTTGTCAATGACGCGTGCGTCGGCACATGAAGTGGCGCTGTCCTGTGGATAACACTGCGCGGAAGGGGTAAAATTTTATTCTCGCCGGCGCATCGAGCGCGGCCCTGGCGGGATCCCTCTGAGAAACGCTACGCGAGACTGCTGAGAGCACATGCAAACCCTATGGGAGGCCTGCCTGCGACGTCTTGAGCAGGAGCTTCCCGCGCAGCAGTTCAATACCTGGATCCGCCCGCTGGCGATGGAGAGCGTGCCCGGTGAGCCCGACACCCTGGTGCTCGCCGCACCCAACCGTTTCGTGCTTGAGCTGGTGCGCGAGCGCTTCGCCGCCAGGATCGAGCGCCTGGCAGCGGAAGCCGCCGGCCGCGAATATGCGCTGCGCCTGGTGCTCGCGCGCCTGGAGGCGGTGGCCCCCCGGCCGGAGGAGCCGCGAGCGGGCAGCGTGCCGCCGCCAGCCCTGGACAGGGCACGGCTGAACCGGCTGTTCACCTTCGACAGCTTCGTCACCGGCAAGGCGAATCAACTCGCTCGCGCGGCCGCGATCCAGGTCGCCGAGAATCCGGGTATCTCGTACAACCCGCTGTTCATCTATGGCGGGGTCGGTTTGGGCAAGACGCACCTGCTGCAGGCGATCGGCAACCACCTCGCCGAGCGTCGTCCGGGCGCAAAGCTGCGCTACACGCATGCCGAGCAGTACGTCACGGATGTCGTGCGCGCCTACCAGCAGAAGTCCTTCGACGAGTTCAAGCGCTATTACCACTCGCTCGATCTGCTGCTGATCGACGACATCCAGTTCTTCTCCAACAAGGGGCGCACGCAGGAGGAATTCTTCTACGCCTTCAATGCGCTGGTCGAGGCGCATAAGCAGATCGTCATCTCCTGCGACACCTATCCGAAGGAAATCGCGGGCATGGAGGAACGGCTGATCTCGCGCTTCGGCTGGGGCCTCACCGTGGCGATCGAGCCGCCCGAGCTGGAAATGCGCGTCGCCATCGTGCTGAAGAAGGCCGAGGCCGAAGGCGCGCAGATTTCCGAGGAGATCGCCTTCTTCATCGCCAAGAACATCCGCTCCAACGTGCGCGAGCTGGAAGGGGCGCTGAAGAAGGTTCTCGCCTTCGCGCGCTTCACCGGGCGCGAGATCACGCTGGAGATGGCGCGTGAAGCGCTGCGCGACATCCTGCACGTCGCCAGCCGGCAGATCAGCGTCGACGGCATCCAGAAGACCGTGGCCGAGTACTTCAAGATCAAGATCTCGGACATGCACTCCAAGAAGCGCAGCCGCAACGTCGCCCGGCCGCGCCAGGTGGCCATGTCGCTCGCCAAGGACCTGACGCCCATGAGCCTGCCGGAAATCGGCGAGGCGTTCGGCAATCGCGACCACACGACCGTCCTGCATGCGTGCCGCACCATTTCCACCCTGCGCAAGAAGGACTCGGTGCTCAACCGGGACTACCTGGTGCTCGAGCAGGTACTGAAAGGCTGAATTGCCTGTGGATATCCGATGTACGGAATGTGCGCATCTCGCCCTGGCGAGGAACGATGGAAAACGATCCACAGCCATGCACATTCGATGCACAGCTTTTGCGCGTCCGCGCGCGGCGCCAAGCCATTGTTCGGCCTGCAGGAATCGCTTTCCCTGAACAATGCCACCTCCCCTATTAACGATTATTAGGAATAAATAATGGCTCTAGTCAAAGCCAAGCGCGACGAGCTGCTCGCACCGCTTTCCGCGGTGAGCGGCATCATCGAACGCCGCCACACGCTGCCGATTCTGTCCAACGTGCTGATCGACCGGGCAGACGGCGTGCTGTCGTTTCTCGCAACCGACATCGAGATTCAGATCACGGCGCGCTCGAATCTCGCGGCCGGCGGCGAAGCGCGGCCGGTCACGGTGGGCGCGCGCAAGCTGGTCGACATCCTGCGCGCGCTGCCCGAGGGCGCCGAAGTGACGGTCGCGCAGCAGGAGAAGCGCCTGCAGGTGAAGGCGGGCAAGAGCCGCTTTGCCCTGCAGACGCTGCCCGCGGAAGACTTTCCCAGGCTGGCGCGGCCGGCGGGCGAGGTGGCGCGCTTTTCTCTCGCGCAGAAATCCCTGCGCAAGCTTCTCGGCCTGGTGCAGTACTCGATGGCACAGCAGGACATTCGTTACTACCTGAACGGCCTGCTGGTGCTGGTCGAGGATCGTCAGCTGCGCCTCGTGGCGACCGACGGGCACCGGCTGGCGTACGCGGCCATGGCGTTGGCGGCAAGCCTGCCGCGCCTCGAGGTCATCGTGCCGAGGAAGACCGTCCTCGAGCTCTCGAAGCTGCTCGCCGACAGCGACGACGAGGTCAAGCTCGAGCTTTCGCCGACGCAGGCCGCGTTCACGTTCGGCAGCGTGGAGCTGATCTCCAAGCTGGTGGATGGCAAGTTCCCGGACTACACCCGGGTCATTCCCACACAGCACAAGAATCTGGTCAAGCTCGAGCGCGAGGTCCTGCGCCAGTCGCTGCAGCGGGTGGCGATCCTGTCGAACGAGAAATTTCGCGGCGTGCGCTGGGTGCTCACCGACGGCAGCCTGAAGATCGTGTCCTCCAACGCCGAGCAGGAAGAGGCGCAGGAGGAGATCGAAGTGCAGTACGCGGGCGACGCGCTCGACATCGGCTTCAACGTCAACTACCTGCTCGACGTGCTGAACAACGTCGGCGGTGCCGACGTGGAGTGCCGGTTCGGCGACGCGGCCTCCAGCGCGCTCCTGCAGTTCCCCGCGGAGCCCGAGTTCAAGTACGTGGTCATGCCGATGCGCATCTAACGAGGAATCCAGAGTGGGCGAACCTGAGCAGCACAAGCCGGAAGCGAGCGACTACGACTCCGACAGCATCAAGATCCTGAAGGGACTGGAGGCGGTGCGCAAGCGCCCCGGCATGTACATCGGCGACACGTCCGACGGCACGGGCCTGCACCACATGGTATTCGAGGTGGTGGACAACTCGGTCGACGAGGCGCTCGCCGGGTTTTGCGACGAGATCGTCGTCACCATCCACACCGACAACTCCGTGTCGGTGCTGGACAACGGGCGCGGCATTCCGACCGGCATCAAGGAAGACGACGAAATGCGCCGCTCGGCGGCCGAAATCGTCATGACCGAGCTGCACGCCGGCGGCAAGTTCGACTCCAACACCTACAAGGTCTCGGGCGGCCTGCACGGCGTCGGCGTCTCGGTGGTCAACGCGCTCTCCAGCTGGCTGCGCCTCACCATCTGGCGCGACGGCAAGGTGTATCAGATGGAATTCGCCGACGGCGTGCCGACCGCGCCGCTGCGCGTCACCGGGGTGACGGAAAAGCGCGGCACCGAAGTGCACTTCCTCGCCTCGCGCCAGGTGTTCGGCACGGTCGACTACCACTACGACATCCTGGCGCGCCGCTTGCGCGAGCTCTCCTTCCTCAACAACGGCGTGCGCATCGTGCTGGTCGATCAGCGCGCGGGCAAGGAGGAGGATTTCGCCTTCGCCGGCGGGGTCAAGGGATTCGTGGAGTACATGAACCGCGCGAAGACGGTCCTGCATCCGAACGTCTTCAGCGCGCAGGGCGAGAAGGACGGCATCAGCGTCGACGTGGCGATGCAGTGGAACGACTCCTATCAGGAGAACGTCATCTGCTTCACGAACAACATCCCGCAGAAGGACGGCGGCACGCACCTCACGGGACTGCGCGCGGCCATGACGCGCGTGCTGAACAAGTACATCGAGGAAACCGACCTGGCGAAGAAAGCCAAGGTCGAGACCACGGGCGACGACATGCGTGAGGGCCTCGCCTGCGTGCTGTCGTGCAAGGTGCCGGAGCCCAAGTTTTCCTCGCAGACCAAGGAAAAGCTGGTGTCCTCCGAGGTTCGGCCGGCGGTCGAGGAGATCGTGGCCGAGAAGCTGCGCCAGTTCCTGGACGAGCGCCCGGCGGACGCGCGCATCATCACCTCGAAGATCGTCGACGCGGCGCGGGCGCGCGAGGCCGCGCGCAAGGCGCGCGAGATGACGCGGCGCAAGGGCGTGCTCGACGGCATGGGCCTGCCGGGAAAGCTGGCCGACTGCCAGGAGCGGGATCCGGCAAAGTGCGAGCTGTACCTGGTGGAGGGCGATTCGGCCGGTGGATCCGCCAAGCAGGGCCGCGACCGGAAGTTCCAGGCGATCCTGCCGCTCAAGGGGAAGATCCTGAACGTGGAGCGGGCGCGTTTCGACAAGCTGCTCTCGTCCGCGGAGATCGCGACGCTGATCACGGCGCTCGGCTGCGGCATCGGCAAGGAGGAGTACAACCCGGAGAAGCTCCGCTACCACCGCATCATCATCATGACGGACGCCGACGTCGACGGCTCGCATATCCGCACGCTGCTGCTCACGTTCTTCTATCGCCAGATGCCGGAGCTGGTGGAGCGCGGCCACATCTACATCGCGCAGCCCCCGCTGTACAAGTCGAAGCTCGGCAAGGAGGAACGCTACCTGAAGGACGAGCACGAGCTGAACGAGTTCCTGCTGCGCCAGGCGCTGGTCGATGCCGCGCTGCTGCCCGCGGCCCAGCGCGAGCCCATCCGCGGCGAGGCACTGGCCGAGCTGGCCAAGTCCTACCTGCTGACCGAGGCGGTGATCGAGCGCGTCTCGCGCTGGATCGACCGCGAGGTGCTCTCCGCCCTGCTGCGCGGCGTGCGGGTAGACCTCTCGCGGCGCGATCTGGCGGAGGCCTCCGCGCAGGCGCTGGCCGCGGCCATGCCGGGCAACGGCTTTCGCATTGGCGCGCATTTCGACGCCAAGACCGAGCGCTACCAGGTGCGCATCGAGCGGACCAAGCACGGCAACGTGCGCGTCACCGCGATCGATACCGAGTTCGTGCACTCGGGAGACTATGCGCAGATCCGATCCACGGCGGAGTTGCTGCGCGGCCTGGTGGGCGTCGGCGCCGTTGTACAGCGCGGCGAGCGCAAGCAGCCGGTGCGCGACTTCGGCGAAGCCATGCACTGGCTGCTCGCCGAAGTGCAGAAATCGATGGTGCTGCAGCGCTACAAGGGGCTCGGGGAGATGAACCCAGGCCAGCTGTGGGAGACCACCATGGATCCGGCAACCCGCAGGCTGCTCAGGGTGCAGATCGAGGACGGCATCGCCGCCGACGAGATCTTCACCAAGCTGATGGGCGACGAGGTCGAGCCCCGGCGCGCGTTCATCGAGTCGAACGCGCTCGGCGTGCGGAACCTGGACGTTTAGCCTTCGCCGGCGCCGCGGGGCCGCGCGCCGCCGGCTTGCGAATCGGCGTCACCGGCGCTGCGGGCGCGGCCGCCGGCTTCGCGGGCGCGCCAGGCTTGGGGGCGCGCGGTTGGAACTCGAAGCCGACCGTGCCGCCGGGGGTCTTCACCAGAAAAGCCTTGAAGGGCCGGCCCTTCTTGGAGATGAAGCGCGGCAGCAGGTCCGTGCGCCCGGTCGCCAGCAGCTTCTGGATCTGCGCCTGCTCCACCGGCTGCTGCAGGATGATCTTGCCGGTGCGGAAATCGCAGCTGCGCGCGGCGCCCAGCGACCTCTCGCACACGTAGGCCATGCCGTGCTCGTACACGCGCGCGCCGCACTTCGGGCAGGCGCCGAGGCTCTCCTGCTTGCTGAAGTCGGGCGGCTCCTCGCTGCCGGCGTCGCCGCCCTGCCCGAAGTCGAATTCGGCGCGCAACTCGTCGTTCAGGCGCATCACGGCCGCGAACGGCTTGCCCATGCGGCTGCGGAACCCGGTGAGCGGTCCGATCGAGCGCTTGGTGAGCAGTTGCGCCACCTCTTCGGGCGACCACTCGCGTCCGGAGGTCACCTTCCAGAGCGAGAAATCGCATTTCTGGCACTGGAACTTGCGGTAATTCTCCTGCACCGTGCCGCCGCACTTCGGGCAGGGGGCCGGCACGGTGGCGAATGCGGTGTCGGGGATGTCGCCGTTGCGGATGCGCTCGACCAGGTCGCGGGTGACCTGCTCGATGTGCTCCATGAACTCCTCGCGCGGCAGCTTGCCGTGCTCCATCTGCTTGAGCTTGAACTCCCAGTCCCCGGTCAGCTCCGGCGAGGTGATCTCGGTGACGCCGAAGTGGCGCAGCGCGAACAGCAGCGAGAAGGCCTTCGGCGTCGGCACCAGCTCGCGTCCATTGCGGTGCACGTACTCTTCGCGGATCAGCCCCTCGATGATCGCCGCACGCGTGGCCGGCGTTCCCAGGCCCTTGGCTTCCATCGCCGCGCGCAGCTCGTCGTCCTCCACCAGCTTGCCTGCGCCTTCCATCGCCGAGAGCAGCGTCGCCTCGGTGAACCGGGCAGGCGGCTTGGTCTGCAGGGCACTGGCCGCCACCTCGAGCGTCTTGACCTTCTCGCCCGGGCTCACGGCCGCCAGCGTCTCGCCTTCGTCCTGGGCCGCGCGGCCGTAGACGGCGAGCCACCCGGGGCTCTGCAGCACCTTGCCCTCGGTCTTGAAGCGATGCTCGCCGACCGAGGTGATGCGGGTGGTCTGCAGGAACTCCGCCGACGGATGGAACACGGCGAGGAAACGCCGCACCACCAGGTCGTAGAGCTTGCGCTCGGGCTCGTTCAGGTTCTTGGGCGCCTGCAGCGTCGGAATGATGGCGAAGTGGTCCGAGATCTTGCTGTTGTCGAAGATCCGCCGGTTGGGCTTGACCCAGCCGTTCTTCAGCACCGCCTTGGCGAACGGCGCGTACTCGCGGTCGCCGGCCAGCATGTCCATCGCCTTCTTCACCGTGGCGATGTAGTCCTCGGGCAGGGCGCGCGAATCGGTACGCGGATAGGTCAGCACCTTGTGGCGCTCGTAGAGCGCCTGCGCCAGCGCCAGCGTGCCGCGGGCCGAAAAGCCGAAGCGGCCGTTGGCCTCGCGTTGCAGGCTGGTGAGGTCGAACAGCAGCGGCGAAGCCTGCGTGGTCGGCTTGGTCTCCTCGCTGACCGTTCCCGGCTTGCCGCGGCAGGCGGCGACGATTGCGTCGGCGTCCTCGGCCCGCCACAGGCGCTCGGGCTTGCGCTCGGCGTCCTCGGCCTTGCGGAACTCCGGATCGAACCAGCGGGCCGGATACTCGCCGGCCTTGGCGCCGAAGCGCGCGTGCACTTCCCAGTAGTCGCGGGGCTTGAACTCGCGGATGCGCTCCTCGCGCTCCACCAGGATGGTGAGCGTCGGCGTTTGCACGCGGCCCACCGTCGTCAGGTAGAAGCCGCCCTCCTTCGAATTGAAAGCGGTCATGGCGCGCGTGCCGTTGATGCCGACCAGCCAGTCCGCCTCGGAACGGCTCTTGGCGGCGTCGGCGAGCGGCAGCAATTCCTTGTCGGCGCGCAGCTGCTCGAATCCGTCGCGGATCGCCGCCGGCGTCATCGACTGCAGCCACAGGCGCTGGATGGGCTTCTTGGCGCGCGCGTGCTGCACGATGTAGCGGAAGATCAGCTCGCCTTCGCGCCCCGCGTCGCAGGCGTTCACCAGGCCGTCGACGTCCTTGCGCTTGAGCAGTCGCAGCAGCAGGTTGAGCCGCGCCTCGCCACGCTCGATGGGCGCCAGCTCGAAGCGCGGCGGGATGACGGGCAGGTGCGCGAACGACCATTTGCCGCGCTTGACGTCGTACTCCTCCGGCACCGCGAGCTCCAGCAGGTGGCCGACCGCGGACGACAGCACGTAGTCGTCGCTCTCGAAGTAGTCGCCTTTGCGCGCGAAGCCGCCCAGCGCGCGCGCGATGTCCGCGGCGACGGAGGGTTTTTCGGCGATGATGAGTTTCTTGCCCATGCGGAGCGAAAGGCCGCAGAGGATACCCGCAAAGAACGCGGCCTTTCAACCGAACGTGCGAACGTTCCCGGCGCGCGCGCCGGGAACGCTCAGTGCGGCAGGCGACTCGCGCTCGAGGCGCGCAGCTCCTCGGCGACCAGCTCGCTCGCCGGCGCACGCAGATTCCACAGCACCATCACCACGATCAGCTTGAGCTGCTCCACGGTCAAAACTTCGTCGGCGGTGGCCAGCGCGCGCTCCAGAACGAGCTCGCGGGTCTGCGGTGACAGAATCCCCGATTGCTCGAGCGACAGGAGAAAGCCGCGCGCGCCCACGTCCAGCTTGGCGACTTCCCTGGGCGCGTAGGCGCGAAACGCCTTGGCGTCCTCGGGAAGCGGTGCGGCGCCCCGCCGCGGCGCCTGCACGATGCCGGCCAGCCACGCCAGCGCGGCCGAAATGTCGGCATCCTCGAACCCGGCCGCCGACAGGCGTTTGGCGACCCGCTCGGGATCCCCGGAAACGTCGGCCTGCCGGCAATGCTCGTACACGTAGACCAGTATGTCGAACATGTTCTTGTTCTCCTGGAGGAAGGTCATTTGACGCGCTGATAGGTGCCGCCCGGAAGCGCCGCAACGCGTCCGTCGAGCTCGAGTTGCAGCAGGTCGGCGCTCACGCGCTCGGGCGCGAGGCCGGTCAGGCTGCACAGGGAATCGACGTCCACGGGATCGAAGCCCATGAGTGCCAGTAGTCCATCGGCCGGTGGCTCCGTGCTACTTGCCTGCGTGCTGGCGAAGGCGGTGCGGCGGAACGCGGCGAGTTCGCCGAGAACATCCTCGGCCGACTCGACCAGCTTCGCGCCCTGCTTGATGAGCGCATGGCAGCCCTTGGACAGGGGCGAATGGATGGAACCCGGGATGGCGAACACCTCCCGTCCTTGCTCGGCTGCGGCGCGCGCCGTAATGAGGGATCCGGAGGCCATTGCCGCCTCGACCACCAGGCATCCCTGGGCCAATCCGCTGATCAGGCGGTTACGGCGCGGAAAATGATGTGCGGCGGCGGGCGTGCCGAGCCCGAATTCCGAAAGCAGGAGTCCGTCCCGCGCGATGCGCGCCGCGAGTTCCGCGTTCTGGCGCGGGTAGACCACGTCCGCCCCGGTGCCCAGTACCGCGACCGTGGAGCCTTCCGCCTGCAGGGCGCCGCGGTGCGCGGCGGCATCGACGCCGAGCGCAAGCCCGGAAACGATCGTCAGCCCTGCGCTGCTGAACGCATGCGCAAACTGTTCCGCATTGCGCATTCCCTGTGCGGTCGCGTTTCGGCTGCCCACCACGGCGAGCGACGGCCTGCCGAGCAGCTCGAGCCGGCCGGCGGCATACAGCAGCACCGGCGGATCCGGAATCTCCAGCAGGAGCCTTGGATACTCGGCGTCGGCCAGGGTGACGATGGCATGACCCGGCTGTTCGACCCAGCGCAGCGCCCGCTCGACCGCGGGTGCCGTCGCCTCGGTACGCAAGAGCGCCGATGCCGAGGGGCCGACGAATCGCTCGAGCTGCGCCCGGGACGCGGACAGGATGCTGTCGGGCATGCCGAACTGCCCGAGCAGTGATCGAATTGCAGCGGTGCCGAGGCCCGGCGTGTGAGTCAGGTGAAGCCAGCTGGCCAGCCCCCGGTCGTCTGTCATCCCGGCGGCAGTGTAACGGGAAGTCCCCGGCCATCGCCGGGCCGCCGGTCAGGGCGTCTGGATGACATCCAGCGGATTGACCGGCTTGGAGATCCGCATGACCAGCGCGTACGAAACCCTGTCGTAGATCCGGAACACGAAGGCCAGGCCGTAGCGCTCGTCGGGAACCTTGAACATCGCCGGTTTCCCGCCCACGCTCTGCGAAGCATCGGCAATCAGCGGGCCGGGACGATACAGCGCAAACACGTGGCCGACCTCCACCCCGTCGGCACGCCCGCGATTGAGCGTGATGATCTGCTGCGGACCGGCTTCGCCGACCTTGCCGAGGCCACCGTAGATGCCGATCACGCGACCCTGCATGAAGACGGCTGGCGCGTGCGGCGCGTACTTGGGAACCTCCGGAACGCCGGCCGGCAGCAGCTTGTCGCCCCTGCCGACCTCTTGCGTGACGGTGGTGAGCCTCACGGTCGCGGGTTCGCCGCCGCGCGTCACGCGCGCGGTGCCGAGATAGATGGCCTCGTAGCCGAGCGTGACGTTCGTATCCGGGTCGACGAGCGCTTTACCGCGACGGTAGATGTACCAATTCTCCGCCTTGGATTCCCCGATGCCGCGGACGTAGGCCTGGTTGCCGGCCTCGATGATGACGCGGTTGTCTTCGGTGGCGATGATGGTGGGCGCGTTGTCCAGACCGTCGGGTTCGATGACCAGCGGACGCGACAGGAAGGGCTCAATCGCCCCGGGCGGGATGCTCGGAATGGCATCGCGCGCCGTAGACTCCGCGCGCACCCGCGGAGAGAGCCTGACGGTGCCGACGACGCCGCCGTCGCCGAGCCCGGGGCGCGTGCCTGGCGCGGCAGCGCCCGAGTCCGCTGGCGCTGCCCCGGTCCCGTCGGCCGGCGGCTTGCGGTCCGCGCCGGCAATGAACAGCCGACCGCTCGCTCGGTCAAGCACGATGACGTCCCCGGGGAAGATCCAGTGGGGATTGCGAATCTGCTCGCGGTTGAAGTTCCAGATCTCGGGCCAGCGCCACGGAGAGTCCGTGAAGCGCTCGGAGATGCCCCACAACGTGTCGCCACGCACGACGACATGGCGGTCCGGAGCGTCCGCCTTGAACGCGATCGGCGTCTGGGGAATCTGCGCAAGCGCCGCGGCAAAGACCAGGCCAGACAGGGCAAAAGCGAGCGCTGTGATAGACTTACGCAATTGGTCGTGCATGGTGCCCCCGAACCTTATCCGTGTTCCCGGGCTGGCTTGAAAAGCCCCTTTGCCATCCAAATGTAGCACAAACAGTCAACTGTTTAACCGGCGCATGAGATTTTGCATCTAATTTGTTCAATTTGCAACACTATTTGCCCTCAAGATGGCCCTTCTGAGCATTCTGCGCTACCCCGACGCGAGACTCCATAAGGTCGCGGCACCCGTCACCGTCTTCGACGAGAATCTGAAGAAGCTGGTGCGCGACATGGCCGAAACGATGTACGCGGCGCCCGGGGTCGGCCTCGCCGCCACGCAGGTGGACGTCGCCAAGCAGGTCATCGTCATCGACGTCTCGGATCGCCAGGATTCGCTCGTCGTGCTGGTCAACCCGGAGATCGTCGAAGCCTCCGGCGTCTCGGACATCGAAGAGGGCTGCCTGTCCGTGCCGGGCGTTTACGACGTCGTCGAGCGCGCCGAGCGTGTCAAGGTGCGCGCCTACGATCAGCACGGCCATCCGTTCACGCTCGAAGCCCAGGGCCTGCTCTCGGTGTGCATCCAGCACGAAATGGATCACCTCAAGGGCAAGGTGTTCGTCGAATACCTCTCGCAGCTCAAGCAGCAGCGCGTGCGCGCCAAGCTCGCCAAGCAGCTGCGCCGGACCGCCTAGGCGTCCCTGCCCGGGCGCGCGCTCAATTCCTGCGCCTCGTCTTCGCCGGCACGCCTGAGTTCGCCGAGCGCGCGCTCGCGGCGCTGCTCGACGCGGGCCACGAAGTCGCCCTCGTCCTGACGCAACCCGACCGGCCCGCCGGGCGCGGATTGCGCCCGGCGCCAAGCGCCGTCAAACGTCTGGCCGTGGCGCGCGGCCTGCCAGTCTTGCAGCCGGCATCGCTCAAGGAAGAGGCGGCGCGCGTGCGAATCGCCGCAGCCCAGGCGGACCTGCTCGTGGTCGCGGCCTACGGACTGATCCTGCCGCAGGCGCTGCTCGATGCGGCGCGCCATGGCGCGCTCAACATTCATGCGTCGCTGCTGCCGCGCTGGCGCGGCGCGGCGCCGATCCAGCGCGCCCTGCTCGCCGGCGACGCGCAAACCGGGGTGACGATCATGCGCATGGACGCCGGGCTCGATACCGGACCGATGCTCGCGCAGCAAAGGCTCGCCATCGAGGACGAGGACGACGCCGGAACGCTGCACGACAAGCTGGCGGCGCTCGGCGCGCGCATGATCGTGGACGCGATTGTCGAGATCGGAGCGGGCCGGGCGCACGAGTTACCCCAGCCGCCAGACGGGATCAGTTATGCCCGCAAGCTCGATCGGCACGACGCGCTGATCGACTGGCGCCATTCCGCGACAGACATCGCACGCCAGGTGCGCGCCTTGCGTCCGAGTCCGGGTGCGGCGACGCAGTGGCGCGGGCAGGTGCTCAAGGTCTGGCGGGCGTCGCCCGCGGCCGGCGCGGGCGTTCCCGGGAAGATCCTCGAGGCCGGCGACGGTGGCGTCGTGGTCGCCTGCGGCAGCGGCGCCCTGCGCGTCTCGGAGTTGCAGCGCGCCGGCGGCAAGCGATTGCCCGCGGGAGAATTTCTGCGTGGCTGTGCGCTCGTGGCGGGCGAGCCGCTGGAATGAAAGCCTCGGCCAATCTCGCGCTGGCGCTCGCGGGGGCCGCGCGCGCGGTCGCGGGGGTCGCCGAGGGGCGCAGCCTGAACGAAACCGGCTTCGCGGGTCCGGGTCGCGAGGCGCAGACCGATCTTTGCTTTGGCACGCTGCGGCGCTACGGTCGCGTGCAAACCATCACGGACGCGCTGTCGCACAGAGGCCGCGCCGCGCCGCGCGTGCAGGCGCTGCTGTGGTGCGCCCTCTACGCGCTCGAGAGCGGCCGCTATGCGGACTACACGGTGGTGGACCAGGCGGTGCGCGCCTGCGGCTTGCTGGAGCAGCCCGCCGCCCGGGGATTCGTGAACGGCATCCTGCGTGGTTACCTGCGCGAGCGCCAGGCGCTCGAGCGACGGGTGGCCGCCGATCAGGAAGCGCGCCTTCAGCACCCGCGCTGGTGGATCGACGCCGTGCGTCGCGATCATCCGCTGCGCTGGGAGGCGGTGCTGGCGGCCGGCAACCAGCGGCCGCCACTGTGCCTGCGCGTCAATCCCCGCCGCGCGCAGCCTGATGACTACCTGGACCGTCTGGCGGCGGCCGGCCTGCGAGGCCGCCGCATCGGCGCCAGCGGGATTCTTCTGGACGCGCCCGTTCCCGCTGCGAGGCTTCCCGGCTTTGGCGAGGGACTCGTGTCGATCCAGGACTTCGGCGCGCAGCAATGCGCCCCGCTGCTCGACCTTGCGGCCGGGCAGCGGGTGCTGGACGCGTGCGCGGCGCCAGGCGGAAAGAGCGCGCACATCCTGGAGCTCGCCGATGTGCACCTCACGGCGCTGGACATCGACCCGCGACGGGCGGCGCGCATTGCGCCGGGGCTCGAGCGGCTCGGGCTGTCCGCGACCGTGCGAGCGGCCGATTGCAGCGCGCTCGACACCTGGTGGGACGGAAAACCGTACGATCGCGTGCTTGCCGATGTGCCTTGCTCCGGTTCCGGCGTGGTGCGGCGACATCCCGATATCAAGTGGCTGCGCCGGGCGGCCGACGTGCCCGCCTTCGCGCTGCGCCAGACCGCGATCCTGGATGGCCTGTGGCGGGTCCTCGCGCCGGGTGGTAAGTTGCTGTACGTGACCTGCTCGGTCTTTCGCGAAGAGAATGCGGCCGTCCTGGAGGCGTTTTGCGACCGCACCACGCAGGCCCGGCGCTGCGAGCTGCCGGAGGGCGCCGCGCCCAGCTGGCTGCCGTGCGCGGAGCACGATGGGTTCTATTTCGCCCTGTTGACGAAGGGCGCCTGACGCGGCGCGCGATGCAAGTTCGCCTGGCCTGCACGATGCTGTTGATCGTCCTGGCGTGCGCCTCCCCCGCGCGCGCGGACGAGATCGACATCGTCGACGTGAGGCTGGCGTCGACCGAGGAGGGCCTGATCCTCAGCGCGGATTTCGCCTTCGACTTCAGCCCGCCGCTGCAGGAAGCGGTGGCGAACGGCGTGCCCCTGCACTTTCTGGTCGAGTTCGAGCTGACGCGTCCGCGCTGGTACTGGTTCGACGAGGTCACGACGTCGCGACGTACGCAATGGCGGCTGTCCTACCACGCGCTCAGCCGGCAGTATCGGCTGAGCACCGGCGCGTTGCACCAGAACTTCGCGCATCTGGAGGACGCGCTGGACGTCATGCGGCGCCTGCGCAACTGGCAGGTGCTCGAGCGCTCCGTGCGGCTGTCGGGATCGAGCTACGAGGCGGCCGTGCGCATGCGGCTGGACACGGCGCAGTTGCCGCGGCCGCTGCAGGTGAGCGCGCTCACCAATCGCGAGCTGCGGCTCGAATCCGCATGGAAGACCATCATCTTCCAGCCATCGGCCGCGGCTTTGCCTGCGAATGCGGCCGCGCCGTCGGCAGGAATCCGTGACGCACAAGAGAGCGCCGCGCGATGAGAGTGCTCCTCATCGTCGGCGCCGCGCTTGCAGGCGTGCTGCTGTTCCTGCTGGCGACGGCGAGCGCGGCCGATACCACGCTGCTGGCGCGGCACTTTCCGCTGCTTCTCGGCCTGAACGCCGCCCTCGCGGGCGCGCTCGCGGCCCTGCTCGGCTATCAGGTGGCGGGAATCCTGCGGCGCTACCGGGCGCGCGCCTTCGGCTCGCGGCTGACGCTGCGCTTCCTGCTGCTGTTCGCGCTCCTGGCCGTGGCGCCGGGCGTGCTGGTCTACACGGTATCGGTGCAGTTCCTCACGCGCAGCATCGAGTCCTGGTTCGACGTCAAGGTGGACGCGGCGCTCGAAGGCGGCATCAATCTCGGACAATCGGTGATCGATCGCATGATGGTCGAGATGCAGACCAAGGCGCGCGCCCTCGCGCTCGAGCTGGCCGACCGTTCGCCGACGCAACAGGTGTCGATGCTCAACCGGTTGCGCGAGCAGGCTGGCGTGCAGGAAGTCGTGCTGCTGGGCGCGGGCGGGGCGATCCTGGCGAGCGCCACCGAGGACGTGACCCGCTTCGTCCCGGAGCTGCCGACCGCGAGCATGCTGCGGCAGGCGCGCTCGGCGCAGGGCTACAGCTCGATCGACGCGCTGGACGGCAGGCCGCTCGCCTTGCGCGTGGTCGTGCCGGTGACCGGCCTGGCGATCGCCGACGAGGCGCGCTTTCTGCAGTTGCGCCAATCGGTGCCGTCGGGTCTGGCGCGCAGCGCGCAGGCGGTGGAAGAAGCGTACCGGGACTACCGGGAGCTCGCCGTGTCGCGCCAGGGCCTGCGGCGCATCTACATCGTGACGCTGACCCTGGCGCTGCTGATGGCGCTGTTCGTCGCCGTATCGCTTGCGGCGATCCTGTCCGCGCGCCTGTCCGCGCCGCTCGCCAATCTAGCGCAGGCCACGCAGGCGGTGGCGCGCGGCGATTTCTCGCAGCGTCCCCCCGTGACCAGCCGGGACGAGCTGGGCGTGCTGACCGAGTCCTTCAATTCCATGACGCGTCAGCTGGACGAAGCGCGCAAGGTGGTGGAGTCCAACCGTGTCGCGCTGGAGACGGCCAAGTCGTCGCTGGAGAACATCCTCGCCAACCTGTCGGCGGGCGTGCTGGTGTTCGATCGCGAGTTGCGGCTGACCATTTCCAACCGTGGCGCGGCGCAGATCCTGACCGGCGAGCTGGGCGCGCTCCTGGGACGGCCGCTGGACGCCTGGGGCGGGCCGCTCGATTCCTTCGCCGCTTCCGTGCGCGAGCAGTTCCTGCAGCACCGCGAGCGCACCTGGCAACTGGAGCTCACGCTGAAAGGCACGGGCAAGACGCTGCTGGCGCGCGGCGCGGCGCTGCCCGGCGCGACGGGCGGCGGCCACGTGCTGGTGTTCGACGACATCACCCAGCTCATCCAGGCGCAGCGCGCCACGGCGTGGGCCGAGGTCGCGCGGCGCCTGGCGCACGAGATCAAGAATCCCCTCACGCCGATCCAGCTCTCGGCCGAGAGGCTGGAGATGAAGCTCGGCGACCGGCTCGCGGCCGAGGACGCCGACATCCTCAGGCGCGCCACGCAGACCATCGTCAACCAGGTGACGGCGCTCAAATCCATGGTCGATGACTTCAGCGACTATGCGCGCCTGCCCGCGCCGGTGCTGACGGGCCTCGACCTGAATGCGCTGATCGCCGACGTGCTGACCCTGTATGAAACGTCGCGGGTGCCGATTACCCGGCGCCTCGCGCCATCGCTGCCGCCGGTATGGGCCGATGGCGCGCAGATACGCCAGGTGATCCATAACCTGGTGCAAAACGCCCAGGATGCGCTCGATCACCGCAAGGAAGCGGGCCGCCAGCCCACCGTCGAGGTGTGCACGGAGCTGGTCGGCGACAAGGTGCGGCTGTCGGTCTCGGACAACGGCGACGGTTTCCCAGAGGAGCTGATGGCGCGCATCTTCGAGCCTTACGTGACCACCAAGCCGCGCGGCACGGGCCTGGGGCTGGCGATCGTCAAGAAGATCGTCGACGAGCACCATGGCTCGATCGCCATCGAGAACCTGCCGCAGCGCGGCGCCTCCGTGAGCGTGCTGCTGCCGCAGACCGCGCAGGCAGCCTGAGCGGGCCATGGCGCAGATTCTGGTTGTCGACGACGAGATCGGCATTCGCGAGCTGCTGTCGGAGATCCTTGCCGACGAGGGTCACGACGTGCTGCTCGCCGACAGCGCCGGCGCGGCGCGCCGGCAGCGCGAGGCCAAGCGGCCCGATCTGGTGCTGCTCGACATCTGGATGCCGGACGCCGACGGCATTACGCTGCTCAAGGAGTGGGCGAGCAACGGCCAGCTGACCATGCCGGTGGTCATGATGTCCGGGCACGGCACGATCGAGACGGCCGTCGAGGCAACGCGCATCGGGGCGCTCGACTATCTGGAAAAGCCGATCGCGCTGCAGCGGTTGCTGAGCACCGTCAAGCGTGCACTGCGCCTGTACGACCTGGCCGCCCCCCGCCAGCTGTCGCTGGCGGCGCTCGGACGCTCGCCTTCGCTGGTCGAGCTGCGCAAGCGCCTGCAGCAGCTCGCGCAGGCGTCGGCGCCGCTGATGATGCGCGGAGAGCAGGGCATGCTGCCGGAGATCTTTGCGCGCCAGCTGGCGGCGCCCGGGGCGCCTTTTCTCGCCGACGCGGAGTTCCTGGTGGACGCTCCGAGCGAGGTCCTGCTGCGTGCCGGCGGCGGGATACTGTTCGTGGCCGATCTTGCGCGACTGCAGCGCGCGGAGCAGAAGAACCTGGAATTCCTGCAGTCGCGTGCCGATCGCCACCGCGTGCGCATCGTCTCCTTTTCGCCCGTGGACGCGAAAACGCTCGTCGAGCGCCACCAGTACGACGGCGCGCTGCTGGCAAGGCTCGGCGAGCTGACGCTGCGCCTTCCGGCGCTGCGCGAGTTCGCCGAGGACATTCCGGACCTCGCTTCGCAGATGCTGGCGCAGCTCGTGGAGGCGCGCGCCTGCCCGCCGAGACGCTTCTCGGTGGGCGCGCTGAACGCCCTGCGGCACCACCGCTGGCCGGGCAACCTCGCCGAGCTCGAGCACGCGGTGAAGAATCTGGCGCTGAGCGCGCTCGACGAAGAAGTGACCCTGGAGGACGTCGAGCGCGTGCTGGCCGCGCAGGGGCAGGAGGCGAGCGCGCCCGCGTTGCCCCTGGACCGGCCCTATCGCGAGGCGCGCGAGGCCTTCGAGCGCGTGTACTTCGAGAATCTGCTCTCCGCGGAGAGCGGCAGCATGTCGCGCGTCGCGGAGCGCAGCGGGCTGGAGCGCACGCATCTGTACCGCAAGCTCAAGGCGCTGGGCCTGCCGGTCGGGCGGCGGGACGAGGGCTGAGCGCGGCCTGGCTGCGCGGCAAAACGGTCTACAATGCCGCGCTTCCCACGAAGGCGGCTCGATCGATGAAAGTCATCATTCTGGGCGCCGGCCAGGTCGGCGCCACCGTAGCCGAGAGCCTGGTCTCCGAGCAGAACGACATCACGGTGGTCGACGTGGATTCCGCGCGGCTGCGCGCGCTGCAGGACCGCTTCGACCTGAGGACCGTGACGGGCAGCGCCTCCCACCCCGCGGTGCTGGAGGAAGCGGGGATCGGCGATGCCGACCTGCTGATCGCGGTCACGCAGTCGGACGAGACGAACCTAGTGGCCTGCAGGCTCGCCGCGCGCATGTTCAACGTGCCCAGGCGCGTGGCGCGCATCCGCGCCAATGCCTTTCTCGACAACAAGCTGGTGCTGGGGCCGGACGGATTCGACGTGGATCTGTCCATCTGCCCGGAGCAGGTGCTCACGGAATACATCGTCAAGCTGGTCGAGTTCCCGGAAGCGCTCCAGGTGCTGGATTTCGCCGACGGCAAAGTGAGCCTGGTCGCCGTGCGCGCCTACCAGGGCGGGCCCATGGTGGGCCGGCCGGTCAAGGAGATCCGCGCGCACATCCCGAACATCGACACGCGCATCGTCGCCATCTTCCGTCGCGACGGCGCGGTCCTGCCGGACGGCGATACGATCATCGAGGCCGGCGACGAGGTGTTCTGCCTGGCGGCGGCGGACAATATCCGGCAGGTGATGCACGAGCTGCGCCGCATGGACCAGCCGGTCAAGCGCGTCATGATCGCCGGCGGCGGCAACATCGGCCTGCGCCTGGCGCGCGCGCTCGAAGGACAGTACGCCGTGCGCCTCATCGAGCACAACAAGCGCCGCTGCGAGTTCCTCGCGGCGCGCCTCAATCAGGCGCTGGTGCTGAACGGCGACGCCACCGACGAGGAGCTGCTGGAGCAGGAGAACATCGGCGAGATGGACCTGTTCGTCGCGGTGACCAACGACGACGAGAACAACATCATGAGCTCGCTGCTCGCCAAGCGCATGGGCGCGCGGCGCGTGGTGGCGCTCATCAACCGCCGCAGCTACGTCGACCTGCTGCAAAGCGGGCAGATCGACATCGCCATCTCGCCCGCGCAGGCGACGATCGGCAAGCTGCTCGCCCACGTGCGCCGCGGCGACGTCGTCGCGGTGCACAGCCTGCGGCGCGGCGCCGCCGAGGCGCTGGAGGCGGTGGTGCACGGCGACCGGGAGTCCTGCCGGGTCACCGGCCGCAGCGTCGAGGAGATCGAGCTGCCGGCCGGGGCCACCATCGGCGCCGTGGTGCGCAACGGCAAGGTGCTGATGGCGCATCACGACACGCGCATCGAGGCCGAGGATCACGTCATCGTGTTCGTGACGGACAAGAAGACCATGCCGCGGGTCGAGAAGCTGTTCCAGGTCGCCGCCCGCTTCCTCTAGTCCCCCGCGCCCGCCGTGCGACTGCTCGCCGTCCTGCACCTGCTGTCGCTGGTCCTCATCCTGTTCGCCGCCTGCATGCTGGTGCCGCTCGGCTTTTCGCTGGCCCTGGCCGACGGCGCGCATTGGGCGCACGCCAAGGCGCTCGCCGCGACGGCCGCGGCGGGCATCGGGCTCTGGTCGGCATCGCGTCGCGCCGGGCGCGAATTGCAGGTGCGCGATGGCTTCCTGCTGGTCGCGCTGGTGTGGACGGTGCTCCCGGGATTCGCCACGCTGCCGCTGCTCCTGCAATTGCCGGACCTGTCGTTCACCGACGCGTACTTCGAGGCGGCGTCGGGGCTGACCGCGAGCGGCGCCACGGTGCTCTCGGGTCTCGACCGCCTGCCGCCTTCGATCAACATCTGGCGCGGTTTCATGATCTGGCTGGGCGGCATGGGCGTGATCGTGCTCGCCGTGGCGATCATGCCGCTCCTGGGCGTGGGCGGCTCGCAGCTGTTCAAGGCGGAGACGCCAACGCCGATGAAGGACACCAAGCTCACGCCGCGCATCGCCGAGACCGCCAAGGGCCTGTGGCTGGTGTACTTCGGCCTGACCGTGGCCTGCGGCCTGGCGTACCACTGGGCCGGCATGACGTGGCTGGATGCGCTGATGCACGCCTTCACCACCCTGGGCCTGGGAGGGTTCTCGACGCACGACGAGAGCTACGCCTACTGGAGCTCGCCGCGCATCGAAGCGGTCGCCATCGTCTTCATGCTGATCGCGGCGATCAACTTCGCCACGCATTTCCTCGCCTGGCACCGGCGCAGCCTGCGCCCCTATCGCGTCGACCCGGAAGCCAAGCTCTTCCTCGGCGTCGTCGCGGCCTCGGTGCTGGGGGTCGCCGCCTATCTCCTGTGGACGAACGTGTACCCGGATTTCGGCGTCGCGCTGCGCTACGCCGCCTTCAACGTCGTGTCGATCGCGACGACCACCGGCTACGCCAACACCGACTTCAACCAGTGGCCCATCTTCGCGCCGCTGTGGATGCTGTTCCTGTGCAGCTTCGCCAGCTGCTCGGGCTCCACGGGCAGCGGCATGAAGATGATCCGCGCGCAGATCCTCTTCAAGCAGATCTTCCGCGAGCTGCTGCGCATCATCCACCCGAGCGTCTACAACCCGGTAAAGCTCGGCGGCCGGCTGGTGGAGAACAACGTGGTGTTCGCGGTCCTCGCCTACGTGTTCGTCTACGTCTCCTGCATCATCGTCTTCACGCTGCTGCTGACGGTGAGCGGGGCGGACGTGGTGACGGCGTTCTCGGCCGCCGTGGTGTCCATGAACAATACCGGTCCGGGCCTCGGCCAGGTCGGACCGGCGGGCACCTACGCCGTGTTGAACGACTTCCAGACCTGGGTGTGCTCCTTCGCCATGCTGCTCGGCAGGCTGGAGCTGTTCACGCTGCTGGTGGTGCTGACACCGGCGTTCTGGCGCAAGTGAGCAAGACTCCGGTCAGGCTGGTTACGGCGACCGTCGAGGCCCCTCGCGGCTGGGCGGTGCTGCGGCCGCCAGCGTGCCCGTGCTGCGTCGGGCGGGTGCAGTTGCAGGTCGAGCTGGCGCGCTTGATTCGCGAGCAGCAACCCAGCGGCGTGCAGATCGAGATGCGCGACCCGGAACATCTGCCGGCGATGCGCCGGGTGCTCGCACAGCGCCCGCTCTCGGATTACCTCGAGGTCTAGGCGCGCAGCGCGGCGAGCGCAAGCGCCAGCCAGCCGAGCAGGAAGGCGACACCGCCGAGCGGCGTGACCGCGCCCAGCCACTTCGGCGCGCCGAGCGCGAGCGCATAGAGGCTGCCGGAGAACAGGACGATTCCCGCCAGCAGCAGCGCGCCGGCGGCGCGCGACCAGGCGCTCTGCCCGATGCCGGCCGCGCTCAAGCCCACGAGAATCATGCCGAGCGCATGCCACAGGTGATACTGGACGCCGGTATTCCAGACCGCCAGCATGTCGGCGGACAGCCGGGTCTTCAGGGCGTGCGCTCCGAACGCGCCCAGGGCCACGCCCGCCGCCGCGAGCAGCGCGCCCAGGGCGAGGAGCGCTTTGGGGCTCAGGCAGCCTTCTTCGTCTTCTTCTTCGCCCGGTGCGGGCGCGTCTTGCCGTAGCTTGCCTTGTAGATCTTGCCGCGCCGCGTGCGCTTGTCGCCCTTGCCCATGTCAGATCTCCGTTTGCAAAGTGGGCCGCATTATAGCGACGCGGCCTGCGCCTGCGCTTGCGGCTCGTAGGCGAGATACGGCGCCAGCCAACGCTCGGCGTCCTGCAGCAGCATGTCCTTGCGCCGGGCGTAGTCCTCGAGCTGATCCCGGCCGATCTTGCCGACGGCGAAGTAGCTCGCGTCGGGGTGCGAAAGATAGAAGCCGGACACGGCTGCCGCGGGCAGCATGGCGTAGGACTCGGTGAGCGACATGCCCGTGTGCTTGGCGGCTTCGAGCAGCGCGAACAGCCCCGCTTTCTCCGTGTGATCGGGGCAGGCGGGGTAGCCCGGCGCCGGCCGGATGCCGCGATAGCGTTCCGCGATCAGCGCGGCGTTGTCGAGCGCTTCGTCGGGCGCATAGCCCCAGTACTCGCGGCGCACCCGCTCGTGCAGGTGCTCGGCGAACGCCTCGGCAAGGCGATCGGCGAGCGCCTTGAGCATGATGGCCGAATAGTCGTCGTGCGCGCGCTCGAACTCGGCGAGCTTCTTCTCCATGCCCAGCCCGGCAGTGACCGCGAAGGCGCCCACCCAGTCGGCGACGCCGCTGTCGCGCGGCGCGACGAAATCGGCCAAGCAAAGGTTCGGATTGCCCGCCGGCTTCTGGTTCTGCTGGCGCAGGTTGTGCCAGGTCAGCGCCACGTCCCGGCGCGCCGCGTCGCGGTAGATCTGGATGTCGTCGTGATCCACCCGCGCCGCGGGGAACAGGCCGCACACCCCGCTCGCGCGCACCCAGCGGCCGTCGATCATCTTCTTCAGGAAGGCCCGCGCATCGGCGAGCAGCTTGCGTGCTTCTACGCCGACCACGGGATCCTCGAGGATCTTCGGGTACGAGCCGGAGAGCTCCCAGGTCTGGAAGAACGGCCCCCAGTCGATGTAGGGCACGAGCTTCTCGAGCGGGCAGTTGGCGAGCACGGTCAGCCCGGGCTTGGCCGGCGCGGGCGGCACGTACGCGCCCCAGTCGGTGGCGAGGCCGAGCTCGCGCGCCCGCGCGAGCGCCAGCAGCGGGCCGGGGCCTTTCTTGGTGGCGTGCTGGCGCCGGATCTTCTCGTAGTCGGCGCGCACCTCGGCCACGAACGGCTCGCGCGCTTCCCTGGACAGCAGGCTCTGCGCCACCGGCACCGAGCGCGAGGCATCGGGGACGTACACCACCGGGCCCGAGTAATTGGGTGCGATCTTGACGGCGGTGTGCACGCGCGAGGTGGTCGCGCCGCCGATGAGCAGCGGCAGCGTGAAGCCTTCGCGCTCCATCTCCTTGGCCACGTGCGCCATTTCCTCGAGCGAGGGAGTGATCAGGCCCGACAGCCCGATGGCGTCGGCGTTTTCCGCGCGCGCGGTCTCGAGGATCTTCTGCGCCGGCACCATGACGCCCAGATTGACCACCTCGTAGTTGTTGCACTGGAGCACCACCGCGACGATGTTCTTGCCGATGTCGTGCACGTCGCCCTTCACCGTGGCGATCACGATCTTGCCCTTGGGCCGGCCCGCTTCGCCACTTTTCGCCTTTTCCGCCTCGATGTAGGGCACGAGGTGGGCGACGGCCTGCTTCATGACGCGGGCGGATTTCACCACCTGCGGCAGGAACATCTTGCCCGCGCCGAACAGGTCGCCGACCACGTTCATGCCGTCCATCAGCGGGCCCTCGATCACCTCGATCGGATGCGCGGCCGCGAGGCGCGCCTCTTCGGTGTCGGCCAGGATGTGCGTGTTGATGCCGTTGACCAGCGCGTGCGCCAGGCGCTCGCGCACGGGCGCGCTTCGCCAGGCGTCGTCGGCCTTGGCTGCCTTGCCGCCGCTCGCCTTGACGCTTTCGGCGAACTCGACCAGGCGCTCGGTGGCATCGGCGCGGCGATCGAGGATCACGTCCTCCACCCGCTCGCGCAGCCCGGGCTCGATCTCCTCGTACACGCCGAGCTGGCCCGCATTGACGATGCCCATCGTCATGCCGGCGCGGATGGCGTGGTAGAGGAATGCGGTGTGCATCGCCTCGCGCACCGCGTCGTTGCCGCGGAAGGAAAACGACAGATTGGACAGCCCGCCGGACACCTGCGCGTGCGGCAGGTTCTGGCGGATCCAGCGCGCGGCCTCGATGTAGTCCAGCGCGTAGCGCGCATGCTCTTCCAGCCCGGTCGCCACGGCGAAGATGTTGGGGTCGAAGATGACGTCCTCGGGCAGGAAGCCCGCCCGGGTGGTCAGCAGGTCGTAGGCCCGCCGGCAGATGGCGATGCGGCGCTCGAGCGTGTCGGCCTGGCCCTGCTCGTCGAAGGCCATCACCACCACCGCGGCGCCGTAGCGGCGCGCGAGGCGCGCCTGGCGCAGGAACGCCTCCTCGCCCTCCTTCATGCTGATCGAGTTGACGATGCACTTGCCCTGCACGCACTTCAGGCCCGCCTCGATCACGCTCCACTTGGAGCTGTCGATCATCACCGGCACGCGCGCGATGTCGGGCTCGGCCGCCACGAGGCTGAGGAAGCGCTGCATGGCGGCCTCGGAATCCAGCATCGCCTCGTCCATGTTCACGTCGATCACCTGCGCGCCGTTCTCCACCTGCTGGCGCGCGACCGACAGCGCGCCGGCGTAGTCGCCGGCGAGCACGAGGCGCGCGAACGCCTTCGAGCCGGTGACGTTGGTGCGCTCGCCGATGTTGACGAACAGCGAGTCGGCGCCGACGTTGAGCGGCTCCAGGCCCGAAAGGCGGAGCTTCTTCGGCAGCTCCGGGATGCGCCGCGCGGGCACGCCGCGCACCGCGTCGGCCAGGGCGCGGATGTGCTCGGCCGTGGTGCCGCAGCAGCCGCCGGCAATGTTCAGCCAGCCGCTGCGCGCCCACTCGCCCATGATGGTAGCCATGTTCTCCGGCGTGTCGTCGTACTCGCCGAAGGCGTTCGGCAGGCCGGCGTTCGGGTGGCAGGAAACGAAGGCGTCGGCGATCGCCGCGAGCTCCTCCACGTGCGGGCGCAGCTCGCGCGCACCCAGCGCGCAGTTCAGGCCGATCGCCAGCGGGCGCGCGTGGCGCACGGCGTTGTAGAACGCCTCCGTGGTCTGCCCGGAGAGCGTGCGCCCCGAGGCGTCGGTAATCGTGCCCGAGACGATGACCGGGAGCGGCGCGCCGCGGCGCTCGAACAGCTCCGCGAGCGCGAACAGCGCCGCCTTGGCGTTCAGGGTGTCGAACACGGTCTCGACCAGGATCAGGTCGACGCCGCCTTCGACGAGCGCCGCCGCGGCCTCGGCGTACGCCGCGGCCAGTTGATCGAAGGTGATGGCGCGAAAGCCGGGGTCGTTGACGTCCGGCGAGATCGAAGCGGTCCTGGTCGTCGGACCGAGCACGCCGGCGACGAACCGCGGGCGCGCAGGGTCCTGCGCCTGGAATTCGCGCGCCGCCTCCACGGCGAGGCGCGCGGCCGCGAGGTTGAGCTCGGGCACCAGCGCCTGCAT
The DNA here is from genome assembly GCA_035251235.1 of Burkholderiales bacterium. Taxonomy (GTDB): domain Bacteria; phylum Pseudomonadota; class Gammaproteobacteria; order Burkholderiales; family SG8-39; genus JAABQT01. Next base: position 54,782 of record DATFEJ010000018.1, read on the forward strand.
GCCGTAGTCGGCCATCGACACGGTGGTGGAATTGAAGGTGTTGGTCTCGATGATGTCGGCGCCGGCCCGCAGATACTGCAGGTGGATGTCGCGGATCAGCTCCGGCTGCGTGAGGACGAGCAGGTCGTTGTTGCCGCGCAGGTCGTGGGCCCAGTCGCCAAAGCGCTTGCCGCGGAACTGCGACTCGTCCAGCCGCTCGCGCTGGATCATCGTGCCCATGGCGCCGTCGAGCACGAGGATCCTCTCGGCGAGGAGGGCTTGCAGCTGGGCGGTGCGGTCGGCTCGCGTCATGGTCTGGCGGAAAAACAAAACGCCCGTTCGGCTTGCGCGGAAACGGGCGTCTGGGCACGTCTCTTTAGCGGTATTTGTAACGCGCCCGCAAGCTGAACTTCAAATCGGCGCGGACCCGCAGTGTGCCTACATATCCCTGCTCTGTCAAACGCTTACCGCTATAATGGACTTCCGCCATGGACCACCTCGAGCCCAAGCGCGCCTTCCAGTTCGTGCACCAGCACCCGGATGCGCTGTTCATCGACTGCCGCAGCGAAATGGAATTCCTGTTCGTCGGCCATCCGGTGGGCGCGCTGCACGTGGCCTGGAACGACGGCCCGGACTGGGCGGTGAATCCGCACTTCGTCGGGCAGGTGAAGAAGCT
>DATFEJ010000013.1:0-2880 GCA_035251235.1 Burkholderiales bacterium
GGGACGCGGCCAACCGCAAGGCGCTCGAGCCCTCGCACATCGCGCCCACCTGGGTGCACTACGACGTGCGCTGCTACGAGCCGAAGTACCTGCGGGACCGGATGTTCTGCACCACGCCGAAACAGCTCGACAACCGCAAGCCGATCCGCTGCTGACGCCCTCCCGCCGGGTTCACGCGCAGGCGTAGACGGCGAACACCTTGTTCGAGTTGAAGACGTGCGTCTCGACGAACTCGCTCCACTCCAGGCGCGCGCCGAGCTCTTGCATCGCGCCGGCGAGCGCGAACCAGTTGAGCACCTCCTGCTGGCCCGCATTCTCGACTGCCGCGAGCGAAGTGGAGCGCCAAGCGCCGTAGTCGCCCTTGCGCAGCGCCTCGTACAGCCGCCGGTCGGCCGCCGTGTCGGGACGCAACCGCCAGGTCGGGTCGCACAGGAACGCGTGCGACCAGCTCGAGGAAGCGACGAGCGCCACGCGCCACGGGCTTTCCTTCAGCACCCGCGCCGCAGCCGCGCCGACCTGCATGAAGCGCCTGGGCGAGGGCGAGGGCGGATCGAGCTCGAGCGCCGCGTCCATGCGCGTGAGGAATCCCTTGGCCGACACCACGCGCCGCCCGTAGCAGTTGAGCGGGAAGCAGAGGGTCGGGTGGTCGTAGCCCTGGCGGTGGTAGTCGAGGTAGAGGATCGCGTTGGTGAAGGCGTGCGCGAGGCTGCCGTGGTGCAGCGGCTTGTAGGCGTAGGCGACGTCGATGTCGCGCTCGAGCAACCCGGTGACCAGGTGCCTGGCGATGTCGGGCCGGCCGCGCAGGCGATAGCGCTTCGAGGCGTCCTCGCCCCAGACGTTGGCCTTGCCCTTCATCATCGAGGAGCCCTGCGCGTGGCTCCACGGATACAGGTCCAGATCGTCGTAGGCGAGCACCGCGAACGGCGGGATCAGGTCCTCCTTGAAGTTCTCGTACTGGTCGTCGCCCCAGAGCAGGACGACGTCGGGCCGGAACGCGTCGAGCGCCGCGCGCACGCGCTCGAACCCGGCGACCAGCTGCTTGCGATGCGCGGCCGCGGCGCGCGCGCCGAAATCGTCGGCCCATTCGGCGCGCATGGCGGCCGGCCAGCGGGCGACGTCCTTTTCCTGCGCGGGGATGGACGGATCCTGCAGCGTCCACTTGAGGATGCCCGCCATGTCCGCGTCCGGCAGGCAGAGCGGCGGGTAGTGCGACAGGCCGAGGCCGAGGATTTCTGCCATGGGGAACCCCTTTGCGGTAGGCAAGTGTAGACGACACCTGGCGGACTTCTGCGCCAGATCAAAGGCGGCGGCGCGGATTGCGCTATGGATGGGGCATCTCGTGGAGAAGCCCCGCATGCGCAAGCTCGCCATCCTCGCCGGTTTTCTGTCCGCCCTGGCCGCCGCGGCGCCGTCGCCCGCGGAGGAAGCGCCGCGCTACGGAGTTGCGGCGGGCGCGTTCGCCTCCTCGTTCATCGGCGGCGACTCGGGGCCCGTCACGCCCCTGTCGGAGACGCGCTATTCCGACACCTTCGGCACCGGCTTCGGCCTGCGTCTGGAGGCCTATCGCAACTTCGACAGCGGCTGGCGCGGCCAGGTGGGCCTCGTCTACGCGAGCTGGGGCGGAGAGTTCTTCACCGGCGGCGAGTTTCCCGCGGGCGCGCAGTTCGGGGATTTCAGCTTGTCCGGGATCTACATCGGTGGCCGCGTCGCGCTAGGGGATGCCACCGGATTCCAGCCCTACCTTCTCGGCAACCTCGGCCTCGTGTACCTGTCCGAGCTCTCGGTTGTCTCGGGCGGCACGACCATCCCCTACTGGTCCGGCAACTGGCGCGACTACATCGAGCTCGGGGCGGGCGTGGCGAAAAGGATGGGCGGCGGAGGCACGATCACGCTGGACGTGCGCCTGCAGACCTTCGGCGCGCCGGAGCCGGCGACCTGGCCGATCGGCGCGGCGACCGCGGGCACGTCGCTGCTGTTCGGCGTGGGCTACGAGTGGGAGCTGCGGCGCTGAGCGTTCACCGCGCGCGCAGCCGCCGACTGAGGTCGCCTTTGAAAGACTCGTAGCTCGGCCTGAGCTCGTCGCGATAGAAGTTGGCCAGGTCGAGCGTCAGGAACACCCCCGTCGTGGAGCCGTAGCGGGTGATGCCGATCGAGTAGACGTTGTCGAAGGTGAGCAGCACGCCGGCGCCCGAGTTGTCCGTGCCCACGCGGTCGACGTAGCTGGCGACAAGCGAAACGCCAGACAGCCGGTCGAGCAGCGGCAGGTCGATCCAGCGGTCGCGCGGGTTCCAGCGATTGGCGCCGACGATCTCGACGTAGAGGACCGGCTTCATGTGCTCGCCGTCGGCGGCCCCGCTCGCGTATTCCACGCCGACCGAAGGGTGCAGCAGGAACCACTGCGTTTTCGGCGGCTCGCGGAAGCCCTGCGGATACTGGTCGCTCTGCTTCCAGCGCCCGTCGAGCAGATCGGTGAGCACGAAGTCGAACGGCAACATCGGCTTGGAGTTGTAGAGGTAGGTGTCCCAGAGCGCGTTCTTGGCCGCGACCTGCGCGGCGATGGCCTCGATCGTCGGCTTGCCGATGGCTTCCCCCAGGCCGCGCGCGACCGCCAGCTGCAGCATGAGCTGCTTGCCGTCGTCGAGCGCCTGGCGGCACAGCGCGCTCGCCGGCCGGCCGCAGTCCGCATCGAGCGGCGCATCGAGGCTGAGGAGCGGCGCGCCCTTGACCGCCGGGAGCACGATCTCTCTCGCCGGCCGCTGCCAGGCGACCGCGCCGTAGACCCCGACGTCGGCCATCTGCTTCGCCGCCAGCTCCCTGCCGAGATCGCCGCCCGCGGTGCGCGCGCGCGCGGCGAGCTGCTCATAGGCCTTGGGCATCTGC
>DATFEJ010000120.1:0-3457 GCA_035251235.1 Burkholderiales bacterium
CGGACGCGGACGTGGCCACCGCCTGCCACCCGATCCGCGACGCGCGCGAGTTCGCCAACCCGAACGTGGTCAAGGCGGTGCTCGACGCCAGGGGCGACGCGCTGTACTTCAGCCGCGCGGGCATCCCGTTCCCGCGCGACGGCGGCGCGCCGGGCGGCCTGCGCCACGTCGGCATCTACGCCTACCGCGCCGGGTACCTGCGCCGCTACGCTTGCCTGGCGCCGTCCCCGCTCGAGGCGGTCGAGCAGCTCGAGCAGCTGCGCGTGCTCTGGCACGGCGGGCGCATCGCCACGGTGATCGAGGAGTCCGCGATCCCGCCGGGCGTGGATACCCCGGCGGATCTGGAAGCTGTGCTAAAACTGCTCCGATGAGGCTCATCCTCCTGGGACCGCCGGGCGCCGGCAAGGGCACCCAGGCGGCGTTCATCGCGGCGAAGTACGGCATTCCCCAGGTCTCCACCGGGGACATGCTGCGTGCCGCCGCCAAGGCGGGCACGTCCCTCGGACTCCAGGCGAAGACGCTGATGGACGCCGGAAGGCTGGTGTCCGACGAGGTGATCGTGGCGCTGGTGAAGGAGCGCCTGCGGGCGCCGGACTGCGCGCGCGGCTACCTGCTGGACGGCTTCCCGCGCACCATCCCGCAGGCCGAAGCGATGCGCGCGGCGGGCATGCCGCTCGACTGCGTGCTGGAGATCGACGTGCCCGACGACGAGATCGTCCTGCGCATGAGCGGCCGGCGCGTGCATCCGGGCTCGGGACGGACCTACCACGTGCGCTTCAATCCGCCCAGGGTCCCCGACCGCGACGACGCCACCGGCGAGCCGCTCCTGCAGCGCGAGGACGACCGCGAGGCGACGGTCAAGGAGCGCCTGGAGATCTACCGCCGGCAGACCCGGCCGCTCATCGAGTACTACACGCGCTGGGCGGCCTCCGGCGACGCGCGCGCGCCGCGCTATCGGCGCATCTCGGGCCTGGGCAGCGTAGAGCAGATCCGCGATAGGGCTTTCGCCGCCCTCGGCTAGCCTGATAAAATCGCCCCCTTTTCCGCGGGGCTCCCTGCCTCGCGCTCGATGAGGGGAGAACAAGCATGACCGGCGGATTGACATTCGCGCTCGCCTGCGCAGCGCTGGCGATCGTCTACGGCGTCTGGCAGAGCGTGCAGATCCTGAAGCTCTCGGACGGCAACGAGCGCATGCGCGAGATCGCGGCGGCGATCCGCGAAGGCGCCACCGCCTACCTGTGGCGCCAGTACAAGACCATCGCCATGGTCGGCGCGGTCCTGTTCCTCGCCATCGGCTTCATCCCGCAGCTCGGCTGGACGAGCGCCTGGGGCTTCCTGCTCGGCGCGGTGCTGTCCGGCGCCTCGGGCATCATCGGCATGAACATCTCGGTGCGCGCCAACGTGCGCACCGCGGAGGCCGCGCGCGTCGGGCTGAACGAGGCGCTGCAGGTCGCGTTCCGCGGCGGCGCCATCACCGGCCTGCTGGTCGTGGGCCTGGGCCTCGCCGGCGTGGCGGGCCTCTTCGCGCTGCTGTACGCCAACGCCCTGAAGAAGGACGACCTGGTGCACATCATCCAGCCGCTCATCGGCCTCGCCTTCGGCGGCTCGCTGATCTCGATCTTCGCGCGGCTGGGCGGCGGCATCTTCACCAAGGGCGCCGACGTGGGCGCGGACCTGGTCGGCAAGGTGGAGGCCGGCATCCCCGAGGACGACCCGCGCAACCCGGCGGTGATCGCCGACAACGTGGGCGACAACGTCGGCGACTGCGCCGGCATGGCCGCCGACCTGTTCGAGACCTACGCGGTGACCATCGTCGCCACCATGCTGCTCGGCGCGCTGATGCTGAACAGCGGCGCGGCGGTGATCTACCCGCTCGCCATCGGCGGCTTCGCCATCATCGCCTCGATCATCGGCACCTGGTTCGTGAAGGCCAAGCCCGGCGAGAAGAACGTCATGCCCGCGCTGTACAAGGGTCTCGCGGTGGCCGGCGGCATCGCGCTGCTCGCCTTCTGGCCGATCACCGAGGTCGTGATGGGCGAGCTGCTGAAGACCGCGCAGTTCGACGTCGGCGGCGCGCGCAAGACCATCCAGGTCTGGCACCTGTACGGCACCGCCGTGGTCGGCATGGCGCTCACCGGGTTCCTCGTCTGGATCACCGAGTACTACACCGGCACGCAATACAAGCCGGTGCAGCACGTGGCGCAGGCCTCGACCACCGGCCACGGCACCAATATCATCGCCGGCCTCGGCGTATCGATGAAGTCCACGTCCTGGCCGGTGCTCGCGGTGTGCGTGGCGATCATCGCCTCGTATGCGCTGGCGGGCCTGTACGGCATCGCCATCGCGGCCACCTCGATGCTCTCCATGGCGGGCATCATCGTCGCGCTCGACGCCTACGGCCCGATCACCGACAACGCGGGCGGCATCGCCGAGATGTCCGACCTGCCGGACTCGGTGCGCGACATCACCGATCCGCTGGACGCCGTCGGCAACACGACCAAGGCCGTCACCAAGGGCTACGCCATTGGCTCCGCGGGCCTCGCGGCGCTGGTGCTGTTCGCCGACTACACGCACGCGCTGGAGAAGGCCGGCAAGTCGCTGTCGTTCGATCTGTCCAACCACTACGTGATCGTCGGCCTGTTCATCGGCGGCCTCGTGCCGTACCTCTTCGGCGCCATGGCGATGGAGGCCGTGGGCCGCGCCGCGGGCGCAGTGGTGGTGGAGGTGCGCCGCCAGTTCAAGGAGATCCCCGGCATCATGGCGGGCACCGCCAAGCCCGAATACGGCGTGGCGGTCGACATGCTGACGCGCGCGGCGATCAAGGAAATGATGATCCCGTCGCTGCTGCCGGTGCTGGTGCCGATCCTGGTCGGCGTGATCCTCGGGCCGCAGGCGCTCGGCGGCGTGCTGATGGGCACGATCGTCACCGGCCTCTTCGTCGCCATTTCCATGTGCACCGGCGGCGGCGCCTGGGACAACGCCAAGAAGTACATCGAGGACGGGCATCACGGCGGCAAGGGCTCGGACGCGCACAAGGCGGCGGTCACGGGCGACACGGTGGGCGATCCTTACAAGGACACCGCCGGCCCGGCCGTCAACCCGCTCATCAAGATCATCAACATCGTCGCGCTGCTCGTCGTACCCTTGATGGTGTGAGCGTCCGGTACTTGAACGTGAAAAGGGCCGCCTGCGCGGCCCTTTTCTTTTTCGGCGCCAGCGCGCACGCTCAGCTCGGCGCGCCCGAGATCGCCAGCGAGCGCGTCGAGCGCGAGGCGGCCACCGCGAAGAAGTTCATGGTGGCCGCCGCCGACCCGCGCGCGGTCGACATGCTGACCAAGGCGGCGATCAAGGAGATGATCCTGCCCTCGCTGCTGCCGGTGCTGGCTCCGATCGTGGTGTACTTCGTGATCAACCTGATCGGCGGTCAGGCCGCGGCGTTCGCGGCCTTGGGCGCGAT
>DATFEJ010000012.1:0-31027 GCA_035251235.1 Burkholderiales bacterium
GAAGATTCGAAGCGCAGATCGCCTCGGGGCGGATGCTGGTGGAGGAAGTGCGCTGGTCGCCCGGCCGGCTGACGACGCGCGGCGAGGCGCGGGGCTTGCCGGCAGCATGGATCGCGCTCCTCGCCGGCGAGGCCGAGCACGTGCGCTCGTCGATGCTGCTCGATGGCGAGTGGCAGCTCGACGCCGCGGCGGTGCCGATCGGCACCGTGCAGCTGCGGCGCGCGAGCGGCGACCTCGACCTGCGCGCAGGCGGGGACGTGGTGGCGCTGGAGATCTCTTCGGCCGGGCTCGATGCCCGGTTCGCCGAGAACGGCCTGTCGGTCACGGCGCACGCGCGCTCCCGGTTCGGCGAGCTGGCGCTCGAGGGCAGGATCGGACTGGCACCGGACCGGCCGGCGTTCGCCTACGGGCCTCGATCGCCGCTCGCCTTGCGCGCGCGCATCGAGTCCGCGAGCCTGCGCTCCGTCCTGCAGCCCTTCATCACCCAGGCGCGCATCGATGGCCGCCTCAGCGCGCAACTCGGCATCGACGGCACGCTCGGCGAGCCCCGGCTCCAGGGGGCATTGCACGGCAACGCCATCCGGTTCGAGATTCCGGCCTACGGCGTGCAGCTGACGGACGGGCAGCTGGACGCGCGTCTGGAAGGGGACCGCATTCGCATTGCGTCCCTGTCCATCCGCGCAGGCGACGGCGAGTTCACGGCCGCCGGCAGCCTGTCGCTCGACCCCGCCGCCGGCGGCGCCAGGCTCGGCTGGACGGCGCGCGAGTTCGGTGTGCTGAGCCGTCGCGACCGGCGCCTCGCCGTTTCCGGCGCCGGCGAGGTGACCTTCGACGGCAAGCGCGTGATGCTTACCGGCGCGCTGCGCGCGGATCGCGGCTACCTGCTGATCGCCGACGACAGCCTGCCGCGCCCGGGCGAGGACGTGGTCATCGTCGGGCAGGCGCCCAAGCCGGAGCCCGGCGCAGCCACGGTGCCCCTCGCGCTCGACGTGCAGCTCGACCTGGGCGCCGACCTCGCGATCGAAACCCAGACGATGGAAGGCAAGCTCGCCGGGCAGCTGCGGGTGGCCACCGCGGAAGACGGCCGCCTGCGCGCCTATGGGCGCGTGCGGGCCGTGAACGCCGTCTTCTTCGCCTACGGCCAGCGCCTGCTGGTCGACCCGGGGGAGCTGATCTTCGACGGGCCGCTGGACAACCCGGCGCTCGCCATCACGGCGTGGCGGCGCAACCAGGCCGTGGAAGCCGGCGTGCAGCTCAGCGGCAACCTGAAGACGCCGCGCGTGCAGATCGTGTCCAATCCACCGGTGGGCGAGTCCGAGCGGCTGTCCTGGCTGGTGCTGGGGCGGGCGCCCGGCGAAGCGTCGCGGGCCGACCTCGGCCTGCTGCAGGCGGCGGCAAGCACGCTGCTGGCGCGCGGCAGCACCCTGCCGGCCGACCGGCGCATCGCCCGTGCGTTCGGCTTCGACGAGCTCACCCTGCGCGGCGGGGGCGAGCTGGAGGGCGGCGTGGTGGCGGTGGGCAAGCGCGTTTCCGACCGGGTCTACGTGAGCTACGAGCAGGGGCTGGGGGCCGTGACCACGAGCCTGGTCAAGCTCGACTACGCGCTCGGGCGCCGCTGGTCGGTGCGCGGCGAGGCAGGAACGACGAGCGGCGCGGGCCTCTTTTACCGCTTTTCCTGGGACTAGGCGCAGCGCGCTAGACTTGCGCGCCATGCAAGGCACCGAACACTGGACGAAGAAGGGCGACGTCCGGCTTTTCCTGTGGCGCAAGGCGCCCGCCGCCGCAGCGGCGCGCCACGGCACGATCCTCTTCGTGCACGGCTCGTCGATGGCTTCGCAGCCGACCTTCGACCTGCACGTGCCGGGCCGGCCGCATTCCTCGGTGATGGAGTGGTTCGCGGCGCGGGGGTTCGATGCCTGGTGCATGGACAACGAGGGCTACGGGCGCTCGGACAAGTCGCGCCCCATCAACTGCGACATCGCCAACGGCGCGGACGATCTCGCCGCAGGCAGCGAGTACGTGCTGCGCGCGAGCGGCGCCGACAAGCTCCTCGTGTACGGCATCAGCTCCGGCGCGCTGAAGGCCGCCATGTTCGCCGAGCGCCACCCGGAGCGCGTGGCGCGCCTGGCGCTCGACGCGTTCGTCTGGACGGGCGCCGGCAGCCCGACGCTCGCCGAGCGCAGGAAGAAATTGCCCGAGTTCCAGTCGAAGAACCGCCGGCCGATCGACCGCAAGTTCGTGCGCAGCATCTTCGAGCGCGACCACCCCGGCACTGCCGACCAGGCGACCATCGAAGCCTTCGCCGACGCCATCCTCGCGCTGGACGACTCGGTGCCCACCGGCACCTACGTGGACATGTGCTCGAAGCTGCCGCTCGTCGACCCGGCGAAGATCGTCGTGCCGACGCTCATCCTGCGCGGGCAGTTCGACGGCATCGCCGGCGTGGACGACCTGCTGGAATTCTTCAAGCGGCTGCCCAATGCCGACAAGCAGTTCTCGGTCATGGCCGGCATCTCGCACGCGAGCTTCCAGCAGAAGAACTACCTCACGGTGTACCACTTGCTGCACGCGTTCTTCACCCAACCCAAGCCGGAGTACCTCGGATGAAACGCCTCGTCGCCGTCGTCGCGGCTGCCGCCCTGCTCTCCTGCGTGCAGGCCGCCGCCCAGTCCTGGCCCTCGAAGCCGGTGCGCGTGGTCGTGCCGCTGGGCGCCGGGGGCTTTGCGGACGTGCCCGCGCGCATCCTCGCGCCGCGCCTGGGCGCGCAGCTGGGCGGCACCGTGTTCGTCGAGAACCGGCCGGGGGCCGGCAGCACCATCGGCGCCGACCACGTCGCCAAAGCGGAGCCCGACGGCCACACGCTGCTGTTCACCGCGACGCCGCACGTCATCAGCGCGCACCTGTACAAGTCGCTCGGCTACGACGCGCTGAAGTCGTTCGCGCCGGTGGCGCTCGTCGCCTCGGGTCCCTACGTGCTCGTCGTGCATCCCGACCTCGGCGTGCAGTCCGTGGCCGAGCTCGTCGCCGCGGCCAAGGCGCAGCCCGGGAAGATCGACTACGCGAGCTCGGGCAACGGCAGCGCGCAGCACCTGGTGACAGCGCTGTTCGCCACCGCGGCGGGCGTCGAGCTCAATCACATTCCCTACAAAGGCAGCGGCCAGGCGATGCAGGACCTGCTGGGCGGGCGCGTGCGCGTCAGCATGGCGGGGGTGCCAAACGTCATGAACCACGTGCGCGCCGGCAAGCTGCGCGCGCTCGGCGTCACCACCACGCAGCGCTGGCCCGACATGCCGGACGTGCCGGCGATCTCCGAGGCGGGCGTCGCGGGCTACGAGGCGACGCTGTGGCTATGCATGCTCGCGCCCGCGGGCACGCCGGAGCCGATCGTGCAGCGCATTTCCAGCGAGCTCGGCAAGGCGCTGCAGGATCCCGAGGTGCTCAAGCAGCTGCGCAGCGCCGGCATCGCGCCGAGCTATCTCGGCCCGCAGGAGTTCGGCGCGTTCATGCGCGCCGAGCACGAGAAGTGGGGCAAGGTGGTGAAGGACACCGGCGCGACGATCAACTGAAGCACGCGCGTCGTGATCGGGCGACGCACGTTCGTCGGGCGGCCGCAACAGTGAAGCACTGAACCCGTTCGCGTCGCGTGCGATCCAAGGAGTACGCGGGATGCAGCTCGTCCCGGCTTACGCCAAGGAGGTCTTCATGACCACGCGACAGTTTGTTCTCGCCCTCGCCGCCGCATTTCCGCTCGCCGCGATCACGGCCTGCGATTCGCAGTCGGAGAGCGAGCGCCTGGGCAGCTCGCAGCCCTATACGGAGCAGCAACCCATGACGCTGGCGATGCTGGACAAGGACCTGGACGGCAAGGTGAGCCGCTCGGAGGCCACGGAGTCAAGCGAGATCGACGAGCGTTTCGGCGAGCTCGACCGGGACAAGGACGGCCAGCTCTCGAAGACCGAGCTGGAGCAGGCGAGCGCGCTGCCGCGCTGAGCGGCGTCCGGCCTAGCCGGCGGTGATCTTGCGCAGCACGTGCCGGCGGTTGCGCGTGTACGGGCGCACCTGCGAGGGCCAGCGCCCGGCCTCGACCGCCTTTGCCCAGGCCTCGCTGGTGAGCACCTCCGCGCTTTCCAGCTCGTAGTACGCGCTGTAGCGCGGCTCGCCCTCGGCGACGATGGTCTTCAGCTCGCCGCCGATCGACATGGTGAGCGGCACGCTCACCGCCCGGCGCACCGAGACGACGCCGGGCACCTTCAGGAGCGCCGGGATGTGCTCGGTGTCGTAGACCTCGTTGAACAGCGCTTCCTTGTCCGGCTCGACGTCCATGCTGGCGGTGAAGAGAAACCTGGCCTTGCCCGGCATGCTGATCCTCCTTGAAATCGGTTCGCTACAGCGGATGGTCCGCCGTCACCCATGACACATTGTGCCGCACGCCCTGCATTCTCGGGCTGCGCACGCGACAGAGGGAGAAAACGACCGAGGACGGCTGCTCCGCGGCCACCGCCGCCTCGCCGCCCTCGATTTCCACGCCGGCCAGATCGAGGCTGCTCGCGTCCGCGCGGATCGCCACGCCGCCCTCGATGCGTCCTCCGGTGACGACGACGTTCGAGTTGCGCACCAGCATGCCGAGCGTGCCGCCGCCGATCACGCTGTCGTCGATGCTCACCGTGGAATCGACGATGCTCAGCTCGCGCACGCGAGCGTAGCGCACGAGCGTGCGCGTGCAACCCTCGATCGTCAGGCGGTCGTACTCGCCCTCGAAGACGCGCCCGCTTTCCCAGCGGCAGACGCCTTCGCCGCGCGGCTCGGCGATGGGCCCGACGGCGTACGGTCCGGGCGGCAGCCCGGAGGCAAGAAACGACTCGAGCAGCGCGCGCAGGCGCCCGGGGGATTCGGTCATCGGGGTGTGCCCGACACCCTCGATCGTCTGCAGGCGGGCGTGCGGCAGCATCCAGGCAAGCACCCGGCCATTGCGCAGCGGCGCGACGTCGTCCTTCGCGCCCCACAGGATGAGCGTCGGCGCAAGCACCCGGGGCAGCGCGTCGCTCAAGTCCTCGTTCACGAGCGCGAGCGCGGCGATCCTCGAGGGCTCGCCGTCCAGCACCGTCTGGCGCAGATCGGGCGAGCCGAGCACGAAGTCCGGGTCGAGCCCCGGCCTGCCGAACGGCGCCGCCAGCCGGCGCGCCAGGCTGGCGATGCGCTCCGAGGGATCCAGCGCGGGAGGGACGAACGCCATGCCCAGGGCTGTGAGGTACTGGCCGGTGGTGGAGACGCGATGCAGCACGCCAGGTGCGCCCATCACCACGAGCTGCTCGACATCCTGAGGATAGGTGCCCGCGTAGCGCAGCGCGACGACCGCGCCCATCGAGTGGCCGACGAGCGCGAAGGGGCGGCCGAAGAACCGGTCGGCCACGCGCTTGAGCACGTCCGCGTAGTTGGCGGGCGAGTAGAGGCGATTGCCCTTGTCGGACTCGCCGAACCCGGGGAGGTCCGGCGCGACCACATGGAACGACTCCCGCAACCAGGCGATCTGCTCCTGGAAATCGCGCGCACCGCTCTCGCCAATGCCGTGCACCAGGAGGACTGCGCGCCCGTTGCCGGCGCCCGCCTCGTGCACCGCGATCCGCCCGCCGAGCACGGGCTCGTCGATCCAGTGCAGCGTGGTCCCGGAAATGGGCGCAGGCCCGGGGCCGGTCTGCGCGCACGCACCGAGCGTCGCGACGAGCAGCGCCACCGCGATGCGCCGCATCCCGCTCATTCGTCTTCCAGCAGCGGGAATGCGCTCAGCAACCCGGGGGCGCTAACCGCCGGCGCAGGGGCGAGACAGGCGGACGTGAGCTCGGCAAGGCAAGCGACGCCGAGCAGCCCGAGGCAGACGCGCACCTCCTCTTCGAGAATCTCCAGCGCGCGCACCAGCCCGGCCACGCCGTCCGCGGCGAGTCCCAGGCAAGCGAGCCTGCCCAGGCCTACGCAGCTGGCGCCGAGCGCGATGCCTTTCACGACGTCGGTGCCGCGCATGAAGCCACCGTCCACCCACACCTGGGCGCGGCCTGCGACCGCATGCACGACTTCCGGGAGCACCGCCGCGCTGCCCAGGCCGTGGTCCAGCTGGCGCCCGCCATGGTTGGAGACGTAGACCACCTCCACCCCGTGCTGCACGGCAATCTCCGCGTCCTCGGCGGTTGCGATCCCCTTGAGGATGAGCGGCAGGTCGTGCCGATCCTTGTAGCGCTTCACCTCGTCCCAGGAGAGCGCGGCCTGGAATTTCATGCCCGCCGCCGCCCCAGCGCGCCAGGGCTTGACGAACCGTCCCGCCAGATCGCGCTCGCGCCGGCTGTACATCGCGCTGTCCACCGTCAGGCAGAAGGCGCGGTAGCCGTGGTCCCTCGCGCGGCGCACGTGGTCGTCGACCCAGGCCGCATCGCCCCGCACGTAGAGCTGGAAGAGGCGCAGGTTGTCCGCGGCGGCGGCGGTCGCCTCCAGCCCCGGCTGGCAGACCGAGGAGAGCATCTGCGGTACGCCGAAGGCGGCCGCAGCGCGAGCCGCGGCGGCCGCGCCGCCCTCGACGAACGATTCCACCCCGCCCACCGGCGCGATCAGCACCGGCAGGCGCAACTTGGCGCCAAGCAGCGTGCTCCCGACGTCGACGTGTCGCATGTCGCGCAGCACGCGCGGGCGAAATCCCAGCGCATCGAGCGCGTGCCGGTTGCGGCGCACGGTGGTCTCGGTCTCGGTGCCGCCGACGAGGTAGCTCCACGGGCCCGGGGCGAGATTGCGCCTGGCGGCAGCCACGATCTCCTGCAGGGTAAGGTACTTCTCGCGCAGGTCTTCGCTCACGGCCCGGCCTTGCGCAGGCAGGCTTCCAGCAGGTTGACGGCGCGTTCGGCGAACCGCCGCATGTTGGCGTCGCGCTCCGCGCTACCGGTCTCGAGCGTGAGCACCGCTTCCATGGGACCGGCCACGGCGATGCAGGCGTGTCCCGCGGGGTCGCCGTAGCGGTTGCCGCGCGGGCCGCTCGCCCCGGTCTCGGACAGCCCCCAGGTCGTGCCCAGCTTCTCGCGCACGCGGCGGGCGAGGAGCCGCGCGAAGGGCTCGCTCGCCGAGCGCGTGCCCGCCATGTCCTGCGGCGTGATGCCGAGGAGCGCCTCCCGCCCGGCCGCCGTGTAGATCACGCAACCGCCGACATAGAAGGCCGATGCGCCCGGCACCGCGACCAGCGCGGCGTTGATCAGCCCGCCTGCGGAGGACTCGGCGATGGCGAGGGTCTGCCTGCGTTCCTTGAGCAGGGCGCCAACGGCCTCGCCCAGCCCGATCGGTGGGTTCATGTCCTTGCTCCCTGCCGCCTGCCGTTAAACTTCCCGTCCATGCGCTTCGAAGCCATCCACGTCGGCAATCACCCGCCCGAGGATAGCAATGTCCTGGCGGGAGGGAGGCGACGCGCCGTGGCGCACACGCGCGCGTGACGGTTCCCGTGCCCTTTTCCGGGGCGAGCGCCGTGGTGCGCCCGGAGTGGATCGACTACAACGGCCACATGAACGTCGGCTATTACCACGTCGCCTTCGACGTGGCGGCCGAGGACTTCTTCCAGTTCCTCGGCTTCACCCCCGGGTTCCGGCATGAACACGGCGTCACCACCTTCGCGCTCGAGTCGCACCTCAACTTCCTGCGCGAGGTGAAGGAGGGCGACGCGCTGCGCTTCGAGGCACGCCTGCTCGACCACGACGCCAAGCGCATCCACTTCTACCAGGAAATGTTCCATGCCACCGGGGGCTACCTGGCCGCCTCCTGCGAGTCGCTGAGCGCCTGCGTCAGCCAGGCAACGCGGCGCACCGCGCCGATTCCCGCGGTGCTCGCCGAGCGGCTGGCAAGCGTAAAGTCGGCGCACGCCGCGCTGCCGCGTCCCTGGCAGGTCGGCCACGTCATCTCGGCCCGACCGCTGCGCTAGTAGCCTCTGGCTGTGGAATTTGCCTCGCTTTGACGGCAGCTGACCTAATGCACAGTTGTTGACCCCATTGTCCGTGCGGAGACCGTAACTCCGCACAAGTGCTCACGATTATTTCCCGCGCCCCGTTGTTAAGTACGTGTGCCGCCGGATTCTGGCGGAGGTTCACTGGGAGTGCGCGGGGATGTCCTGGTTCACCGGCAGCATCCGCAACAAGCTCATCGCGCTGTTCGCGCTGGGGATGGCGATCGTCTTCGCCGCCGCCCTGTACGGCTTCGGCGCCGCCCGCGGGGGACTCGAGGCGCTCGGGCGCGTCAATGACACGCTGATCGCGCAGGCCATCCAGACGCAGACGCTGCAGGCGTCGTTCAAGGAGCAGGTCCAGTCCTGGATGGCCGTGCTGGTGCGCGGGCACGACGCCGACGCCCTGGAAAAGAGCTGGAAGCAGTTCGAGTACCGCGAGCGCGAGGTGCGCCGCCTGGGCGAGAAGCTGCACAAGGACATCGAGCTGGCAAGCGCGCGCGAACTGCTCACCGAGTTCCTCAAGTCGCATGCGGCCATGGGTGCGCAGTACCGCGAAGGCCTGGAGGTGTTCAAGGCTTCCGGCTACGACGCGAAGATCGTCGACGCGGAGCTGAAGGGCATCGACGGCGACCCGGCCGAGCTCATCGAGCAGACCGTGGACCTGATGCGCGAGGAAGCGCGCGCCGCGGTGGTGCGTGCCCGCGCCGAAGCGACGCAACGCCTGCTCATCAGCCTGGGCTCGATCGCCGCCGCGACCCTGGCCGCCCTGTTCGCCTGCAGCCTGCTGCTGGTGCGCGCCGTCGTGCGGCCGCTCGCCCACGCGGTGCGCGTGACCGAGCGTGTGGCCGAGGGCGACCTGACCGTGCAGGTGGACGCCTCCTCCCGGGACGAGACCGGGCGGCTGCTGCAGGGCTTGCAGAAGATGCGCGACGGGCTCGCCGACGCGGTGGCCGTGATCCGCCAGTCGGCGAACTCCGTCGGCACGGGCTCGCGGGAGATCGCGGCCGGCCACGCGGACCTCTCTACCCGCACCGAGCAGCAAGCCTCGAGCCTCGAGGAAACCGCGGCCTCGATGGAAGAGCTGGCGACCACGCTCCGGCAGAACACCGACAACGCGCGCCAGGCGCAGCAGCTCGCGCTGGGCGCCTCGCGCACCGCGAGCGAGGGCGGCAAGGTGATGGCCGAGGCCGTCGGCCGGATGAGCGGCGTGTTCGACGCCTCGAAGAAGATCGCCGACATCATCGGCGTGATCGACGGCATCGCGTTCCAGACCAACATCCTGGCGCTCAATGCCGCGGTCGAAGCCGCGCGCGCGGGCGAGCAGGGCCGGGGTTTCGCCGTGGTCGCCGCCGAAGTCAGGGCGCTGGCGCAGCGGGTGGCCGACGCCGCCAAGGAGATCAAGGGCCTCATCCAGAGCTCGGTGGACGAGGTCGGCGCGGGCACGAAGCTGGTCGAGGCGGCCGGCCAGAAGATGACCGAGATCGTGCAGTCGGTGAAGCGCGTCACCGACGTCATGTCCGAGATCGCCGCCGCGAGCACCGAGCAGCTCTCCGGCGTGGAGCAGGTCAGTCGCGCGGTCTCGCAGATGGACCAGGTGGTGCAGCAGAACGCCGGGCTGGTCGCGGAGACGTCGGCCGCCACGGAGAAGATGGCGGCGCAGACCGAGCACCTGGTCGAGGCGGTCGCCCGCTTCAAGCTCGACGGCGCCGACGCGCAGCAGCTGCCGCGCGCGCCCGAACTCCAGCTACAGGAACAAGAGGAAACACTCTCATGATTCGACTCGCGAGCATCAAGCGCGTGGCGGGCCTGGCCGCCGGCATGGCACTCGGCCTGTGCGCGGCGCCGGCCGCGCTCGCCGCCGACGGCCCCAAGGTCTACGAGCAGAAGTGCATGCACTGCCACGGGCAGGAGGGCGCGTCCAAGGACTCGTCGATCCCGATCATCGGCGGCTATTCCGCGAAGTACGTGGTCGACAGCGTGCAGAACTTCCGCAGGAAGCTGCGTCCCTGCGCCGAAGTGACGATCCCGTCCGGTCCGAAGAAGGGCACGAAGTCCGACATGTGCAAGGTGGTCGCCGACCTGGGCGACGACGATGCCCAGGCGATCGGCAAGTGGCTGTCGGGCCGCAAGTTCGTGCCCGCCAGGCAGCCGTTCGACGCGGCCAAGGTGGCGCGCGGCGAATCCGTGTACGGCCGGCTCTGCCGCCGCTGCCACGAGGACAACGGCCGCTCGCCGGATGAGGACAACGGCATCGTCGCCGGCCAGTGGACGCCGTACCTCAAGGGGCAGATCGCCGCGTTCCGCGCCGGCAAGCGCTCGATCGACGACAAGATGAAGGCGCGCCTGGACAAGCTCGGGCCGGAAGACGAAGACGCGCTCCTGAACTTCTACGCGAGCCAGCAGCAATGGTGACGGGAATCCTGCGCTTGGTCCTCGTCGCGCTGGTGCTGGCGATCGCCGGCGCGCGCGGCGCGCTCGCCGTGCCGCCGGAAGCCAGGTACGTCGGCGAGAAGACCTGCATCAAGTGCCACGACTTCGAGGCGGCGCACTTCGAGCACACGCTGCACGCCAAGGTCTTCCGCCAGAACCCGAGGAACCACGTCGAGCAGCAGGTGTGCGAGGCCTGCCACGGACCGGGCTCGCTGCACGCGCAGCGCGGCCAGGAGCAGAACCGCGACTACCTCATCGGCTTCACGCGCAACTGGGGCACGCCGATCGAGCAGCAGAACGCGGTGTGCCTGTCCTGCCACCAGGGCGGCCAGCGGCTGCACTGGTCGGGCTCGGCGCACGACACCCAGAAGCTCGGCTGCACGGACTGCCACAACACCATGGGGCGCTTCTCCGCGCGCGGGCTGCTGAAGAAGGCGAGCATCTCGGAGACCTGCCTGACCTGCCACACCCAGCAGCGCGCGGAGTTCAGCAAGCGCTCGCACATGCCGCTGCCCGAAGGCAAGATGAGCTGCGAGGACTGCCACAGCGCGCACGGCTCGTCGAAGACCCCGCTGCTCAAGGCCGACAGCGTGAACGAGGTGTGCTACGCCTGCCACGCCGAGGTGCGCGGGCCGATGCTGTGGGAGCACGCGCCGGTGCGCGAGAACTGCAGCAACTGCCACCATCCGCACGGCTCCAACCACGACAAGCTGCTGGTCGCCGCGCGCCCGTACCTGTGCCAGCAGTGCCACAACAACGCGGGCGGGCATTCGAGCACTTTCTACCGCGCCGACGGCACCGCCGCGGCCGCCTTGCAGGGCGGCAGCGCCAATCCGCGGGTGATCAGCCGCTCCTGCCAGAACTGCCACTCGCAGGTGCACGGCAGCAACCATCCTTCGGGCGCCCGGTTCCAGCGCTGAGCATCCGCCATGTCGAACCGCCTCCGCCCTCGAACCCTCGCGCTGCTCGTCAGCCTCGCGCTCGCCCAGTGGGGTCTTGCCGATCGCGCGCGCGCCGAGGACACCCCCGCGCTGGGCAACGGCCTGCAGCTCGCGCCCGTCAATCCGTCGACGGCCGGCGCCTGGCTGGCGGAGGACGGCATGGGCACGCGCGAGCCGGCCGCGCGCACGCCCAGCGGCCGCTTCTTCGACATCCCGCTCGCACCCGTCGAGATGGAGGGGCTCAAGGTAAGCGAGGGTGGCTGGCGGACGTTCGGCTTCGTCGAGTTCGGCGCGATCGGCGTCGACGGCGACGAGGGCGCCCAGGGATTCCGCGCCTACAAGGACATCCAGAGCGGCCCCACGATCCAGAGCTTCGGCGCCTTCGCCGAAAAGCCCGAGAGCGCGCGCTACATGGAAGTCGTCGGCGGCAGCGTCGGCCGGAACGACGAGTTCTACGGGCTGCGGCTCGGCCGCTACAACGACTGGAAGCTCGAGGTCTACTACAACGAGACGCCGCACGTCTACACGACGACCTACCGCTCGCTGTGGAGCGGCGTGGGCACCGATCGCCTGGCGCTCGACCAGGGCCTGCCGCCGGGCGGCGGGGCCAGCGCCGCCGCGACGCAGACGGCGGTGCGCAACGCCCTCGCCGTCACTGAGAACGGCGAGCTCGGCGTGACGCGCAAGAAGGCCGGCATGCGGCTGGACATGAATCTCACCGAGACCTGGAAGTTCCATACGAGCTACTCGGAGGAACGGCGCCAGGGCGCGCGGCCGTTCGGCGCCGTGTTCGGCACCGGGACCAACATGGAGATCCCGGAATCGATCGACTACACCACCCGCGACCTTGCCGCCGGCGCGCATTACCGGGACGACGTGAATCGCTTCAACGTGCAGGCGACGGCATCGGTGTTCCGCAACAACGTCGACACCCTGACGTTCGACAACCCGCTGTTCGCGGCGCCCACCGGCACCGCGGGCCTGACCGCCAACACCTTCACCCACGGGCGCTTCGACCTGACGCCGGGCAACGAGCACTACCACCTGAAGGGCGAGTACGGCCGCCTGATCCCGAGTTTCTACAAGGCGAACTTCACCGCCACGGCGGCGTTCGGCACCATGCGGCAGGACGACCAGCTGATCCCGCCGAGCCCCTTCGCCCTCACCGGCGGAACCGTGCAGGGCGTGTCCCTTGCCAACAACTGGAACACCACGGCCGCGCTCCCCCGGCCGTCCGCCGAGGCGCGCATCGACACGCGGCTCGCGGACCTCGGGTTCTCGCTCAAGCCGACCGATGCGCTCACGGTGAAGGCAAGCCTGCGCTACTACGAGACCGTCAACCACACCGAGTACTGGGCGTGCAATCCGCTCACCGGCCAGTGGGGACGGCTGCTGCTGGACGGCAGCAACGTGTCGATCGCCGGCGCCAACACGATGGCGGGCGTCAACCCGGTGGGCACGCTGCAGACCGCCTACAACGCGGCGGGCTGCAACGCCGATGCGGTGCGCGCGCTGAATCTGGTGCCCGCGGCCGGCAACATCGTCATCGGCAGCGCGCCGTCCGACTACCAGCAGATGAATGGCGGCGTGTCCGCCGATTACCGGCTCGGCCGGACGTCCAGCCTCAATGCCGCGCTCGAGCGCGAGACCTACAAGCGCGACCACCGGGAACGCGAGGAGACCTGGGAAGACAAGGTGAAGCTCGGCTACGTCAACCGCGGGATGCTGGACGGCACGCTGCGCGTCTCCGTCGAGTACGGGCAGCGCCGCGGCAGCGATTTCGACACCGACCCGTACGCACCCTACCTGAGCAGGAGCTTCGGTCCCGATCCCACGACCAACGGCGTCAACATGACGAGCTGGCTGCGTGGCGTCACGCAGCTGCAGCAGTACGACCTGGCCGACCGCGACCAGGGCATCCTCAACGCGCGCATGAACCACCTGTTCACGCCCAATTTCGAAGGCGCGATGACGCTGCAGTGGAAAGACGCGCAGTATCCGGCCGAGGTCGGGCGCGGCCGCCAGCAGCAGGGCTCGATCGGCTTCGATTTCGACTACAAGGCCAGCTCGAAATTCGTGCTGTACGGGTACTACGCCTACCAGGCGGGCACCATGGAGCAGCGCGGCGTGCAGGGCTACGCCTGCGCCATGGGGACGACGTACCACTTCTACAGCAACGGCCAGGTGCTCCCCTCCACGACGCCCGCGCCTGCGGGCACGACCCTGGTGAGCACGCAGACGGTGACCACGGGCAACTGGGAGAGCGTCTGCGGCTCGGCGTCGGCCACGAGCCCGCTCTTCCCGGACAGCCGCGGCTGGGAAGTGACCTCGAAGGACAGGAACGACACCCTCGGCGTGGGCGCGAAGGCCGACTTCGGCCGGGCGAAGGTGGACGCGAACTTCACCCGCTCGCTGGCACGCACCAGGATCGGCTACACCTACAACGCGGCCGCGCTGGGAATCTCGCCGGCGCAGCAGGCCCTGGTGGGCGACGGCTTCTCCGACCTGCGGTTCGCGCAGAACGTGTTCACCCTGAGCGTCCTCATGCCGATCGACAAGCAGATGTCGCTGCGCCTCTACGAGCGCTACGAGCGCGGCTCCGTGAGCGACTGGCACTACGACGGCGTGGCATCGAACCCCATGCCGAGCACCGGCTCCCTCTACCTGGACGCCGGCCCGCAGGACTACAGCGTCAACGTGATCGGCGTGCTGCTGCTCATCCGGCTGTAAGCCGCGTCACCAGCAGCCAGACGGCGGCGAGCGCGATCAGGAAAAGCAGCAACGCGCGCCACAAGCCGGCGAAAGCAATGGGGGTCTGCACGCGCGCGGCCTGGAGCCGCTTCACCCCCGTGAACATCGCGCCGATCAGGTTCTCCTTCAGCGCGAGCCAATGGTAGAGCGCGGCCGCGGTGTGCACGGCGATCAGCACCAGCAGTATCCCGAGATTCCAGCGGTGCAGCGTGGTCAGCCGGTCCGAGAGCTCGATCGAGATGAGCGCCGCGAGCGGCCCCTCGGTCGCGATGCCGTCGTTGGCGAACAGGCCGGTGCCGACCTGCACGAGCAGCGACACGAGCAGGGCGAGCACCATCCAGCCGCCGAGCGGGTTGTGGCCCGCGTAGGCTTGCGCTCGGCGCGAGAGCAAGCGCGAGGCAAAGCGCAGCGCCTCCCGCGGCGGCGCCAGGAAGCCGCCAAAGCGTGCCGACGAGCTGCCCGCGAAGCCCCACAGTACCCGGAACAGGACGAGCACGAGGACGCAGTAGCCGGAGATCAGGTGCCATTCGATCAGCCTGCCGCCGACCTTGGCGCTCACGATCTGGAACGCGACGAGCACCAACAGCGCCCAATGCACCAGTCGCACGGGCAGATCCCAGACCTTGACCGCGAGTAGTGGCTCTTGCTTCATCGCCGTGCTTTGCGGGAACGCGGGTGCCGTATAGTAGCGGCACGGGAGACCGGGATGCGAGCTCGCAGCGCACTGGCCGCATGGGCAATTGCTTTGACGGGCTTCGGCGCGCTGCCGGGCTGCGCGCTGTTTCGCGCCGCGGACGACATCGAGTCGGTCGGCCAGATGGCCGTCATCGCCGGCGTGCTCGAGACCCCGCAGGCCTCGCGCAACCCGCTCATCGTCGGGCTGGTGCGCGACGAGCGCGGCATCAAGTCCCTGGTCTCCTACTACGTACGACGCGGCGGCGGGCCGTTCCGGTTCCAGATGCCGCCCGGGAGCTATCACGTGTTCGCGTTCGAAGATGCGAACGAGAACCTGCGCTACGACCAGGGGGAGCCTGTGTACTACGCGGGCGCCCGGCAGGCGCCGATCGCCGCGGCAGCCGGGACGGGAATGGACCTGGGGCGCCTCGGGCTCACCATGGCGGCGCCCGATGGTCTCGACGAACTGAGGGCAGTGGCCCAGCGTGACATCGCCTCGAGCGCGGAGCTCCAGCGAGTGCACCGGGGAACGCCCGCCAGCCTGGCGGATCCGCGCTTCAGCCAGGAGGTCGCGACAGAGGGCATGTGGGCGCCATACGCGGCGTTCAAGAAGTACGGCGCGGGCACCTACTTCCTCGAGCCCTACGATCCGGCGCGCGTCCCGGTCGTGTTCGTGCACGGTGTCAACGGATCGGCACGCGAGTTCACGGCGATCATCGACAGCCTGGACCGCTCGCGGTTCCAGCCCTGGGTGTTCCAGTACCCGTCGGGCCTTCGCCTCGAGACCGTCAGCCAGTTCCTGTTCGAGAATCTGGAGGAGCTGCAGCTGCGCCACCAGCTCCGGCGCTACGCGATCGTCGCGCACAGCATGGGCGGGCTCGTCGCGCGGAACACCGTGAACAAGCTGGTGCGTCGCGGCGGCGAGCAGGCGATCGCGCTGTACGTCACGATCGCAACGCCATGGGATGGCAACGAAGAGGCGGCCATGGGGACCAGGCTGGCTCCGGTCGCGCTGCCCGTGTGGTTCGATCTGTCGCCCAACAGCCCCTTCCTGGAGGACCTGTTCCGCACGCCGTTGCCCGACTCCCTGCCCTACTACCTGTTCTACGGCTACCGGGGTGGCTCGGGAACCGACGGTGCGGTCACCTTGCTGAGCCTGCTCAAGCTGCCAGCGCAGGAGGCGGCGCGGCGCGTGATTGCACTGCCCGAAGACCACAACAGCATCCTCGGCAATGCCGAGCTGATCGTACGGCTCAATGCGCTGCTGGCGAAGCACGCAGCGCCCCCCAGGCGGCGCTAGCCGCGGTTACATGCTCCGGCGGTACTGCCCGCCCACCTCGAACAGCGCGTGGGTGATCTGGCCGAGCGAGCACACGCGCACCGCGTCCATCAGCACCGCGAACACGTTCTCGTCGCGCACCACCGCCTGACGCAGGCGCTCGAGCATCGCCGGCGCGTCCTTCGCGTGCCGCTTCTGGAATTCGCGCAGGCGCTTGAGCTGGCCCTGCTTTTCTTCCTCCGTCGAGCGGATCAGCTCGAGCCTGGCGGGCACCGGGTCGCCGTGCGGGTTGCGGAAGGTGTTCACGCCGATGATGGGATACGAGCCGTCGTGCTTCTGGTGCTCGTAGACCATGGACTCTTCCTGGATCTTGCCGCGCTGGTAGCCGGTCTCCATGGCGCCGAGCACCCCGCCGCGCGCGCTGATGGCCTCGAACTCCTTCAGCACTGCTTCCTCGACCAGGTCGGTGAGCGCCTCGACCACGAATGACCCCTGGTTGGGGTTCTCGTTCTTCGCCAGGCCCCACTCCTTGTTGATGATGAGCTGGATCGCCATGGCGCGGCGCACGGACTCTTCGGTCGGCGTGGTGATCGCTTCGTCGTAGGCGTTGGTGTGCAGCGAGTTGGTGTTGTCGTAGGTGGAGATGAGCGCCTGCAGCGTGGTGCGGATGTCGTTGAAGGCGATCTCCTGCGCGTGCAGGGAACGCCCCGAGGTCTGCGAGTGGAACTTGAGCTTCTGGCTGCGCTCGTTGGCGCCGTAGCGCTCGCGCATGGCCACCGCCCAGATGCGCCGCGCCACGCGCCCGAGCACCGCGTACTCCGGATCCATGCCGTAGGAGAAGAAGAACGACAGGTTGGGCGCGAAATCGTCGATGTGCATGCCGCGCGCGAGGTACGCCTCGACGAAGGTGAAGCCGTTGGCCAGCGTGAACGCGAGCTGGCTGATGGGGTTCGCGCCCGCCTCGGCGATGTGGTATCCCGAGATCGACACCGAGTAGAAGTTCCTCACCTGGTGGTGGATGAAGTGCTCCTGGATGTCGCCCATCACCTTCAACGAGAACTCGGTGGAGAAGATGCAGGTGTTCTGTCCCTGGTCCTCCTTGAGGATGTCGGCCTGCACGGTGCCGCGCACCGTGGAGAGCGTCCAGGCGCGGATCTTCTCGGCCTCGTCCTCGGTCGGCTCGCGGCCGTTGTCCTTTCTGAACTTGTCCAGCTGCTGGTCGATCGCCGTGTTGAAGAACATGGCGAGGATCGTCGGCGCCGGGCCGTTGATGGTCATGGAGACCGAGGTCGCCGGGTCGCACAGGTCGAAGCCCGAGTAGAGCACCTTCATGTCCTCGAGCGTGGCGATCGACACCCCCGAGTTGCCCACCTTGCCGTAGATGTCGGGCCGCTCGTCCGGATCGAAGCCGTACAGCGTCACCGAGTCGAAGGCCGTGGACAGGCGCTTGGCCGGCATGTCCTTGGATAGCAGGTGGAAGCGCCGGTTGGTGCGGAACGGATCGCCCTCGCCCGCGAACATGCGCGTCGGGTCCTCGTTCTCGCGCTTGAAGGCGAACACGCCCGCGGTGTAGGGAAAGGCGCCGGGCAGGTTCTCGCGCATCTGCCAGCGCAGGATCTCCCCCGCGTCCTCGAACCTGGGCAGCGCGACCTTGGGCACCCGGGTGCCCGAGAGCGAGACGCTCGTCAGCCGCGTGCGCACCTCCTTGCCGCGGATCTTCACCACGTACTCGTTGCCCGCATAGGCCTTCACCGTCTGCGGCCAGGTGTCGATCAGCTTCTTCGCGCGCGCATCGAGCGCGGCGTCCTTCTCCGCCAGCAGGGGATCGAGCGCGGCGAGGCCGCTCATGCGCTTCGCCTCGGCGAGGCTCTGGCGCTCGCGCGCCAGGCGCACCTGCGCGGCGACGTGCGCGTGGTAATGGCGCACGCCCTCGGCGATCTCGGCGAGGTAGCGCGCGCGCTTGGGCGGCACGACGGCATGCACGTTGGAGGAAACGCGCCCGGCGGGCGGCGGCAGGCGGCTCGGGCCGAGCTTGAGGCCCTTGCCCTTGAGCTGCTGCGCCACCGCGTGGTAGAGCGCCGTGACGCCGTCGTCGTTGAAGCGCGCCGCGATGGTGCCGAACACGGGCATGGATTCCGGCGCCGCGCCGAAGCTCTGGCGGTTGCGCTGCACCTGCTTGCGCACGTCGCGCAGCGCGTCGTCCGCGCCGCGCCGGTCGAACTTGTTGATGGCGACGAAGTCGGCGTAGTCCAGCATGTCGATCTTCTCGAGCTGGCTGGCGGCGCCGAACTCCGGCGTCATGACGTACAGCGTCGCGTCGGCGAGCGGCACGATGGCCGCGTTGCCCTGGCCGATGCCCGAGGTCTCCGCGATCACCAGGTCGTAGCCGGCGGCACGACAGGCGGCGATGGCGTCGGGCAGGCACCGGGCGATCTCGGCGCCCGAGTCGCGCGTGGCGAGCGAGCGCATGAAGACCTGCTCGCCGCCGATCGCGTTCATGCGGATGCGATCGCCGAGCAGCGCGCCGCCGGTCTTCCTGCGCGTCGGATCGACCGACAGGATGGCGATTCTCAGGCGGTCGCCCTGGTCGAGGCGCAAGCGCCGTACCAGCTCGTCGGTGAGCGAGCTCTTGCCGGCGCCGCCCGTGCCGGTGATGCCGAGCACGGGGGCCGGATTGGCCCGGGCGGCCTGCTCGAGGCCCGCCTGGTCCTTGAACGCGCCGAGCTCGAGGGCGGTGATCACCTGGGCCAGGGCACGGGCATTGCCGGCCTCCAGCCGCGCGGGCGCATGCCGGGCAAGGTCGAAGTCACAGCGCGCCAGCATGTCGTTGATCATGCCCTGCAGGCCCATCTTCTGGCCGTCCTCGGGCGAGTAGATGCGCGCCACGCCGTAGTCGTGCAGCGCCTTCATCTCGTCGGCGACGATCACTCCGCCGCCGCCGCCGAACACCTGGATGTGCGCGCCCCCGCGCGCGCGCAGCAGCTCGACCATGTACTTGAAGTACTCGAGATGCCCGCCCTGGTAGGAGGACACCGCGATGCCCTGCACGTCCTCCTGCAGCGCCGCGCTCACCACGTCGTCCACCGAGCGGTTGTGGCCGAGGTGGATCACTTCGGCGCCCGAGGCCTGCAGGATGCGCCGCATGATGTTGATCGAGGCGTCGTGGCCGTCGAACAGGCTGGCCGCGGTGACGAAGCGGATCTTGTGCTTCGCCTTGTAGACGAGGCTCTTCGACTCGGACAGGTCGGTCATGGGGAAGTCGGGCGAGCCTACTTGACGTTTACGTAAACGTCAATCACGCGCGCCGCTTTCCGGGCCCCCCGCCCCCAGCGGCAGGGCGAAGCCGACGGTGGCGCCCGCGCCGGGCGCGCCCTCGGCCCACACGCAGCCGCCATGCCGCTCGACGATGCGCTTCACTGCCGCGAGGCCGATGCCCAGCCCGGGAAAATCCTCCTCGCGGTGCAGCCGCTCGAACAGGCTGAACAGCTTCGCCTCCTGCGCCGGGTCGAAGCCCGCGCCGCGGTCGCTCACCCGGTACTCGGCGACGCCGTGGCGCGCCACGCCCTCGATGCGGATGCCGCGGTCGGCCGCATGCGCGGAGAACTTGAGCGCGTTGTCGATCAGGTGCCGCCAGGCGAGCGCCAGCAGCCGCGCATCGGCAGGCACGCCGGGCAGGCGCTCGACGGCGATGCGCGCTTCGTCGGCTTCGGGCAGCCGCATCTCCTCGATGGTCGCCTTGACCAGGTCGGTCATGTCCACGGGCTGCACGACCATGCGGCGGCGGCCCAGGCGGATGTACTCGATCAGGCCGTCGAGCATCTCGGCCATGCGCTCGGCGTTGAGCCGCAGGCGCCGGAACAGCGCCACGCCCTCCGCGCTGAGGTGGCTGTGGTGGTGCCGCTCGATCAGCGTGGCGCAGGCTTCGATGGTGCGCAATGGCGCGCGCAGGTTCTGCGTGATGACGCTCGAATAGGATTCGAGCTCGCGCACGGCGCGCTCCATGTCCCGCGCGCGGGGCTCGAGCACCGGCGCGGCCGCAGCATCGCTCGCCCGCGGCGCACGCCGCGGCGCCTGGCCCTCGGCCGCCTCCGGCATCATGCGGTACAGGATCAGGCCGGCGAGCAGGCCGGAGACGATGAGCGCAATCGCCAGGCCGCCCACGCGCACCTCGATGACATCCGACTGCGGCCCGGTCAGCAGCGATCCCGCCGAGGTCTGCAGGGAGAACCAGATGTCGTAGGCCGCGCCCGCCACGAAGGGCAGTGCCGTCACGCAGGCCAGGGCCGCGAATTGCACGCGCAGGTCGCGCAGGGCGGGGAATCGGACGAGAGCTTCTGCGAGCATGGGATGGGGCCTTTCAGGTCGAGGCGCGCCGGTTTCGGTCTGAAGAATCCTTGCCAGTGCCGCTGGGAACCGAGGGAGTGTAAACCTGCGGCGCGTTTCGCGCTGTGCTGCAGCGCGCATGGACGCGCGCGGGTCCCCGGCATAGGGTGCGCGCATGCATCGCGCCTTCGCCGCCACCCTTGCCCTCTGGATGGCGAGCGCTGCTGCGCAGCCGCACAGCGCCAGCGAGTGCCGCGAAGGAGGGGACTTCATCCGCAACGCCGCGCTTGCCCGCGATACCGGCGCGACGCGCGAGTTCTTCGTCGGCCGCCTGGAGGGCGACCTCGCGGCGATCCGCGCCTTCCCGCCCGCGCTGCGCTGGTTCGTGCGCGACGCCGCCGACGAGGACTTCCTGCGCGCCGAGGTGTTCGCGGTGTTCGACGACCCGGCTGCCAGCGAGCGGCACCGGGACGCCTTCCTCGAGCGCTGCGCGCGGCGCGCCGATCGGCTGGCGGGGCTACCGGTCGAGCGTTGAAGGATCGCGCTTGCGCAGGCGCTCGCGCGCGAAGTGCACCGCGAGCGGCACCGCGGTGAGCAGGCCCAGCGCGAGCACCGCGTACAGCATCCGGTCAAGCTCCCCGGTCACCATCTCTTCGCCGAAGTGCGCCAGCAGGAAGCTCGCCGGCAGGATGCCGGCGAGCGTCGCGAGCGCGAAGCGCCAGAACGCGAGCGCCGTGAGGCCCGCGGCGTAGCTCACCACGTCGAAGGAGATGAACGGCAGCAGCCGGCTGACGAACACGATCGTCATCAACGCGCCCTGCGAGCCGAGGCGGGACTTCGGCAGGCGTGCGCCCAGCCAGCGCTGCAGCGCATCGCGCCCAAGGGCGCGCGCCAGCCCGAACGCGGCGAGCGCACCGAGCTCCGCGCCCAGGGCGATGTACGCCGTGCCCCAGGTGTGCCCATAGAGCGCTCCGGCGGCGAGCGCAATGGGCGCGCTCGGGATCGGGCTCACCAGGATGGCGAGGATCATGAGCGCGACGACGGCGAGCGGGCCGGCCATGCCGAGACCCATGACGTACTCGCGCAGGGCATGGGCGTCGGTGAGCGTGGCGAGCATGCCGGCGCCCTCCAGAATCCAGTAGATCCCGGCGATGACCAGCGCGGCGCCCACGCCGACCAGGATTCGCGCGCGCGTACCCGCGGCGCAGGCTGCGGCGAAGCCGAGCGCGCCGGCCTTCATCAGCGAACCACGTGTCTCGAGATCACGCGCAGCGCCTCTTCACCGTCCCACTGCGCGGGCCCCGCGTGGCGGCCGAGCTCGCGCCCCTGCGCGTCGATGAGCAGCGTCGTCGGCACGCCCGGCGTAACAAGCTTCGCGGTGGCGCGCATGCCCGCATCGACGTAGATCGCGAGCGAGGCGATGCCCGTTTCCCGGTAGAAGCGCTTTACCTCCTCGGCGCCGCCTGCATCGAGCGACAGCGCCACCACCTCGAAGCGCGGGCCGCCGAGCGCCTTCTGCAGCCGGTCGAGCGAAGGCATTTCCTCGCGGCACGGCGGGCACCAGGTGGCCCAGACATTGAGCAGCACGGTCCTGCCGCGGAAATCGGAAAGCGTCCTGGGCTTGCCCGCGCCGTCCACGAACTCGAGCTCCGGCAGCACCCGCGGCGCAGCGTGCATGCGCAGCACGGCGCCCTGTTCCGCGCCCGTCTCGCCGCCGCGCTGCAGCGCCACGTAGGTCCCCGCGCCGCCGGCGATGAGCGCCACCGCGCCGAACAGCGCCCAGGCGAGGCGCGCGGGGCCCCAGCCCGGGCTCACCGCGCCTGCCCCTCGGTGGCGATCTGCCGCCAGTTGCGGCCGCGGTCCGCGCTCACGTAGACGTTGCGCCGGAAGGTCGCGATCGCGAACTCGTCGCGACGCGCGGGATTCTGGGCGATGTAGGCGACGGCATCCCGTGCAAGCGGCGGCAGCGCCACTTTCCCCGCGGCTCCGCCTTCGAGCGCCACGCGCGCAAGGATCGGCTGGCCGTCGAACGCCCCGTACCACAGGTGACGGCCGTCCAGCTCGAAGTGCGCCGCAAGCCCGTCGACGTTCGAGGCCAACGCGGTGAAGCGCTCGCCCGAATCGCGCGACAGGTAGACGCCCCTTTCGGTAGCGACCACGACGGTCGCGCCGTCATCCGGATGCACGGCGAGCGCGCGCGGCGCGCCCTCGAGCCCGGCGGCGCGCGCCGGCTTCCACAGAAGGCCGTCGTTGCGGGTCGAATGCAGACCCGGCGCGCGCATGCGCGAGCTGGGCGCCGGGTTCCAGACGTAGATGGCGTTGGTGTTCCAGCTCGTGGCGAGCAGATGGAAGTCGGTCTCGCCCTCGAGGCCGAGCCTTTCCCAGGTCCTGCCGCCGTCGCGGCTGCGTATGAGGCCAAAAGGATTCACCAACCCCGCGCCGGCCGCGGGATGCCCGCTGCTGTACAGATGCTTCGCGGTCGCGGCAAAGCCCATGTAGTCGTGCTCCGGCCCCGGGGCCTTCCTCCACTTTCCCGCCTCGTACACGGCGAGGCCGTGATGGCTCGGGATCATGAGCCGCTTGCCGTCGGCGCTGTAGGCAAGCCCGTGCACGTGCGTGAGCGTCACCGATTGCTGTGCGGTGGCGACGACGGCTCCGCCAGCGAGGAGGGCGGCGACGAACAGCTGGAGGGAGAGATGCGACTTGCTCATGGTCGATGGCTCCTCATGGCTTTGCGCTCGCCGACATCTGCGCGCGCGCCTCGCGCACTTCGGGCGCGCTCCAGCGCGACTTGATGTAGGCGAGCACCGCCCAGATCTCGTCGTCGGACAGCTTGCCGGCGAACGCCGGCATGTCGGACTGGTACCCCGCGGGCGCGTTCGGCGGCACCAGGCCGTTCCTGGTGATCCCGAAGAGCACGCGGTCGGCATGGTGCCAGGTATGCCCGGTCTCGTCGTGCGGCGGCGCGGGCAGGCGGCCGTTGGCCAGACGTTTGCGCCAGTCCGGCTGCCCCTCGAGCTTCGGGCCGTGGCACGCGGCGCAGTGCTGCGCATACACGCGCTCGCCGAGCGCCACGCGCGCCGCATCCCCCGGATCGGCGCGCGGGTCGTCGAAGCCCGGCGCCGCCTGCTCGCACCCGGCCAGCGCGAGCGCCATCGCCACCGGCCACGCGCGCCGCAGCATGCTCAGCCGACCCGGATGCAGGACATCATGCCGCTCGCCTGGTGCTCGAGCACGTGGCAGTGGAACATCCAGTCGCCGGGGTTGTCGGCGACGAACGCGATCTCGGCGCGCTCGCGCGGCTCGAGCATGACCGTGTCGAGCCATTCGCGGTAGCGCGTCGCCCGCCCGTTGCGCGTCAGCACGCGGAAGGCATGCCCGTGCAGGTGGATCGGGTGGTGCCACGCCGTGTCGTTGACGAGCTCCAGCACGCAACTGCGGCCCTTGCGCAGCACGAGCATCGGCTCGAAGGGAACGTCGCTTTCGCCGCAGGCATTCGCGATCCCATTCATCGACCAAGCCATGCCGCCGCGCATGCCGCCCCTCATGCCGCCCATGCCACCCATCATGCCACCCGTGAAGATCACCTGGTGGCGCTCGGCGCGGGCCACCTCGGGCTCCGAAAGCGGATTCGGCGGCAGGCGCGGCGGCTCCGCCGGGCGCGCGCGCAGCGGCGGCTCGTCGGAGTACTGCAGCTCGTTGAACGCGTAGGCCTGCTGGCGGTAGAAACCGTCGTGCACGACGTGGCGGCTGCCGGGCGCCGCCGTCATGTCGAGGATCAGGTCGGCCCTCATCGCCGGCCCGAGGACCACCGCGCCGCCGTCGGGCCGGTGCGGCTCGACGGGATGGCCGTCGAGCGCCACGACCCACGGCTCGTGGCCGCGGAATTCCAGCGCGAACACGCGCGCCGAGGCCGCGTTGACGAGCCTGAGCCGGATGCGCTCGCCCGCGCGAACGCGGAACGGCTCGGTCTGCACCTGGCCGTTCAGGGTCACGGTATTGCCGATGCGCCCCGCATGGCTCGCGTCCATGAAGTTGCCGAAGCCGCCGCGCACCGAGGCGTCCGCGTTCAGCCGATAGTCGCCGAGCACCCACAGCACGTCGCGGTCGACCGCGGGTGGCTTGCGCTCCTCGACGATCAATGCACCCGCCAGACCGCGCCCGACCTGCTCGTAGCTGCGCTGGTGCGGGTGGTAGAAGAACGTGCCGGCATCGGGCGGCACGAAGTCGTAGGTGAAGCTCGCGCCCGGCGCGATGGGGCGCTGCGTGATGTAGGGCACGCCATCCATGGCGTTCGGCAGGCGGATGCCGTGCCAGTGCACCGTGGTCGGCTCCTCGAGCGCGTTCTCCACCTGCACGCGCAGGCGGTCGCCCTGGCGCACGCGCAGCACCGGGCCGGGGAGCGCGCCGTTGTAGGTCCACGCTTCGGTGCTCGCATACTCGCGGGGCGCGACCTGCACCTTTGCAGGGCCGGCGACGAGCTTTGCCTCGACGAGCGTGGCCTGCGACGCGCTGCTGCCGCGGGACGGCAGCAGCGGCAGGGCCGATACCCCCGCCAGCGCGGCGAGGAGACGCCGCCGTTGCAGGGCCGCTTTCAATGCCGCGTGAAGACGCGCGTGCCGCGCTCGTCGAACGCGATCGTCGCAAAGGGCTGCGCCGGGCCTGTCTCCATGCCGGGCGAGCCGACGACCATGCCCGGCACCGAGAGCCCGATCAGCGACGGGCGCTCGCGCAGCAGCCGCCGGACGTCGGCGGCGGGCACGTGGCCTTCTATCGCGTAGCCGGCGACGAGCCCCGTGTGGCACGAGGCGAGCGCATCGGGAACCATGCTGCGCTGACGGATGGGCGTCACGTCCGGAACGTCGCGCGTCTCTACGCGAAAGCCGTTGGCGCGCATGTGCTTGACCCAGTCGCCGCAGCAGCCGCAGGACGGGTTCTTGTAGACCGTCACCAAGGGGACGGCTTGCGCGACGGCGCCCAGTGGGCTGCCGAGCAGCGTCGCCGCCGCCGCGAGCACGAATCCACGTCTGTTCGTCATGAGATCAAGCTCCGCGGACCTAGCGCGGCCCGCGGCCGCGCCAGCCGCGGCCCATCTGCTCGCGCTGCTCCGGTGTCAGCACCGCCTCGACCTTCTTGCGCATCTGCAGCGACGCCTCGAACATCTTCTTGTGCGCGTCGGCCATCGACTCGAAGGCCTTGCGCGCCGCTTTCTCGTCGAACGGGCCGGAGAACGCCTCCTCCATCGGTCCGCCCTGGGCGTGCAGCTTGCCCATCAACTCCCACTGCTTCTCGGAGAATTCCCTGCGGATCTCTCCGATCTTGGCGCGTTGCTCCGTCGTGAGGTCGAGGCCGTAATAGGCGCCCGCACCGAAGCCGCCCATCATTCCCGGGCCCATGCCGCCGGGGCCGTAGCCGCCCATCATCCCGGGCCCCATGCCGTAGCCGCCACCAGGGCCGTAGCCGCCCATCATCCCCGGGCCCATGCCGTAGCCGCCGCCGGGTCCGTAGCCGCCCATCATTCCGGGGCCCATGCCGTAGCCGCCGCCGGGTCCGTAGCCCCCGCCGGGGCCGTAGCCCGGGCCGTAGGGTTGCGCGAATGCCGCCGCCGTGACGACGAGCGAGGCGACGGCTGCGGCAATCAGTGTGCGTTTCATGATCGATTCCTTTCGCAAGATCAACAATTCACAGACTACAGGCAAGGGATGCATGCCCTTTGACCGGGGTCAAAGCCGGAGTTCAATTCGCACAGCCACCCTGCGCGCTCCGCGGCGTGAAGCCGGCCGCCATCGCGACTCACAGTGACGTGCGCCGCAGCCGCAGCGCATTGGTGACGACCGACACCGAGCTCAGTGCCATCGCCGCGCCGGCGATGATCGGCGAGAGCAGCAGGCCGAACAGGGGATAGAGCACGCCTGCCGCGATCGGGATGCCGAGCGCGTTGTAGCCGAAGGCGAAAGCGAGGTTCTGCCGGATGTTGCGCATGGTGGCGCGCGACAGCGCCGCCGCGCGCGCGATGCCGCGCAGATCACCCTTCACCAGCGTCACACCGGCACTTTCCATCGCCACGTCGGTGCCCGTTCCCATGGCGATGCCCACGTCGGCTTGCGCGAGCGCGGGCGCGTCGTTGATGCCGTCGCCCGCCATCGCCACCTTGCGGCCTTCTGCTTGCAGTCGCTTGACCTGCTTCGCCTTGTCCTCGGGCAGCACCTCGCCCACCGCCTCGTCGATGCCGAGCCGGCGCGCGACCACCTCCGCCGTGCGCTTTGAATCTCCGGTCAGCATGACGATGCGCATACCGCGCTTCTTGAGCGCGCCGATCGCCTCCGGCGTGCTTTCCTTCACCGGATCGGCGACTGCGGCAATGCCGCGCGCGCGGCCGTCCACGGCGAAGAAGACCACGGTATTTGCCTCGGCACGCCATTTCTCCGCGCGCTCCTCCCAGGCGTCGCCAGCGGCGCCGTGCTGTGCGAGGAATGCGCGGCTGCCGACGAGCACGGCGCGGCTGCCGACGCGCGCCTCGACGCCCAGGCCGTTTGCCGCCTTGAAGTCCTCCGCGCGCGCCGGAGTGGCGCCGCGCGCCTTGGCGCCCTCGACGATCGCCGTGGCGATCGGGTGCTCGGAAAGTTGCTCCACGCCTGCGACGAGCGCGAGTGCTTCCATTTCCTCTATGCCCTCGCAGGTGAAGCCGGTGAGCGCCGGCTTGCCGAGCGTCAGCGTGCCGGTCTTGTCCACGACCACCGTGTCGATGGCCCGCATATGCTCGATCGCTTCTGCATTCCTGAAGAGGATTCCCATGCTCGCACCGCGGCCCATGGCCACGGTCATCGAGATCGGCGTGGCGAGTCCGACTGCGCAGGGGCAGGCGATGATCAGGACCGCCACGGCATTCAGCAACGCGTAGGTAAGCGCCGGTGCGGGGCCGAAGAGCCACCACGCCGCGGCGGTCAGGAGCGCGATCGCGACCACCACCTGCACGAAGTAGGCGGCGATGAGGTCGGCCAGGCGCTGAATCGGCGCGCGCGTACGCTGCGCTTCCGCCACCATGTGCACGATGCGCGCGAGCAGCGTGTCGGCGCCCACGCGCTCGGCGCGCATGACGAGCGAGCCGCTGCCATTCACCGTGGCGCCGGTGACGCGGTCGCCAGGCTTCTTCTCCACCGGCATGGGCTCGCCAGTGATCATGGACTCGTCCACGCGGCTGCCGCCCTCGAGCACGCTGCCGTCCACCGGGATCTTGTCGCCCGGCTTCACGCGCAGGCGGTCGCCGACTTGCACGCTGTCGAGCGGCACCTGCTCCTCGCTGCCGTCCGCCTGCAGGCGCCAGGCGAGGTTGGGCGCGAGTTTCAGCAGCTCGCGGATCGCCTGGCTCGTCTGGCCCATGGCGCGCAACTGCAGCACGTCGCCGAGGATCACCAGTGTGACGATCACCGCCGCCGCCTCGAAGTAGGTGCCCACCGCGCCGTCGTGCTCGCGGAACTCCTGCGGGAAGAGCTGGGGCATCAGCACTGCGGCGAGGCTGAAGAGATACGCGAGCGCCACGCCCAGCCCGATGAGTGAATACATGTTCAGGCTCCAGGAGCCGAGCGAGCGCCAGAACTTGACGAGGATCGGCCAACCCACCCACAGCACCACCGGCGTGCCGAGCGCAAATTCGATCCAGCCGCGCGTGCGCGGGGGGATGCCGAAGGGCTCCATGATGCCCACCATCGGCGACATCGCGAGGATCGCCATGGGGATCGACAGCGCCACGCCCACCCACAGGCGGCGCGTGAGGTCGCGCAGCTCGGTGTTGTCTTCCTGCGCCGCCGCGGCGCCCACCGGTACCAGCGCCATGCCGCATTTCGGACAGCTGCCCGGTGCATCGCGCAGGATCTCCGGGTGCATCGGGCAGGTGTACTGCGCGCGCAGGATTTCACCTTGCACTGGCGTTCTCCTGTGCGCCCAGCCGTGGGATGAAGGCCGGAACCGCATCGCGGTAGCGGCGGTACTCCTCTCCGAACCGGGCGAGCATGTCGACCTCCTCGCGCCTGGCCAGGCGCGCATACATGAACACCAGGACCGGAAACATCGCCAGCGTGACCAGTGTCGGCCACTGCACCAGAAAGCCGGTCATGATCAGCACGAAGCCGGCGTACTGGGGGTGGCGGATGCGCGCATACGGGCCGGTGCGCGCCAGCCGGCGCGCGCGCTGTGCCGCGTACAGCACCATCCAGGACACGGCGAGCAGCCAGAAGCCTGCCCCGAGCAAGGCGAAGCTGAGAAGATGGAATGGCCCGAAGTGCGGGTTCGCGCGCCAGCCGAACAGCACTTCCAGCAGGTGCCCGGCATCGTGCGACAGGAAATCCACGCCCGGAAATGTGCTCGTCAGCCACCCCGAGAGCAGGAAGATGGTCAATGGGAAGCCGTACATCTCGGCGAAGAGCGCGACGAGGAATGCCGAGAAAGCGCCGAAGGACCGCCAATCCCGCGGGCTCTGCGGCTTGGCGAAACTGAAGGCGAAGATGATGAACACCAGCGAGTTGAGGACGACCAGCGACCAGAGCCCGTACGCCGGCGCATTGGCAGAGTGTTCCATGGCAACGCGTCCTTTCCTCGCTCAGTGGCAGCCGCCGTGCTTGGCCGGTGGCGCCTGTTTCTTCTCGCCCGTCTCCGCCGGAGGCCGTTCATCCTGCCCCCGATGCCCGCCATGGCCGCCGTGGCCGTGGAACAGGTGCAACAGCGGGCATGCGGCAATCAGCAAGAAAGGCAGGTACTGGAAGGCGTGCGCGCGGTGCTCCGTGACCAGAAAGAAAGCCGCGATAAGAACGAATCCCCAGAATACCCAGCGTCCCGAGCCGCCCCCGGAGGGGCGATTCTCGTGGGAGTGCTCAGCCATGTTGACCTCCGTGTGAGGCATCGATCCGCGCGGCCCTCGGCGGTACGGCGCCGTGTCGCCACGCGAAGTGCTCGTAGATCCCCGCCCAGTACATGCCGAATGCGAAGCCGAACGCGAGCTCCTCGAGCGGGATCGCGCCCAGGCGAACGCCCGAGAGAGCGTCCTGGTTCCAGACCTGCTCGATGTAGCCGGGCACCGCAACGACCAGGAGCATCATGAAGATCGCGTACAAGACGGTGAACAGCGCGCCACCGAGCAGCGTATTGCGCGCCAGGTCGGGACGACAGAGCACGTTGACGGCGCCGCCGGTGGCAAGCGCAGCGATGCCGGCGTAGATCGGGTTCCAAGGCAGCAGGTACAACGGCGCAAACGCGACGAACGGCGCAGCGAGCGCAAGCCCGTGGAAGCGATGGCGCGCCGCGTGCTGCTCCTGCATCGGCACCGGCTGCAGTGCGCGCTGCGCCAGCGCGTTGTAGCCAAATGCGCCGATACCGCCGATGGCGAAGCAGAAGATCAGGCTCTCCACATCGAAACCCGAGCGCTGCGCCAGATCGAAGAGGCTGGGGGGATTCCAGTACTCCGGCACGAAGATCGGCTCGGTAAGGCCGAGCAGGCTGGTCGCGGCGCTCACTCTCAGCATCTGGCGCCGGAATTCCGGCCTGGCGAGGTAAAGCGCAATCCATGGCACGAGGAATGCGCTCGCCCAGGCGAGCCAGACATAGGCGTGGTCGCGACTCATCGCCAGCCCGGGATCACGTGACGCACTGCGCGTGCGCTTTCGTCGCGCGGTAGAGCTTTGCGCCCATGTAGGCGATGCCCGCTACGTTGAACGCCAGGCCGACCCAGAAGAGCTCGACCTGGTAGTGCGCCGCGAAGGCCACGAGGCCGCTCGCGCCGAGCACCGGCGCGGCATTGGCGAGGTAATGCGCGCAGCAGGAAACCATCGCAGCCGTCGAGGTGGTGCCCGAGGCCGCGACCACGGCGCCAGCCTCCTTTGCCCGGCTGACGACTTCGCGCAGACGCATGTAGAGGGCGACCTGCAGGCCAAAGCCGGCAGCGAGCGGCACGATGTACATCCAGAACTCGGCGATCTGCTCGGCAGTGAAGGTCCAGCCCGACACCAGCGTGAGGGCGACCACATAGAGGGCGAGCAGCGCGCCGAAGGCGGCCGCGCCGAAGCCGGCGGGACGGGCGATTGCAGCTTGCGCAAGCATGGTGATGGCTCCCTATTTCAGCTTCCACCGGTAGACGCGCGGCGCCTGCTCGCCCGCGCGGTGGATCTGCAGTTCGATGGCGTCTGCCTGCACGCCCAGGCCCTTGAAGCGCAGCACGCCCGCGCGGTGGTGACCGCCCGGCGCCGCGCCTTCCCAGGCGAGCGGCGCATGGCGGCCGCCGCGCGCGTCCACAAGCGCGGTGCTCGTCGCGAGGTCGTCGCGCAGATCCTGGCTGTGCGTATCCAGTACCACCGCGAATGTCCACACGGCTGCCTGCGGGGAAACGTCCTTGGGCGTCACTTTCACGGTGACCCCCGCCGCGCTGCTGGAGCGAGCGCCGAGTTCCGCCGCGCTGGCCGGCAACATATTGAGGAAAAGCAACGTGGCGAACAGCAGCCTGCTGAGCGTCTTCACGGCCGACCTCCCGCGCGGAACCGGTCGATGACCCAGCCGAACAGCGCGCCGAGGGCGAAGGCCCAGACGACCGTCACGCCCAGAGCGTCGATCGCGAGCGCCGTACCGGTGGCCAGGGCACCGTCGAAACCCGCTGCATTTCTGTCCATGATGGACTCCTTT
>DATFEJ010000007.1:0-5710 GCA_035251235.1 Burkholderiales bacterium
CGCCGGCGTCATCGCCTCGGCCGACGACGGCCTGGTGCTCACCAACCACCACGTGGTGCAGGACTGCGCGCAGATCGGCGTGCGCGACGAAAAGGAGCAGAGCGCCAGGGCCACGCTCCTCGGCAGCGACGTGGCCAACGACCTCGCGCTCATCAAGGTGGAGCGCCGCTTCGCGCGCGCGGCCACCTTCCGCCGCGGCACGGCGCTGCAGGCCGGCGAGTCGGTGGTCGTGGTCGGCTTTCCGCTCGCGGCGCTGCTCGGCTTCGAGCCCAACGTCGCCTTCGGCTACGTGAGCGCGGTGGGCGGCCTGCGCGGCGACGCCACGCGCTTCCAGATCTCCGCCCCCATCCACAAGGGCAACAGCGGCGGCCCGATCCTCGACCAGGGCGGGCAGGTGATCGGCATCGTCACCTCGAAGCTCGACGCGCTGGCGGTGCAAAAGCGGATGGGCGACCTGCCGCAGAACATCAGCTTCGGCGTGAAGGGCGAGGTGGCGCAGGCCTTCCTCGAGAAGCAGTCGGCGGCGTTCCGCAGCGCGCCGGGCGGCGAGAAGCTGGAGAACACCGAGGTCGCGGCCATCGGCCGCGCGGTCACCGTGCTGGTGGCTTGCCGCCGGGCCCCGTCAAAGGCTCCCTGAGCGAGCGCTGCAGGAAGCCGGTCACCGGGTCGAGCACGTACATGAGCGCGGTGCGCGCCGCGGTCTTGATGTAGAGCTCGGCGGGCATGCCGGCCTGCAGCTTCAAGTCGCCCGCCTTGGCGAGCGCCTCGGGCGTGACGCGCACGTGCACCACGTAGTAGGCGGTGCGCTCGTTGCGGTCCTCGATGCGGTCGGCCGAGACGTAGATCACCGTGCCGGCGACCACCGGCGTGATGCGCTGGCGGAACGCGGTGAGCCGCACGTCGGTGTCGGCGCCGACGCTCACGTAGTTGATGTCCTCGGGGCGCACGCGCCCCTCGATCACCAGCTCGATGTTCTCCGGCACGATGTCCAGGATCGGGTCGCGCGGCCCGATCACCGTGCCCACGCTGGTGAACTTGAGCGCCACCACCTCGCCGCCGATCGGCGCCACCACGCGCTGGCGGGTGGAGGCGTCCTGCAGCGGCCGCAGCCGCTCGCGCAGGTCGAGGATCTGCAGCGTGTTCTGGCGCTGCTCGTTGGCCGCCTCCTGCATCATGGTGGTGCGCAGGTTCTCCGCCTTGAGGTTGAGCTCGGAGACCTTGCCGCGCGCCGTGGCGAGGTCGGCCTCGTGCTCGCTCAGGCGCGCCTCGACGTCCGCCAGCCCGCGCTCGAGCGACATCACGCGCGTGCTGCTGATGAAGCCGTCCTTGAGGAGCTTGCGGTTGGACTCGAGCTCCTCGCGCTGGAACCGCAGCGACGCGTGGTCGGCCTTGATCTGCGCCTGGCGCGCGCGGATCTCGTTGCCGACGTCGCGGATCTGCGCGCGGATCAGGCCGAGCTGCGAGTCGTAGGCCTCGCGCCGCGTCTTGAACAGCTCGCGCTCGCGCCGCAGCACGTCGGCCACGCGCGGGTCGCCGGCGCGCCTTTCCAGCTCTTCCGGGAACTTCACTTCCTGCGCCCAGGCCTGCTCGGCCTGCAGGCGCGCGCTCTTGGCGAGCTCGCCGTCCAGCTGGTTGAGCACCAGCTCGATGCCGGCCTCGACCTTGACGTCCTTCAGGATGACCAGCGGGTCGCCCGCCTTCACGCGGCTGCCGTCGCGCACCAGGATCTCGCCGACGATGCCGCCCTCCTGGTGCTGCACCGTGCGCCGGTACATGTCCACCTTGACCGCGCCGGGCGCGATCACCGCGCCGCTCACCGGCGCGAGCGACGCCCAGACGGCGACGGCGAGCACGAGCAGCACCACGCCCGCGATGCCGGCGTGGATGAGCTTCCTCGGGCTGTCGATCGCCTCGGCCACGGCCCGCTAGGCCCTCGGCCCGATGGTGCCGGCCACCACCGCGGCCGGGTCCTGGCGCGGCATCACCTCGTCCAGCGTGCCGAGCTTCTGGATGGCGCCGTTGGCGAGCACCATCACACGGTCGAGCACCGAGACGAGCGGCAACCGGTGGGTGATGACCACCACCGTCACCCCTTCGGCCTTCAGCACGCGCAGCGCCTGCGCGAGCGCCGCCTCGCCTTTGGTGTCGAGGTTCGAGTTGGGCTCGTCCAGCACCACGAGGCACGGCTTGCCGTAGAGCGCGCGCGCCAGCGCCACGCGCTGGCGCTGGCCCGCGGAGAGCAGCGCCCCGCCCTCGCCGACCGGCGTGTCGTAGCCCTTGGCGAGCGTGAGGATCATCTCGTGCGCGTTGGCCCGGGTGGCCGCCTCGATGACCGCCTCCGAGTCCACCTCGCCCAGGCGCGCGATGTTCTCGCCCACCGTGCCGGCGAAGATCTCCACGTTCTGCGGCAGGTAGCCGATGTGCGGCCCGAGCCGCTCGCGCGGCCAGGAGCGGATGTCGGCGCCGTCCATGCGCACCGATCCCGACACCGGGTGCCAGACGCCGACCAGCAGGCGCGCGAGCGTCGACTTGCCGGCCGCGCTCGGGCCGACGATGGCGAGCGAGCCGCCCGGCGCCAGCTCGAAGGACACGCGCCGGATCACCGGCGTGTCCTGCCCGGGGAAGCCGAACAGCACGTTCTCCACGCTGAGCGCGCCCTTGGGCACGGGCAGCGTCATGGGCGCTTCGCCCTGCGGCTCGGACTGCATTACCTTGCCCAGGCGCTCGAAGGCGCCGCGCGCCTCGATCAGGCTCTTCCAGCCGGCGATCAGCGACTCGATCGGCGCCAGCGCGCGCCCGAGGATGATGGTGGCGGCGATCATGACGCCGGGCGTGGTCACCTGCTCGATCGCCAGCCAGGCGCCGGCGGCGAGCATGACCACCTGCAGCATCTGGCGCAGGAAGCGCGTGGCGCTGGTGAGGAAGCTGCCGATCTGGTTGGCCTCGAACTGCGACTGCATGACCTTGCGCGTCTTCTCGCGCCAGTCCTCGGTGACGTTGTCCACCATGCCGAGCGCGCCCACCACCTCGGCGTTGCCGAGGCTCTGGTCGACGAAGCGGCCGGCGGCGCGCGCGTCGGCCTGCATGGCCTCGATCGAGCGTCGCGACAGCCGCTCGTTCAACGCGGTGAGCGCGATGAGCAGCAGCGCGCCGCCGAGCGCCACCGAGCCGAGCAGCGGGTGGAACACGAAGATCAGCGCGATGAACAGCGGCACCCAGGGCGCGTCGAACATGGCGATGATCCCCGGCCCGGTGAGGAAGGCGCGCAGCGCGTAGATGTCGCGCAGGCCGTGCATCGACTGCGTGCGGTTGGCGAGCGCGCTCTGGCGCAGCATGCTGGTCAGCACGCGCGGCCCGAGCTCGCTCTCCATGCGGATGGCGGCGCGCGCCAGCAGGCGCGCGCGGATCGCGTCCAGGTACGCCATGCACACGAGCGCCATGAGCGTGAGCACGAACAGCATCACCAGCGTCTCAACGCTGCGGCTCGACACCACGCGGTCGAACACCTGCAGCATGAACAGCGCAGGCGCGAGCATCAGCAGGTTGATCACCAGGCTGAAGAACGCCGCGGACAGGAAATAGGCCCGGAAACGGCCGACGAACTCGCGCATGCCCCCTCGGCTGGGAAAGCCGTTAAATCAACAGCATACGGTAAAAACCGGCCGCCGGGCCGGGTCAGCCGGCGCTCTCGAGCCGATTGCGCGCCGCGTAGGCCACGAGGCCCACCCGGTTCGGGATCCCCAGTTTGCGGTAGATGGAGCTGAAATGGTTGCGCAGGGTCTGCTCGCTCATGCTCAGGCCCTGGGCGAGCTCGCGGCTGCTGGCGCCCTCGTGGCGCAGCAGGGCGCGCACGATGTCGCTCTCGCGGATGGTCAGGTTGGCGATCTTGCCTTCCGGCACCCGCAACCCCTGCCCCTCGCCCGTGCCGAGCAGCTCGGCGAACAGCTTCGCGGTCGAGACGCGGTCCAGCCACAGCTCGCCCTCGCACACCTTGCGCACCGCCTTGCGGATCGTGCAGGGCTCTTCCTGCTTCTGCACCACCCCGCGGGCGCCCGCGCGCACCGCCTTGACGCGCACCTCGGCGTCGTCGCGCGTCGCGATCACCAGCACCGGGGCCGAGCCCTGCGTGGCGAGGCGCCCCACCGCGGCGATGCCGCAGGCTTCGATGTCCAGCAGCACCACGTCGGGGCGCATCTCCGCCGCGCGCGCGCAGGCTTCCGAGGCGCTGG
Organism: Burkholderiales bacterium; assembly: GCA_035251235.1. Classification (GTDB taxonomy): domain Bacteria; phylum Pseudomonadota; class Gammaproteobacteria; order Burkholderiales; family SG8-39; genus JAABQT01. Next base: position 4,230 of record DATFEJ010000007.1, read on the forward strand.
CGGCCTCGCCCACCATCTCGAACGTCCCGTTTTCCCCCTCCCCCCGGGCGCCGAGCAGCGGCGCGGCCAGCGACGGGCCGTCGCCGACGAGCATGACGCGAATGACCGAGAAGCGATCCATGGCAGGGCGTACGCTAGCCCGAAAAGACGGCGACGGTACTGCCCCTTATGAAAATTGACAACCCGGCGCCCGGCGCGCGCCACTGTGAAAGAATCTGTCTGGTCCACGACCCCCTGGAGGAGAGAAGATGAAACGCCCGCAATCCGCCGTCCTCGCCGTCCTCGCCGCCGCCTGCTTCCCGGCGGGCGCGCTGGCGGCCGACTACACCATGCGCCTGTCGCACCAGTTCCCGCCCGCGCACCACTCGGCGAAGAACCTCGAGCAGTTCGCCGCCGACGTGAAGGCCAACACCGGCGGCAAGGTCGAGGTGCAGATCTTCGGCGCGGCGCAGCTCTTCAAGCCCGCGCAGCACCACGCCGCGGTGGCGGGCGGCAAGCTCGAGTCGGCGGCCGTGCTCTCGTTCCAGTGGGGCGGCACGATTCCCGAGATGAACGTCACCGTGATCCCCTACTTCATGAGCTCGGTGGCCAAGATGCGCGCCTTCCGCGGCTCGGAGGCGCAAAAGCTGCTCGACGCCAAGATGGCCGAGAAGGGCGTCACCAACATCGCCTGGCTGATGGACGCGAACGACGGCATCTTCACCTCCGCGAAGAAGGCGCTCGTCACGCCCGAGGACTTCAAGGGCGTGAAGGTGCGCGGGCTGTCGAAGCTCTTCGACGCCGGGCTCGCGGCGATGGGCGCCGCGCCCTCGCCCATGCCCGCGCCCGAGGTCTACCAGGCGCTGCAGACCGGCGTCATCGACGCGGGCTTCACCGGCGTGCAGGCCGCCTTCAGCCGCAAGTTCTACGAGGTGCAGAAGTTCGGCGTCGCCTCCAACATCATCCTCGCCTACGACAACCTGATCGTGAACCCGGCGTGGTGGAACGGGCTGCCCGCCGAGCTGAGAAAGGGCATCCAGGACGCGGTGGTGAAGGCGGAAGACCGCGCCATCCCCGCCCAGGACGGCATTCCCGAGGCGCACATCCAGCAGCTGCGCGACAAGGGCATGACCGTCACCGTGCTCAGCAAGGCGCAGGAGAAGGTCATGGCGGATGGCATGCAGCCCGCGGTCATCAAGGCCTTCATCGAGGCGAGCCCGGACGGCGCGCGCCTGATCGAGATGATGCGCAAGCTCTGAGGACGGCGCCATGAAGGCGCGCGCCCTCGCGCTCGCGGCGCGCCTCCTGGGCGCGCTGACGCGCGCCGCGGTCGCCGTGTCCGCGGCGGGCGTGCTCGTGTCGCTGGCGCTCATCGCCTGGGCGGTGGTGATGCGCTATGCCTTCAACCGCCCGCCCGCCTGGGTGGACGACGCGGTCGGCTTCCTCCTCGTCCTCATCGTGATGCTCGCCGCCGCGCAGGTGCTGCGCCGCGGCGAGCACAT
>DATFEJ010000150.1:0-7795 GCA_035251235.1 Burkholderiales bacterium
CGGGCACGCGCCGCGGCGGCGCTACGCCCCCCGCGAGGCGCGCCCGTGACGCTGCTGCCGCTCGACACACCCGAGCGCATCGCGCTCGCCGCGCGCTGGCTCGCGCAGAGGGAGAACTACCAGTGGCTCGACTTCGGCAACGGCGGCGAGGCGATCTCGCCCCTGCTGCTGAAGATCATGGCGCAGCGCGATACGCACTTCCTGCGCCTGTACACCTCGCCGCTCGACGACCGCCCGATCGGCATCGCGGCGCTGAACAACGTCGACCGGCGGTTTCGCACTGCGGTGTTCTGGGGCGCCGCCGGCGACAAGTCGTTCCGCAGCCGGGGCTGGGGCACGCTCGCCGGCTCGAGGTTCCTGACGCTGGCGTTCCGTGAGCTCAAGCTGCACGTGATCCAGACCTGGGTCGCCGAGGGCAACCCCTCGCAGCGCCTGGTGGAGCGTCTGGGATTCCGCTTCGTGGGGCGCCAACGCCGGAGCCACGCCATCGACGGCCGGCCGTGCGACCGGCTGCTCTACGACCTGCTCGCCGCCGAGCACCGCGAGATCGAGTCGCTGCCGCTGCGGGCCACCGCATGAGGCGCGCATGGACGCCAGGGTCCGCCAGAAGACGCTGCGCCTGATCGCCAACGGCGTGTTCGTGCTCACCGCGCGCAGCGGTGAGCGCTTCGGCGCGGCCACCGTGACCTGGGTATCGCAGATCTCGTTCCGGCCGCCGCTCGTCATGGCGGCGGTGCGCCGCGACAGCAACGTGTTCCAGTGCCTGGAGGAAAGCGGCAGCGCCGTGCTGCACATCGTGGGCGCGGACCAGCGCGACATCGCCAAGCGCTTCTTCCACCCCACCGACGCTGGCGGCGGCACCCTGAACGGCGAGCCCTTCGCCGAGGGGCATACGGCGGCGCCCGTGCTGCCGCGCCTGCCCGCGCACGTCGAGGGCCGCGTGCGGCGCGTGCTCGACACCGGCGGCGATCACGCGCTCGTCATCCTCGAGGCTGTGGAGGCCGCATGCCGCGAGGAGGTGCGGCCGCTCACCATCGCGCAGACGCCATGGCACTACGGCGGCTGAAAGCGCTGCTCGCGTGCCTCGCGCTCGCGGCCTGTGCCGCGCAGGCGCAGGAGTTCCCGCGCCTGATGGGCATGAACATCGGCGCCAAGCACTACGACGATGCCCTGTACCAGGAGCAGCTCGCGCGCCTGGACGTCGTCGTGCTGGGCTTCTACCCCGGCTGGAACCCGCACGGCTACGCCGAGTCGAGCGCCGCGGCGATCAGGAAGGTGGTGCAGGCGCTGAAGGCGCGCAATCCGCGCCTGCTCGTGGGCCAGTACACGGTGCTGAACGAGGCGAACGACGACCCGCGCGACGTCGCCACGCGCGACCTGCGCGAGAAGCTGCACAAGGAAGGCTGGTGGCTGCGCAACGGGGCCGGGCGCCGCGTGCAGTGGACCGACCGCTACGCGAACTGGGAAACCAACTTCACGCCCTGGGCAAAGCCCGATGCGCTGGGACGACGCTGGCCCGAGTGGCTCGCCGAGCGCAACTACGCGGCGTACTTCCGCGACGTGCCGCAGTTCGACCTCGTGTTCCTCGACAATGTCATCCACCCGCTGCGCGTGAAGGGCGACTGGAACGGCGACGGCGCGAACGACGACCCGAAGGATGCGAAAGTGCTCGCCGCGCATTTCGCCGGGCATGCCGCGCACTGGCGGCGCCTGCGCGAGCTGATGCCGGGCAAGCTCCTCCTCGCCAACGTCGACCACGACCTCGCCAACCCGGAATGGCGCGGCGTGCTGGAGGGCGCGTTCCTCGAGGGCCTGATGGGCGAGCGCTGGTCGATCGAGTCCTGGGGCGGCTGGGAGGCGATGATGCGGCGCTACCGCGCGGTGCTCGCCAACACGCGCGCGCCGCACCTCGTGGGCTTCAACGTGCACGGCGATCCCGGGGACGGGCGCTTCTTCCGCTACGCCTACGCCTCGTGCCTGCTCGCGGACGGCTACTTTTCCTTCACCGACAAGTCGAAGGGCTACGGCAGCGTGCCGTGGTTCGAGGAATACGAGCTCGAGCTCGGCAAGGCCGTCTCGCCGCCGCCGGATGCGCCCTGGCGCGACGGCGTGTGGCGGCGCGACTTCGAGCGCGGCGTGGCGCTCGTCAACCCGACCGGGTCGGCGAAGACCGTGGCGCTCGAGCCGGGAGCGCGGCGGCTGAGGCTCGCGGCGAAGGACGGAATCGTGCTGGCACGCTGAGCGGCGTCCAGAAGCGGTGCGCGCGCAGCACGTCGAACACCACCGTGTCGCCGCTCGCCGAGAGGTGGTGCACGCCGAGCTCGCCGCGGTCGCGTGCGGGCTCCAGGCGGGCGACCGGCTGCTCGGCGTAGCCTTGCGCCGAGAGCTGCGTGATCTCGAAGAGCTGCAGCGCGCTGCCGTAGCGGTCGAAGCCCTGCGCCTGCGCGAGGCGGAAGAGCCGGCCGTCGCGCCGCAGCAGGCCGGCGTTGCGCGCCCGGCTCGCACCGGTGACCACCGGGTTCGCCGCGTGCGGCGTCCACTGCGGCGCCAGGGGCGAGTCGGCGTGGAACGCGTGCAGCTCGCGGCCGAAGTCGCCCGCGCCGTCGCGCTCGAGGTTGGAGAGCAGCCACCAGCGCCCGCCGTGCTCGACGAGCATCGAGTCGCAGGCGTCGACGCCATCCATCAGCACGCGCTCGAAGCGCCACTCGAGCGGCCAGGACACGCAGCGCCACAGCTCGATGCGGTGCGCCTCGTGCGTCTCGGGGCACATATAGAGCTGGCCCGCATGCTCGAAGACGAACGGGAAGCTCAGGTGGTAGGGCGCAGAGATCACGGGACCGGCATAGGCGAAGCGGCCGTCGGGCGCGCCGACCAGCGCGGCGATGTGCGCCTTGCCGCGCGCGAACTCGTACTCCTCGAAGAGAATCACCGGGCCGCCGCCGCGGCGCACGACGAAGGGGTCGGCCCAGAACTTCCCGCGCGGCACGGGCAGCGCTGCGGCGCGCGCGGCGACGAGGCGCTGCCAGTCGCCGCGATACACGCGCAGTTCCCAGGCGTTGCGCTGCACCAGGAGACGCCGCGCGAGGCCGGCCGCGGCGCGCCCGGCCTGCGCGCCGAGGTAGCGCAGCGTGTCGGCGACGCGCGGTATCGAGTAGACCGGGGCCGAATACCAGTCCGCGGCGGGAGCCTCGCGCGGATGCGAGCCCCCGCGCTCCAGGCGCACGAGCACGTCGAGCATCGTCTGCAGCGAGCACTTGAACAGGTGATGCTGGTTGACGAGGTAGCGCGGCCTGGTGCCGAGCTCGCCGCGCGCCAGCACCTCGCCCGCGTCGAGCTCCTCGGTGAGGCGCTGCACCATGTAGCCGGTGCAGTCGCGCCGCTCGAGCACCTCCCAGAACCCCGCAGGGCCGCCGCGATGCGTGCGGTTGTCGCCGTGGTGAAACGAAAGGACGCCGTGTCTTGCCGCGCTCAGGATCTCCCCGCGCAGGATGCCCGAGCCCATGCGCAGGATGACGTCGAGCTGGCACGCCTTGATCGCCTGCACGTCGGCGTCGGCAAAGCGGTGCACGCAGCCGGAAGGCGAGACGATCGGCGCCAGCGGCAGGCGCTCGCTGTCGCAGACCTTGTCCACCGTGATCGTGCGGAACAGGTCCTCGATCCCCGGGTGCCGGGCGGCGATCAGGCGCCGCTCGAGCCAGACCGCGAGGCGAAAGACTGCCGAGCGCACGAGCGTCCCGCGCCGCCAGGCGCGCCGGATGCGTCCGGCGAGCGAGCGCCGCGGCAATTGCTGCTGAATGACGAGCACCACGCGGTCGGGGCCGAGCCGGCGCACGAGCTCGGCGTCGAACCAGCGCAGCTCGGCGCCGTCGATGAGTAGGCCGACCCTCAGCATTGCTCAGGCCCTTGCGGTGCCGTACTCGGCGGCCGGCGGCCGGCGCAGGGCCGTGTCGAACGCCTCGAGGTAGGGTCCGAGCACGCGCTCCTCGCCGTGCTCGCGCGCCATGTGCGCGACGCAGCGCGCGCTCGCCGCCTGCCAGGCCTGCGCGTCGCCGAGCAGGCCGCGCAGCGCGGCCTCCAGCCCCGCGCTCGAGCGCGCGACCGCTCCGAGGCCCTCGCGCTCGATGACGCGGTCGGGGTCGAGGCGCGTGACCACGGGCACGCCGCGCATCCAGGCCTGCAGGTAGGAGTTGGGGAAGCCCTCCACGTCGGAGGTGTTGAGGAATACGCGCGCGCGGCCGTAGAGCGCGGCGGTGTCGTGGTAGGAGAGGCGCCCGTGGAACGTGACGTTGAGGCGCGAGCGGGCGGCGGCTTCGATCTCGCGATAGAGCGCCTCTTCGCCCGGCAGCGGCCCGCCCACCATGTGGAAATGGCGCCGCAGGAGGCCGGCCGCCAGATCGAGCACGCGGTCGGGACGCTTCACGCGCCGGATGTTGCTCACCCAGAGGATTTCGACGTCGCGCACGCGCCCGGGCTGCGCGGGCTCGACCAGCATGCCGGCCACGCGGCCGGCGAGTCCATAGTGGCGCGCAAGCGCCTGCCTTTGCGCTTCGCTCTGCACCAGGATCGCGCCGGCGCGCCTGAGGCCGTAGCCGTACAGCCAGCGGTCGCGCCGGTAGCGCACCAGCAGCCGCGCGGGATCGCAGTCTGCGTCGCTCGCGCTGCGGAAGACGAAACGCTTGCCGTGGCGCCGGCAGAACAGCGCGAGCAGCCCGACGTGCATGCCCGCGCAGCTCGTGTAGTAGAGATCCGCGTCGGCGCGCTCGAGCGCGCGCCACAGCCTGCTCCAGCGCGGGTGGAAGAAGCGGAGCAGGGGAACGCCGGCGCTCGGCGCGTAGGCCTTGTGCACGCGGATGCCGTCCCATTCCTTCGCCTCGGGCTGGCCGTGGTCCCAGGTCACCATGCGCACGTCGTGGCCGCGGCGCACGAGCGCCCTGGCGAGCAGCGTCTGCTGCACCCCTTCGCCCGCGATGTTGTGGTGGCGGAACTCGGGGGCGAGGACGGCGAGGTTTTCCAGGCCGAGGAGGCAGATCCTCATGCTGCGAGCCTCCGCCACGCATCGCGCAGCGGCAGATAGACGCGCCCGCGCGCGCTCACGGGGACCCTGCATTCGTACAGCCGGACCTGCTCGCCGCCGAAATCACGCTTGAAGCGGTTGATGCCCGCGCGCTCGGGCGTGGACTCGTCCGCGAACAGCCCGCCCCAGTCGTAGCGGGAGAAGCCCATCGACTTGAACTTCTGCATGTCCTGCCAGTGCAACCAGCGGTTCGCGCGCCCGACTAGGGCGCGGAAGTCGTTGTCCTGGCCGCGGAAGTGCGACGCCGTGTACTGCAGCCCCGCCGTGCCCGCGCACAACACGTGCGCGTGCCAGACGAGCGCTTCTGCATCACGGTACGCCGCAGACAGCGCGAGCTGTCCCGCCTCGCAGGCCGCGCGCAGCCAGTGCCGGTCGCAGGGACTGTGGCCCTTCTGCTTCGCGAAGGCATCGAAGAAGTCCGCGAACCCTTCGAGCCGTTGCTCGGGCTCGGCGCTGAATTCGAACGCGAGCCCGTCCTTCGTGTCCGCGCGCCGGATCTTGTAGCGGCAGTCCTTGCCGAAGCGCGCGAGGATCGCCTCTTCCTCCGGGACGAGGTCGGTCACCATGGTGAGGAGCGGCGTCGCGCGCCCATTCGAAACCGGTACGCCGCGGAAGCGGTACTGGAAGATGTCGACGCCGGCATCGGCCGGCGGCGCCTCGTCGAACCACAGCTCGCCGTAGGTCGCGGCGCGGCCGGAAAGGAGGATCATGCCCGCGAGCATCGCCGCTGCGCATGCCGCGCGTGGTGAGCGCCGCTAGTCCCTTCGGACCATGAAGCCGCGCCTGATGCGGCGCCGCAGGGCATAGTACCGGTCCATCCACGGCCCGATGCGGTAGCCGCACGCTGCGGCCCGCCTCTCGGCCCCGCGCTCGTCGTAGGCGAGGCGGTGGAACTCCAGCTCGAGCGTCACGTCGTCGAACAGCGCGCACTCGGCGAAGCGCGGCGCGCGCTTGCGCGCCGCGTCCACCGAGCCGGGATTCACGTAGTACAGGTACTCGGGGCGCAGCCGCAGCGTGTCGCCTTCGAGCTCGCGTGCCGTCCCGCCCTCGATCTGGAACGCCTTTTGCGCGTGCAGGTGGCCGTAGAAGCACACGTGCACCTGCGGGAACCCGGCGCGCAGCCGCACTGCATCCGCGAGCGTCTCGGCGGGCGTGGCGAGGCGCCGCTCCACGTCCGCGACGCTGCCGTGCACGAGCAGGATGCGCTCGCCGACCGTGCGCCACGCGGGCAGCGCGCCCAGGTAGCCGGCCGTGCCGGGCGCGAGCCGCCGACGCGTGCGCCGCAGCGCATACTCGGCCGGCCGCGAGCAGCGCGCGAAGCCGAGGCGCCGGACGCTGATCAGGTCGTGGTTGCCGGCGATGACGAACGCGTTGCGCGCGCGCAGCAGCGCGACGCAGGCATCCGGGTCGGCGTTGTAGCCGACGAGGTCGCCCGTGCACAGCACGCGCGCGACCCCGCGCCGGTTGAAGAACGCGAGCACCGCGGCGAGCGCCTCGCGGTTGCCGTGGATGTCGCCTAGGACGCCGTAGACAGCCATTGCTGCAGGCGTGCACCCAGCGCACGCAGCTCGCGGGCGAGCCGCGCCGGCGCGCGCCGTGCGCGCTGCCGGACCCAGGGCAGCGGGTCGCTCCAGGAAAAGGTGTCGTACACGCGTGGCGCGCGCACGAGCGAGGCGAGCCAGGCGGCGAAAGTCAGCTCGCCGCGCGCGGCGTAGGCCCGGTAGGCGCGCCAATCCAGGCGCGGGCACACCCAGATGCGGCGCGTGCCGCGGGCGCGCGGCGCCGGGCGCACGCCGTGCACCAGGTATTCGTAGGCAATGCCCGGCAGGTTGACGCCGTTCGCCGCGCCGAGGTGGTGCCACAGGTTGAAGCGCGCGTTGATCTCCAGCAGGTAGAGCCGCCCGTTCGCCGCGCAGCGCTTGAAGTCGAGCTTGAACACGCCGCGCAGCGGCACGCGCGCGGCGATCGCGCGCCCCAGCGCCTCGACCTCGGCGTCGCGCGCGAGCGCGAGGCAGCTGCTGGTGCCGGTCTGCGGCGGATAGGTGCGGAGCTTCCGGCCCACGAACTCGGCGAGCAGCACGCCGTCCTCGTCGGCGAAGCCGTGGAACGACCACAGTGCCCGGTCGTCGCCGGGCACGTACTCCTGCAAGGTCAGGCGCTCGCGCAGTTGCTGCGCGTGCGGGTGGGCGAGGACCTCGCGTCCGCTCGCGAAAATACGCGCCTTGCCCTTGCCGCCGAGCAGCCGCCGGTGCACCGTGGAGCCCTCCCAGCCGGTCTTCACGCGCGGCTTGACGAGCACCGGACGGCCGACATCGGCGAGCTCGTCCCAGTCGAGCGCGCGCGGCACCGGCAGGCCGCGCGCCCGCGCGAGGGCCTGGAAGCGCGACTTGTCGAGGAGCGCGCGCGAGACCTCAGGCGGATTGAGGAGGAGGAGATAGACCCGCTGCAGGGCCTCGCGCGCGTCGTCGATCAGGCTCAGGTGGTCGTCGGTCCCGTAGAAGAGCGGTACCCGGCAGCCGAGCGCGCGCTTGAGGCGCAGGCCGACGGCGAGCAGCGTGCCAATCACGGCCTCGCGCCGCTCGAGCGTCGGCAGCAGGCAGCGCCCGCGGCAGTAGCGCGAGTCGAGCGCCGGGTCGCGCGCGTCGGGCGTCGCCACGATGACCGGGATTCCCGCATAGCCGAGGGGGCGCAGGAGGTCCAGCCCGCCGAGCAGCACGACCG